>NZ_CP009516.1:2509303-2822966 GCF_000970285.1 Methanosarcina horonobensis HB-1 = JCM 15518 | reverse complement strand
TTTTGCAGATTTAGAGCATAAAATTTTGAGGATATAGTGCATGGGTTTTATTTCTGTGGAAGTGAGTCCAGAGCTGAAAGCTTTTCTTGAGGCAGAGGATCTGGATGACTTGCTGGAAGCAAGATCAAAGCTAAGGCAGTTAGATGAGTTTCAATCCAGCTATCCACATCGAAACAAACCTGATCGAGTGAGAACTGAGCCTTTGGATCATTACAGTAGTAGTAATTTATGACCTGCGCAGCCCCTAGCCGAAGGCAGATTTTCCGAGACTTTTCCGAGACCCCTGTCACCAACAATTGTCATCATATCATAACTCTCATTATATCTCTGGACTCTATGCACGATAGTCCTGAAGAAATCGTAGTTTTGCTGCAACCGAAGATCCTTTTGATATATCGGCTGCCACTTGTAATGGAACGCTGCATCCCAAATTTCGTCAAAACCTGCGATCAACTGTGGATCAAAAGAATCCATCAACTTAATACCGCTTAATGTTTCCATCATTTTTCATCATCCTCGTCGAATATACTATCATAGAATTCATCCTATGTAATTACAGGTATATGCGGGCGTGATGGCTTGTGTGATGGTTTGCTCGTTTGAATTTCCCCACATGTGAATTTGATTCCATTCGGCATATCCGCGACCACGAACTCGTCGCCCTTATGCCAGCCCTTTGATTTGACAATCGATTTAGGGATAATCAACCAACAACTACCGTTAGATTCATTTTGTTGTAACTTAGCCATGTTCTGATCCGATATCGTTTCAACTATTTATAATTGATTGACTAGTCAATTAATATCAAACCAGAGTCTATAAATCATTAGAATCTAGAAAGAACAGAGAAAAATAGCAATAGAGAGTAATTTATTCAAGCTAGATAGTACTAGAAGTTACAAAATTACCCTCTTATCTCATGTTGTTTTACGAAAAAAAGACTATGAGTTACATTCATTCTTTAATTTTGCTCAGCAACTCATCCTGACCGATAGTTTTGTCAAATCTTACGGCTTTCCCATCATCAGTTAATGTAAACTTACCTTGCATAAGTCCTGTAACTTTAAAATGTTCTGGTCCAATGTTACTAGTACCTTTAGTAGCATCTTTCATCAAATAAAGTAGAACCTTTTCTCCAGGTTGGAACGTCGGCTCAAAATCAACTACCAGGGTATCATTTCCAACTGTTCCACCATACACTCTCACAGTAACCTCTCTGGATGATGATGAACTTTTGAAAAATTTGTCTACATTTATGGTGATATCAGTATAGATAAGTGACTCCAAGTTAAATGAATCAGTATTATTAGGTCTTTTACCGTCGGCAGAGTTCCATTTGCTTGGAAGTATCTCCTTAACTGTGCCTATGACAACCATATCAGAGTTGTTACTTAATTCCGTGTCATTGAGTGGTTCGAGTGTAGCACAGAAATCACCATATAAAGGTTTATCATTAATTACAAGTTTAGCATTATCTGATGATGGATTATTTACGAGATTAATATTATCTAGTGAGCCTGAAAATACTAGAGCACTTAATATTATCAACGAAAATGCTCCGGAAAAAAAGATCCCATATTTTGTGTTCTTATTCATTGTCATCATCTTTTAAGGGTAAATATAGTTAATACCTGCTATATCGTCAGAGTGAAGAGTTCTTTTCTTTGTTTCTTTGGTATACGCATATTTATACATCGTTTTTTCAGAGTCTGCAGGATCGGCTAAATCATCCAAAGTTAACCAATGCCCGAATTCATGAGTAGCAATATTCTGCACATCATAACATCCAGTCGTTCCATCAGATGAGGTTGACCAAGAATAATAAGTGTTAAAATACATTGTATAACGTGTATTATAACCACTACTACTACGGGTTGGAATACAAAAAGCTATTACTCCTAGTCCATCATTGGCGCAATATATTCTGTTTTCGGCTGCACTTGTCATCCATTTGAAGGTGAATCCTGCACCTACATCATTCCATGCAGTTGTAGCTGCCTTTATAGGACTTGACCAAGAGCTTGGAACTGAAGAGTCTAGCTTGGAACTACATAATTTACGTTCCATTTATGTCCACTGTATGAGTATGCTGACGCCGGAGCTACCATATTTACCAAAAATATGATTAACAACAACGTTCCTATTAGTGTTCTTTTATAATTTTTCATTTATTTCACTCCTAAAGTTATTATTACCCTAGGAGGCAGAATCAGGCAAGTTAGGCCTTAAATAAAAGCAAAGCTAATTTGATTGTGCCTCATAGGGCACCTTTATGGAGTTCGGGTGGTATCGGAAAACTACTTCCAAACTCCATAAACTCCTTTTACTTAACTCCTCTAAGTTTTCTGTGTAAATTCTCAAACAATTCGATTTTCGAACTAATTTTGAATCTGAAACTAGTCCTTGACCATTGTCAGTTTGATGATCTGGCTAGAAATAATATATATGAGTACTCGATTGATGTCATATTCTGTATTTTTATAAAGTTAAAAGTAACACAAAATAAAATCCACTAAGCCAATACTTGTATTGACTTATAGTATTCTTGAACTACTCACAGCCTCAAGACTGTGAGATTACTTCAAGGCTGGTACGATTTCCCCGCTTTCCCCTACGGGGCGGTAAATCACTCCATTTTACAATGTTGCCAAAATATCCCCAAAAAGTCCGCTTTCACTTCGTCACATCTCCCAAAAAGCCCCAAACTACCCTAACACCACACAAAAACAGCAACATCTTCAAAATCTCGAAGAATATAGGGTTGAGAATTAGCCGACCTTATTCCTAGTAATGTTGGCTGATTCTCAACCTCTGATAGCAAAGGTTGTGCTTCTTCTATCACTTATTTTTAGAGTGAGAGCTAAAATCGAAAAACCATTACATCTATATACCATTGGTCAGGCACTTTCCTGTTCTCAGGCTCCTTTCCCGGATTTCTGCAATATATATGCATGCGCATATAATCACACGCTGGCGCATCATGTACACAAATAGTGTGCGTTTACAGTTTCTCCCTGTTATGACTGTGAGGACACTGGCAAGAGAACTTTGATAGCTTTAGAAAATAGTAGAATTAGAGTAGGAAGAAGAGAAACCATTTATTATTAATTTTAAGTCATCAATTGATACTAAAAGGGTCAACAATATGGCAGTAGCAGATACTATTAAAGCAACAGAAGCTATTTTTACAGAATCTAAGGCAAATTCGGTTTGATACATACTCACTAAATCTTTTTCTTTATTGTATAAATCGTTTGCAATGTTTTTGAGTTTAATTAATTGGCTTTGTAAGGACTCCACTTTATCAGAGTAGGAAGGCTTAATAGATGACTTTGAGCTTTGTTTTAATTCGTTATTCTCCACCTCAATTGCGAAAAAATGATCAGTTGAGTAAGGTATTTTCTCTTCAATGTCCATTTCTTCTCCATGAGACCAAATTTGTCTTGGTACGTTAAAAAAGGCAGTTTTATTCTCCACTATTTTGTGTATGGCTTCTGAACAGAGTTGACCTTTTTCGATTAATTCCATTATTTCATACAAAGAAATCAGAATCTCTTTCATCCTATCCCATTTCTTTTTCTTATTATTGATTCTCCATATAGGTTCAAATACTCCATCAAAACAGTCTTTCAGCTCTTTTTGATAATTTAACATGTGATTAAGCTGTTCACGGAAAAAATTAGAGAATAGCTCGATTTCATAATCCATAAAGAAATCATGAGCAATCATTTGATTTATACGGTCTTCGTCTCCAATATAAACTCCAAAATTTTTTCCTTGTTTCACAGAATTTGATGGACTTATAGTAAAATAGTTAGGATAATTTAAGATTAATACTGCTTGTTCATTATTTATTCTTGTTAAGCTAATCTTTTTAAACTCTACTTCATCGATAGTGTAATAAGAATACGGAACGCTATATTGTACTGCTTCGGGATATAATGGCTTCACAAACTGATTTACAAAAGAAGATATAATATTATATTCAATAACCGGCTCACCTGCTAGTGGGAGTAGATCAGGAAGAGTGAAATGATCATCAGACAAAATTTTTGTAATTCTTAAGTATAACCCATCAAAGACTAATGTGTATCCATTTTCATGTTCAATTATAATTTTATAAACTAAACCTAAATCTGACGATTCGTGGAGAACATTAGCAGATATAAAACTTCCACCAATTTTTTCATAAATCGCTTCTAATATGGCTTTGTCAGATTTATATAGATGAGTTGTCCTAGGAAATGAGCTAGAGAAGTCGGAATTTGAAGTTAAGGTGTACTCTAAAGATTCTTTTCTTTGATCTTTTAACAGCGGTAATGTACAAACTGTATGTTTTTTTAAACCCTTAAATTCTTTTTTTTCGCTTTCCATGTTTTTCGTTCTATCAAAACAAAGCAGTATAAGTTATATTTTTCGATATTACTTGAATATCTTTATTCCTTGCATTAGGAGGAGAATTCGAGAATACTTTCACACTGCTATAGATAATTTTATATGATCTGAAGTATGTAAAGCAATGTGCTTAGTGATTTTGGATTGATGAAAAAAAATTGTGGTTATAAGAATAGTAGAGTTTAATCGTATGATTTTAGGGTCTAAACTGTAGCTAATTTACAGAATCCACAAAAGCGCTCTTAAGCGAACGACTAAAATAAAAAGCATAAGACACGAGGCAAATAAAACAGGAGCTGAAACAAGTGAGCATCAAAAAATGTCCTATGAGACCACGAACCAGTGGAAATGCAGTAGTCGGTTTTGATAACTGCCTCACGGACCAATGCGCATGGTTTGATGGAAAAGAATGTGCCATTGCAGCACTACCAAAAAATAGAAGAAGCTATGTACAGAGCATAAGTTAACCATAATTAAACATGTAAAATGGCTGCCTCTATGTAGACAATAAACATAGGCTATGCTACGCTTAGCGTACCACAATGTGTTCCCTCAAATTTGCTACCAAGAATCTCCAACCACAGGCTGAAAAATTAAATGTCAGATCAAGATACGATTAAAGATCATGCAACAACAGTTGTAGGCTTCGCGGGATTATTACTTGGTCTTTTGGTAAATGCACTTACTACTATCAAATTTGAAGAATTCAATAACACTTTATTCAATAATATCTCCTACACAACCACATATCTGAAACAATTAACAGTCGCTATCTCCCTAAAATTTTTATTTTTGACTGCTGCTAGCTGTCTTTTAATATCCATCATAAATGCATTTTCAACACATTCCGAACTAATAAGTCCAAAAAAGACGAAAGAAAACCAAATAATAAACGATCCAGCAAAAATACTAGAAGTGTCAGTTAAGTGGCTGTCTTATGGGTTAGGAGTCATTGCATTCATTATTGCGATAATGATAACAAAATCAGCAATATACACCGTCGTGTATGTAGTAATCTTCATCATCGCACTACTTTATGACTACCGTAAAATGCATAAAGGACATACAAATCAACAATCCATCGAGATAGAAGAACGGTCAATATAAGACAACAAAAGAAATTCAATATTTTTAATTAAATGAAGAATTCTTCAGATCACCAAGAATGTGAAATCTCAGATATCTAAGATTCCCACTACAATTCTTTATTTACCATACTCTTCAGAAGCTGCTCAATGTTTAATCTAATTTTGATTCTGTATATTTATCGGAGTTCCATAAATCCATTACTAAGTGTATTTTTGTTTATCCTCTTTCTGTATATTGTCCCGTTATACAGGCAATTAGGGCAATTCCCTATTTTTTAGTGTAAAAATAACTTTTTTGACCATGCGCTGAACCTTGGAAAAGAAATTTTTTGTTCTCTGTTCCAGGGAGTAGGACAAACTATAGATCAAGAAATATCGAAAAAACTATTAATAAAAAGCTTCAACTGACTCCGAGAATTTATGACTATCTCTGATTTGGAATATTTACATAAATTTATTATGTTTCTCCAAACCTATTCGTTATCGGAGTAGAGCTATCTTTTTTTAGAAAAATGGTATGTTTACATTATTACGTTTATATTTATTATTGGGACTGCTATAACGTTTCATTTGATCAGTGCACTTTTAGGAAGAAACTTTTTTGGGTATTAGTCCCTTCGAAAAATGTGCGTGCTTTTTTCGGGGACTTTCAATTTCCTTTATTTTGGCTTGCGGGAATCTTTGCTATTTCAGGAGTTATTTTACAGATATCTGGATTACCCATACCAAATGAAAAAGAATCATTCACTCTATCTGTTGTTTTCCTAATTCTGACTATTATACTAGGAATTGCTGCTGAATTTAGGGGACACAATCAAATCTATGGACGCACAAATGAGGCATATAAGACGTTATTCACATTATCTATATTATTTATGGCATGAGCCTATTCATTTCTTATTCTTGCCTGCGTATCAGGTGTAATTCACCCGAACGAAAATCTGCTTCAGTGGTAAATTTCTACTGATATGCAGTCAAAATATAAAATGGGCGAAGGAGTTCCGATCTCTGTAAAAATAGGTGGTCCAAATATTGGACTGTCCGTTACTCTATTCCGTGATGACTTAGATGGTTTAAAAGACATTTCTTCTATTGTTTTATATCCTAACAACTCAAGCACACAACTTAATAATTCTCTAATCGGTAACAGTATAGGTTCTGGTAAATATCTGGTTTTTCTTAATACGACTTCTTTACCTACGGGTCATTATAAATTAGTGTTTGAAAACCCTAAATATGAATGGATTAATTCAAGCAGTCCTTTTATTATATTACAGTGTAATTTTGCCATGCCCGATTATTCTCCCGAATGGGCAGTGTAGGATTCACTACCGGGAAAAAGGTGAATGCATCAATTCGATTGACGTGCATGGCTACTTCGCCAAATTCAGTTAATCAAGACTTCTTATGTTTATTCTCCGGAAGTAGTTTAATCTTTTGATTTTTTTTCGATCTTCAGTACGCGTGCGCGCATTATACAGACGTGTTGTACAATATCATATTGACATTGAATTCAATGACAAACGAATATCTGTTATTGCAGCAGATAGGTTATCATGGCGTATACTGAAAGATACAAGAAAGAAGACTTTTTAGGTGTCCTCGACCAAAACCCGAAAGCAACAACCTTGATAGCTAAATAGGTCGGTTGTGTGCGAAACACAGCGACAAAGTTCCTCGAAATGCTGGAAGCCTAGGGAAAAGCCAAATAGGTGCTTATCGAGGGCGGATTTTTGGCATGGGTGCAAGCTGCTGAAAATGAGATTGTCATTGAAGGAACGATACCCGAAAACGGATGTATCCAGACCGAACATCCCGCTAAGAAATACAAGCTCACGATCTATGAGGCTTAGGAGTGCAGCTCTATGGTGGATGTTGTAATATCATTCACAGAGGTGTTTTCGCAGACAATTTTAGCTTCTCGACATGTTCATAAAGGTCTTCTTTGATTTCACTAATTGCATAGAAAATTCGTTTTTTCACATCAGATGGCAACTTATTAATATCTTTTATTGCACGTGAAGTGTATTCAATAGAGTACATTTAATCATCGATGTCCAACATCTTTTTTGCTTCTTTTTCGCTATATACTCTACCTGCTTTAATATCTTCTAAACTTTCTTCAATACCTGCGATTTCTTCATCTGTTAATGGATCGTTATCATATGCCATTTTTATCAGTCGCTCGACGACTGAGTTATAAGACCCATTTTTGTATACTTTCAAGCTGTCGAGCATATTTTTAGTGTTAGGGTCGATACAAATTGTTGTTGTCGCTGCCATAGCATCTTATAGGAGTCCATAGAGTATAAACATTTTCAACGCTTACTTTTAGAAAACAATGCCCATCATAAAATTCATTAATGTAAGTTTGGTGATGGTAGCCAACACCTTAACTCTTTTTTCTACCAGCCTGTAAGATCCTTACAGGGCTTCGCAGCAGGGCCGGCATGTTGTGCCCTGCAATCCCTGTACAGAGCCGTCGGGGTCAACCATCTTATCGCAAGCCCTCGAATCCAAGGTAGGTCTGCCGTTCGCTTTTCCTTTCGGCAATGATGTCCAAGACCATGACAAGGCGATAAGCCCCTGTATGACCCCTACAATGATGAATATCCAAGCCAGAAACCCGAATCTATAGACGGCGCCTTCCAAGGCTACGCCTACAAAGAGCTGGAGTCCTGCCACAAAGTACAGGACAATGGCTACCGCTCCAGCAATAGCGTTGCTATAGTTGTTTCTGTCTTTGACAAACAAGCAAAAAACGCTTGCATCGACCGCAAAATTAGGATCTTTTTCCAACTCTGGAGCTTTCATACTGTTACAGCCTCCTTGGTTATATAAGGATTTTTGCTCATAATACCTGAGGATATCAGGGTAAATTGCCTCCTTAAAGGGCTGAGTGAAAAGAAAAATCCATATTATATCCTGGCTTCTGTAGTCGGGCTTCAGGGAATTGACACAAGAAAGAAAATCAATAATAGAGCGGCCTTGCAGACAAAGAAGAAAAAGAAAAAAAGGAAAAGAGGCAGCCTCAAAACGACAGAGATTTCTTATCAGGTTGTACCTGATTGAAATGATCCTGGAAACCGATAAAAAATAAACTTAAAGGAAAATAGATTTACAGGAAAATAGTCCTGAGTTATATAGTACCCTCTCACAAAGCTAAAACTAATAAGAGACATAAACGTCTTAAAGACAGAGATCTCTTAAAGATAGTTCCGGAGCAAGTTTAAATGACCCTTGTTATAGCTTTTATTGGAAAAAACGGCGCAGTCATGGCAGGAGATCTTCGGGAAATCACTTTTGAAGGAGAAAAGCCCGACAGGGAAAAACTCGAAAAAGAGCTTTACAACGGTGCAATAGTTACGGACGAGGATCTGGCAAAGAAAGCAGAGGAGTGTGGGGTCAAAATAGCAGTTACTGATTGTAAGGAGAAAGTCTCGGAGAGAGACGGTATCCTGGTAGGAGAAGTGTCTTCAGTTGAGGGCGGAGTCGTCAAAAAAAGAAGGCTGTACGCTGCGGCAGGAAACTATGCAATTGCCGAACTCAGGGACTCGGAACTTACCCTCACCTCACAGGGTAAGGGCAGCAATTTCATAGCTTTCGGAAACGAGTTCACAAAGCAGGTAGCCAATAAATGCTTTAAGGATCACTGGATGAAGAAAAGCACCTTCCAGGACGCAGTAAAAATCCTTATGCTCTGCATGGAAACCGCATCAAAGGCTACTGCCTCTGTAAGTAAGCAGTTCTATTTGATTCAGACAACTTCAAATGTTGATGTTTTGAAAGTTGTCGAGAAGGACAGACAAGGCTGAAAAAGTATAAAGAAAAGACAATCAGTTTTCTAAAGTTTTTCTCGTTATTACTGTCTTTCAATTAATCATGATCCATGAAACTTAAGTTTAAACACCAGCCTATGGATCATGAAAAAAGTAAAAAAAATAAAAAAAATAAAAAAGGTAAAAAAGGTAAAAAAAAGTAAATAAAATATATTCGATTTAATATTTAACCGGACTGGAACCATACCTTGAGCCAGTTCTTTTTTCTTCTTTTTCTTCTACTTTTATTTTATGCCAACCAGAACGCTGTTCCTTCTTATGCATGATCTTTTTTACAACGTAAGCAATTCCTGTTGTCGCTAAGATTAGACCCGCTATTTTCATGCTATTAGACATAATAACTCACCCCAACTTATTATTGCACCTTATCATTTATTAATATAAGCAAACAGTCAATAGAAAAATTAGTTTACTTTTAATATGATGTTTAGTGAGTTTTAAAAGCAGCTTGACAAAGAAAAGCACCTTTCAGGATGCAGAAGCCATATACTCTGTATGGAAACATTCTTTATGGAAACTGTGTCAAAGGCCACTGCCTCCTGTTCCTTTTGCTTATTCCCCTGCGAAAAGCTCTACAAATTCGAATTTTGTCACATCAAAGAGGCCCTTATCTCCCAGTTTAAGTTCAGGAATAACCAGAAGCGACATAAATGCAAGAGTCATGAAAGGCGACTTTAGAGAAGTTCCCAGCTTTTTAGCTTCTTCATTCAACAGCTGGTATCGTGAAGCTACTTCTTCCCCACTTAGCGTACTCATAAGGCCCGCAACCTCAAGTGGAAGATCAAGTAGATGTTCTGCGGTTCCAACAACGATTCCACCTTTATTCTCCACCAGCCTGTTAACAGCTTCAACTATATCCTTATCGGTGGCTCCAACTGCAATGATGTTGTGGCTGTCGTGGGCAATGCTGCTTGCAATAGCTCCTTTTTTCAGGCCTATGTTCTTTATGAAACCGATCTGAACAGGGTCATCCGCATACCTGCTAAGGACAACCATCTTCAAAATATCCCGCGCAGGATCCGAAACCAGATTGCCGTTTTCCATCTTCGGGAGAGCCAGTTCCTGTCCAGTGACCAGTTCTCCGTCCCTGGCAACTATTACCCTGATTTTTTCCATCTGCTCCTCAGTTATTTTTTTCTGATCCTGAGTTGCCTCTTCAGGGGATACAGCCAGTTTCACATCGTCAATTGAAATTTTATTTCTATTGAATACGTTTTTTACAGGAGCTTTTACCATTGGGAAAAGAACTTTTCCATTGTCATAAACACATTCTCCGTCGATAAAGGTGCTCAGCACATTGAAAGATCTCAGGTCGTCTACGATAATGAAATTGGCAGGATCTCCCTCACGAAGCAGCCCAACATCGAGCCCGTAGTGTTTTACGGGGTTGATCACAGCTGCCATGATCAGGTTATAGATGTCAAGTCCTTTTTCCTGCCCGCATCGGATCAGTTTATCGATATGCCCTTCAAATATCAGAGTATCCGGATGAGAGTCGTCCGTGCACAGCATAACCGATCTTGGATATTCATCTATGAGTCGGTAAAGGGTTTTGAAATTCCTTGCCGAACTCCCTTCTCGGATTTGGATTTTCATCCCAAGCTTTATTTTTTCAACCGCTTCTTCATAAGTAAAAGACTCATGATCTGTAGAAATTCCTGCCTCTATGTATTTCTGCAGGTCGGTTCCCCTCAAGCCGGGAGCATGTCCATCTATAACTTTACCGTACTTTTTAGCAGATTCCAGTTTTGCCATTACTTCAGGGAAGCCTGAAATCACTCCCGGGAAATTCATCATCTCGGAAAGGTAATGCAGGTCTTTCCTTTCCAGCAGCCGGTCTACAGTATTTGCATCCAGGACTGCTCCTGAAGATTCGAAAGGTGTAGCTGGCACACACGATGGTACTCCAAAAAAGATCTTCAACGGAGCTTTTTTTGAATCCTCGAGCATATAATCAATGCCTTCTTCCCCCATAACATTTGCAATCTCATGAGGGTCGCTGACAACTGCAACCGTACCCTTTGCGACAGCCATCCTGGCAAAAACCGAAGGCACGGTCATGGAACTTTCTATATGCACATGGGCATCCACGAGCCCTGGCAGGATGTACTGCTCGTTATCATGTTCTTTCTCTTTTATGCTAATGATCTTTCCGTTCTCAACGGTAATCTCGCCTTTGAACTGCCGCCTGGAAACGGCATCGACAATAATCCCCAGATATTTTTTCATGAAGATTTATTTCACTCTCTAATGTATAAATATTTCCCAAAAGACTGGGTTTTGGAAGTTGGAGAAAAAACAAAAAAGAGTAAAGCAGAGAACTATCGAGGAATCAATGCAATTTATTGAAAGGTTTACTTAGTCTTCATTAATATCGTTAGTGTTTGTCTGTAATGTTTTTCTGGGGCTCAGTTTTCTCACGAACACATACTGAACGTCTCAGTGGATTCTTCCCCTCACGCGGACAGATTTTACATATCCCTTCAAAAGAAGTTGTGTCCCATAACCATGAGTAATTGCCATTAGAAGGAATTGCTATGTTAACTTCTGCTTTCATCTGATGAAAAAGACCTTTTTTATCCATGATTTCGCAAACAACTTCATTAACGTTGAACTTAATCTCAGTTTTATCCAGGTTTGTGACAGTAATTCTTACTTTATCTCCCTGTTTACATGAAAAGTTATCAATTATCCAGTCCTCCTTTCTTCCTCGCGGATATTTTAGAGCTAATTTGTCCGATAAGTAATTGATAATGTATACTCCTGAAGCTCCGGCTAAGAGTAGTAAAAGAATATAGGTTACTAAAGAAATTGATGAAGCATCCTGGATTACTGATGTGGTTGTAAGAGTACTTGAACTTCCAAAAGTAGTTGAGAGAGCACTCGAGTTTACTTGAGTAGTTGATTGAGTGCTTGAATTTACCAGCGTACTCGATGGAGTACCATGATCTGCAATAATAACAACTGCACCAATTATCATCGCTATTACAATGAACCCGTTATAAATTTTCTTGATATAACCCTGTAGTTTCCCTTCCTCAAATTTATCAGAAATAATATCATTCAACTCGATATCCAATAGTACGACTGTTTCAAGAATTCTTGCTCGAATTGAGGCAGCCTCAATTATTCTTCGATAGTATGTATCCAGAAGGTACAAACTAACGATAAATACGATAGTTATTAGAGACAAAAAGAGTTTAGTAAAATTATTAAAATTAAAATAAATCTGAATTGAATTAGCAGCTAACAACGTGGCGATGAAGACAAAACCATACCTTCGTAGTCCATCCAGATATCCATCGAATCTGGAGATAACTGATCTAGCTTCTTTCCATTCATCAAAAGCACGTGTATAAGCTGACTGATCTCCTGCCATTACACACCTCCAATACATAAATGATGTTTATTCATCCCTGGGATAGTGTAATGCTCACCGTTTCTGTGAAGATTATGGGAGTGTTTCAGGTGATAGTTATGTTATCTTTTTAAAGAACAATTTAAGTCCTGTAAAGCTCTTATCATAAGCCGCTCTGATAAGCTGCATTACCCTATCATTTTTTCTCTCTTCCTTTTTTACACATTTAATTTATCAGAGAAATTTTCAATTCTCTTTCTTTTTCTTCACATTTTAACTCCAAAAGCTTTTTCTTTTTATTCGGATTTTCCTATAAAGATACGATTTTTTCATAGTCTTTTTGAAAATAAGGCATGGAAAATCAAGCTACATTCAGATTTTTCCGATTAATAATTAATACCACCTCTACAATTATTCTCTACATGTCCCTCAAAACCCGCTGGCAGTTCTGGATAGACCGAGGAGGCACGTTTACTGATATCGTAGCCCGCAGCCCTGATGGAAAACTGATCACACACAAACTCCTTTCCGAAGACCCTTCTCATTACGAAGATGCAGCCATGCACGGGATCCGCCAGATACTCGGGCTTTCTGAAAATACATCTTTTCCTTCGGAAAACGTAGAAGCCATAAAAATGGGCACAACCGTGGGCACGAATGCCCTTCTTGAAAGAAAAGGAGAACGTACTGTTCTTGTTATAACAAGGGGTTTTGGAGATTCTCTCAGGATAGGGTATCAGAACCGTCCCGATATTTTTGCTCAGAAGATAGAACTTCCTGACCAGCTTTATGAGAGGATTATCGAAGTCTCCGGCAGGTATGGGGCAGACGGAGAAGAGCTTGTGCCCCTGGACCTTGAAAACGCTAAAAAAGAGCTGGAAGAGGCATTCAAAGCCGGTATCCGTTCGGCTGCAATCGTCCTTATGCACGCCTATCGATATCCTGAGCATGAGCTAAAGCTGGGCATGCTTGCCAGAGAGATCGGTTTTACACAGGTATCCCTGTCTCATCAGGCAAGCCCCTTGATAAAATTCGTGAGTAGAGGGGAAACTGCAGTTGTGGATGCTTATCTTTCTCCGGTGCTGCGCAGGTATGTTGATATGATCGAAAAGAGCCTGCAAGAAAAAGGTAGGGAAGCAGAAAGGAAAACACACGAAAGCCCTGAGGGCGAAGAAGGAGTGAAATATAGCCCAGCAGGTGGGCTAAGGCTAATGTTCATGCAGTCCAATGGCGGGCTTATAGATTCGGGGGCTTTCCAGGGTAAAGACTGCATCCTTTCGGGACCTGCCGGAGGAATAGTTGGAGCAGTTGCAACCTCCGAGATAGCAGGGGCAAAAAAGATAATAACTTTTGATATGGGGGGCACATCTACCGATGTAGCCCAGTACAGCGGAGAATATGAACGCAGCTTCGAAACAGAGGTTGCAGGTGTGCGCCTGCGTTCTCCAATGATGCGCATCCATACAGTTGCAGCAGGTGGGGGCTCGATTCTCCATTACGAAGGTGGCAGGTTCAGGGTCGGACCCGATTCAGCAGGTTCGGACCCGGGCCCCGCATGTTACAGGAAAGGTGGGCCTCTTACTGTTACGGACTGCAATGTTATGCTTGGAAAACTGCAGCCCGGATTTTTTCCAAAGATCTTTGGTCCAGGAGCGGACCAGCCTCTTGATTCCGAAGTTGTACGCAGGAAATTCAAAGAGCTTGCTGAAACGGCTTCTGTACAAGGGAATCTTCTAACTCCTGAGCAGGCAGCAGAAGGTTTTCTTTCCGTAGCAGTCGAGAATATGGCAAATGCGATTAAGAAAATCTCGGTCCAGAGAGGGTATAATGTAAAAGAATATACGCTCTGCTGCTTTGGAGGAGCAGGAGCTCAGCATGCATGCAGGGTGGCAGATGCCCTTGGAGTCAAAAGCATTTTCATTCATCCTTATGCCGGAGTCCTTTCCGCATATGGCATGGGGCTTGCAGATCAGAGGCTGATAAAAGAGCAATATATTGGGGCTGAACTGTCAGAAGGGCTGGTAAAAGAGTTAAAGTCAGTTTTTACAGGGCTTGAAGCTAAAGGGCGGCTTTCCATGCTTAAACAGGGAGTCAGGGAAGTCTGCATCGATGTGCTTCACAGGGCACATGTGCGGTATGCAGGCTCAGATACGCAGCTGGCTGTGGACTTTGCAGATAGCGTTGCATCCCTCAGGGCTGGCTTTGAGGAAGCCCACAAAAAACGTTTCGGATTTACAATGGAAGGCAAGTCCATTGTTGTAGAAGCCGTCTCTGTAGAAACTGTGGGGATTACAGAGAGAGTTTCTGATCCCCTGCTTGAGTTTAACAAGAATCAAGAAATTCCTCCTGTATCCAGGGTTCGGATGTACAGCTACGGAGAATCTCATGAGACTCCTGTCTTCAATACTGAAACCCTCGGACCCGGAGCCTGCATAAGCTGGCCTGCAATTCTTATTGAAAAGAACACTACAATCATAATCGAACCTGGCTGGCAGGGAGAAATCACTGCTCGAAATCACATTCTGCTTACCCGGAGAGCTCCGCTTCCTGCCAGAACAGCCATAGGGACAGATGTCGACCCAGTAATGCTTGAGATTTTCAATAACAGGTTCATGTCCGTTGCCGAACAGATGGGATACACGTTGCAGAACACTGCCCACTCTGTAAACATAAAAGAGAGACTTGATTTTTCCTGCGCGATTTTCGACAGGGAAGGAAACCTGATAGCAAACGCCCCTCATATCCCTGTACATCTTGGTTCCATGGGAGAATGCGTAAAATTCCTTATCCGTGCGCAGTCAAGGAGTATGCACGCAGGAGATGTATACCTCATCAATTCCCCATATCATGGAGGGACCCATCTTCCGGATATTACGGTTGTTACTCCTATGTCCGATGGGTCGGGAGAGATTCTTTTTTACCTTGCTTCAAGAGGCCATCATGCTGATATCGGTGGGGTTACTCCGGGATCCATGCCTCCGGAAAGCAGGAGAATCGAAGAAGAAGGAGTGCTCAGCGAGGGCATGAAAATAGTTGAAAACGGCATATTCCTCGAAGAAAGATTGAGAACATGGCTTGGCTTGGGTAAATATCCTGCAAGGAATCCTGACCAGAATGTGGCTGATATCAGGGCACAGGTAGCTGCAAACGAAAAAGGGCTTCAGGAACTGCACAGGATGGTTGAGGAATTTTCCCTTGAAATTGTTGAAGCCTATATGGGACATGTGCAGGACAATGCCGAAGAAGCTGTCAGACGGGTTATTGACAGGCTTGAGGATGGAGAATTTACGTATCCTCTTGATGACGAAAATGCAATAAAAGTGAAGGTTACAATCGACAGAGAGAACCGGAGTGCAAGGATTGATTTTACAGGCACTTCTCCTCAGCTTTCAAATAATTTTAATGCCCCTGCTTCTGTTTGCATGGCTGCTGTTCTCTATGCGTTCAGGACACTTGTAAAAAGTGATATTCCTCTTAATGCGGGCTGTTTAAGGCCGCTCAAAATCATAATTCCGGAAGGTTCCATGCTCAGGCCTGAACCTCCTGCAGCTGTTGTGGCAGGCAATGTTGAGACCTCACAATATATTGTTGATGCCCTTTTCGGAGCTCTTGGCACGCTTGCGGCTTCCCAGGGTACTATGAACAATTTCACATTCGGGAATGCTGATTTCCAGTACTATGAAACTATCTGCGGAGGAGCAGGTGCAGGCCCTGAATTCTCAGGAACGGATGCTGTCCATACTCACATGACCAACTCGAGAATCACGGACCCTGAAATCCTTGAGACAAGGTTTCCTGTTTTGCTTGAAGAATTTTCCATCCGACAGGGAAGCGGAGGAGAAGGCGAATTCAGGGGCGGGAATGGGGCTATCCGGAAGATCAGGTTCCTGAAAGACATGGATGCCGCTATCCTTTCAAGTCACAGGAAATTCCCTCCTTTCGGGCTCAAAGGCGGCATGTCCGGAAAATGCGGAAAGAATATGCTTATCCTCAGGGATGGCAGGGTTACCGAAGTTGGAGGACGTGAAGGGTTAAAGTTGAAAAGTGGAGATGTGTTTGTGATCGAAACACCGGGCGGAGGAGGATATGGCAGACCTGAAGCCCGCATGCCGCAGGTGTGAAAAAAATAAAAATTTCTATAGTGAATTTTGATTATTTAGGTAGTTATTATTTAGGTGGTTACATTTCCAGCCGGAAAATTATTTTTCAACTCCTAAAAACCAATTTTTTGAGGCATTGAACAGCCTTAACTCTTTGAATAGTTTTAACTCATTTTTTCATGATAATATCTTATCCAGCTGGTTTGTCCTGGCTGCTTCTTTGATCTCAATAGCTATTCGCCGACCGGTGGAAAGGTCTTTCTGCATCAAGTCCGAGTAGGGGGAGCCTGAAATATAAAAGTTTGTTCCTGATACGATCCTGCTTGAAAGTTCAAAGACCTTGATTTCAAGTGAGTCCGTGATAACAGCTTCAATACAGAAAGCTCCTGTAATACCGCCGAAAAGGGCAAGGGACTCTTCGACTACCTGTTCTCCGAGAGAAAAGATGCGGGACAGGAGAGATTCTCTTGCTACGAGAGGTACATTTCCTGTGAGTACATATGTCGGGCAGATTCCTGCTTCAATGAGTTCGCCGGGAGAGCCAAGCCTGAAGATCTCATCTGCATTGGACTCTACCCTGCGGTCCATGCTCAGGAGTTCAAGGCTGCCTTTGCTCAGGGTATATCCTTCGTTTCGGATTGGGGAGTAAAAGTAGTGAAGGTCGTAGCGGGTCCCGTTGATAAATTCCTGGACTGCGTACTTCCGGGTGCGGTCTACAAGTTCGTTGAATTCCTTGTAACTCCTTGCAACAAAGAAGCCTTTTCCTCCTTTTGCTCCTTCGTACTCAACCATTACAGGTCCTTTGATATCATGAGGATCATCGATTTTTCCAGGCATGTGAATGCCTGCCCCGAGAAACCACTTACTTTCTTTATCCCTGTCTGATTCCCATTCAATCGCAGCTCGGTTCCCGAAAGTGGGCACTGCCATTCCTGAGAAATTTTCCTTGCCAAGGTAGTAAATAAATGAACTGTGCGGGATTATAATAATGTTTTTCTTTCTTAGCTCTTCAGCTCTGTTCATTATATCCGTATAACTCTCAACAATAAGGTACTCGTCCGGCTTTGCTCTGGGGAATGCATCGTAGAATTTGGGGGGTTTGTCAGCACAGATCCCCAGAGTCCTGAAACCTTCTTTTCGCGCCCCGTCAAAGATCTGGAGGCTTGAGTGAGAACAGACTGTTGCAATAGTAATGTTTTCGGGATCGTAATCCTTCAAAAATTCAAGAACCTGCTGTTTAGTGATCATAATTGCTCCGATAAAAAGTTTTGATTGGAATATAAGTTATATTTAGGGTTTAGATTTGGTCTCTGTGTATAACTAACAGTGCATCTGTGTTAGATCAATAAAAAAGTTCTCTATAGCGATGTACTGAATGAAGAGAATAGGTAAAATAGATCATAAAGAGAATAAGAAAATAGATGAGAAGAAGAGGATAGATAATAAAAAAGAAAAGAATAGATAAGAAAAGAAACTAGTGAATAAAACGATTGAGAAATTATCTCGTTTTTGGGAAAGCAGAGAAGACTAACAGGTGTCATGTTTCACCTTCTATCTTACCTTACAATTCTGTAAGTATATACAAAGTCTCCTCCGGCTTTTCCATCTTTATCACCGTCCAGAGCAATTCCCCTTTCATCCATTATAAATCCAGATCCGGTCTCACTTCCAAGCAGAGTTATTGTTATCTCGGCCCCGTACTCGTCCATAGGATATTCATTATAAGGACGGAACATGAGCATTCTGGATCCTGCATCCAGAAACCCGTCCACAGGTTCTGGTGATGCGGAGCTTTTGACTATTACGGTATCTTCCGTAATCGTTGCGTTATTCATGGGCATATCGAACTCAATCCATATAGGAGAGTCACACCTGTAGGCAAAAGTCTGCCTGTCAGGGTAAATGGCTTTTACTTTGGGAGGAGTAGGTCCGTGTTTGAAAGATACTGGAAGAGACGTCAATGCTGCAGGAAGGGATCTTCTGTGAATATATTTTTTGATAATATATAAAAATGCAACTCCTGCAAACGCCCCCAATAATATCTTAGACCAGTTTCTTTTTCCGTGCATCTGTGGATCCATCCTCTCTGGTTTTATTCCACTTCGATTTTATGCCCGCTGTGTTTAGCTCTGTACTTTTTAATTGCATATACAGCAGTAACTCCGGCAAGTGTACAAATTATTATTTTGTTGAAGTTAATCATCGATGGTCCCTTCTCCTCCTCATATGTCTCTGTCTCAACTACTTCCTCGGCTTCTGGTTCTCTGTGGTGAAACCTCTTTATGAGGTATGCGCTCAGTAACCATTTTCCGTATTTCTTTGCTATACATGACAAAAATGAGCTGACGCACGCAGACGGTTCAGTATACTGTTGAGATCGTTCCACCTCTTCATGAGATTTTCCTGATCGCAACTTTTTCACAGCATATGTAGTAAGCATTAACTTTCCATACTTTTGCAATAATCCCCCTGTGCTTTCTTCGCGCTCTCTGGTTCCGAAATATTTGCCTTTCCTGAGCTTCTTCATCAAATATGCACCCAGAATTATTTTGCCATATTTGCTCAGCAATCCGTTCTTTTCAGGTCCTGAAACTTCGTGAGAATTACCTGATTTTAGTTTTCTCAGGATATATGCACCTAGCAACAGCTTACCATATTTTCCTAACAATCCAATACCCCCAAATTTCCAGGCCGGAGAATTCTTTTTAATATCATCCGGAAAGGAATACAATTAACACTCCTGTATCTATTCTATATCTCGCATAATATATAACGGCAACTATATAAGATATTTAATTATTTTTGACCGCTCACAACTTACAATGATTATCAAATAGACAGGGAATGCACATAGACAGGGAATGCACATGTCATGAAAATTAAGGCAAGCTTCCTGAAGTAAGGCTATAATTGAAAAGTTGATATGTAGCTCTACAGGGAAAACTCCGATAAAAGAAATAAATATCATTTCTCCGGTTTGAAGGTTAAAGGTCTGGTCTATAGAGACGGTTAATTGAAACTGGTGATAGAGAAAGATGTTGTTATTCGGGTTTATGAAAAAAATGGAATGAAAAAAAGTAAAGAGAAGAATTAAAAAGAAGAACTGAAAAGTTTTTCACAGGAAATTTTGTCATCTCATAATGTTGAACTTATATTCGAAGTCCCCACCGGCTTTTCCATCTTTGTCTCCATCCAGGAGAACACTTTTTGTATCTGTGATAGCTCCAGATCCGGTACCTGTTCCTATCAGAGTAATAGACACTTTGGCTCCGCCATTTTCTACAGGATACTTTCCATAAGGTCGGAACATCAGAATCCTGCTACCTGCATCAAGGAAACCATCTATGGGCTCGTCAGACACTGAGCTTTTAACTATAACTGTTTCTTTGGTGACAGTTGAACTGTCGATAGGTGCATCGAATTCGACCCAGTTCAGCGTAATTTCCGGCAACTACGCCCCCAACAATCCCAGCGGCTGATCCCATTAATAGGCCACCAAATAAATGTTTCTTTGTCAGTTCTATACCCCCTCAATACTTTACTAACTCGACCTATTTAAATTAGTTATGAGAATTCTTTGTAACTCTGTGCCTGGCTGAAAAATCAATGATAGTTGAAGAATTGGTGCTTATCATCTCTACTTGATGAGAAACTACCAGTTAATTTTGAATTTGGATGGAGTATTCTTTTAGTGTCTTCCTTTCAGGTGTACGCTTTTGGTTATATTATGAGGCACTTTTCGTGTTTTTTAAGGCCCTTCATGGAAATGGATTTGAGTTTTTTGTGTATTTGTTCCTCATGAACATATTTATCGTAAAGATATTTCAACATAATTCCTGCAATCAGACCGGCAATAACTCCAGAAGCGGACCCCATTAAAAGACCGCCTAATATATGTATTCTTTTCATTCTTTGCCCCCCCTACTATTTTACTGGTTCAACCTCAGTCTAACCTCTTTTAAAAGAACTCTTTGTAACAGTGTACTATTACAGCAGTGACAACCGATTCAAACGGCAACTTTCAGTAATTTAAAACCTGTACTCACCTGATACTTTTACCTCCTCTGTTTTCCTCCTGGCTGAGAATGATGTTTTCCGAAAAGTGAGTGTTCACCAATTCTTAGCAGAATAGAAAACTACCAGTTAGTTTTGAATTAATAACGTGTTTCTTTCAGATACGTATCCTTGATTATATTGTCGATATTATATATAATAATCACTAAATAAACTGATTAAATAAACCGGTTAAATAAACTGGTTGCCATCCTTGAATCACAGTCGACTGTAAAAAATAACGTTGATTTTATGAAATATCTTGTTACCTATATTCGATAGCTCTGCTACATTTATTCCTACCACAGCAGGAGAGAACCTTAAAGGCTACATATTTAAAGTATCCATTTCCTCTTTTTAATTATGCGTGGAACCTTCAGGGATATATTTGGTCCATTTGACTACGATCGATAGCCCTGGACATTGTAAGTGGCTTCTAGGCATATGTGTGTGGAAGTGAGGATAATGTGAAAAATAGCTATGCTTGGTTCTACATTAGCCTCACATAGGCCCCAGTTTCAATAATAAGTGGCTTCTGCCATATTATGCTGGCTGGATAAGTTCTAAGTATTATTCAATTGATTGTTGCAGGGCTGATGCCTGATTACTTTTTCCTGTTACTGTGAACCTTATAATGAATTCCGTACCCTTGTTCCTTTTCAGTTCAAGTTCCCCATCTAGTTGGTCTACAAGGGAAGTTACAAGCTGAAGTCCAAGGCTATCAATATCTTCAATATCAATGATTTCAGGAATGCCTACTCCATTGTCTGAAACTGTCAGAATAAAATTGGTAATTTTACTGCCTTCCTTTTTGTATTCTCCCTTTTCTTCTCTACGGAGTTCGATTTGGATTTCTCCTTTGTCTCTGCCAGGAAATGCATGTTTGAGAGAATTGGAAACGAGTTCATTGACAATTATTCCTAGTGGGACAGCAACGTCCATATCAAAGAATGTATTTTCCTCCAGATCTATGTTCAGCTGGATATTTTTACTGTTAAGGCTGTAAGTCTGGAAAAGATTTTCAGCTAGTTCTTGAAGGTATTCTGAAAAGTCCAGTGTATCGGTTCCTTCACCTTTGTACAGTTCCTCATGGATAAGAGCCATGGATATTACTCTATTCTGGCTTTCATGGAAGGCTTCAATAACTTTCGGATTATCGAACTTATCAGCCTGAAGGTCAAGAAGGGAAGAGATGACCTGCAGGTTATTCTTAATCCTGTGATGTATTTCCTTTTTACGGGTAATCTCAAGGTTTACCAGGGCTTTCTCTGCCTTTTTCCTCTCTGTAATGTCAAGGACAAAGGCTATGCCTTCATTACGCTCCTGATCGAAGGTAGCTGACCCAATAATAATTGGTATGCGTGAGCCGTCTTTGCGAAAGTATTCCTTCTCATAGGGCGTGTTCACGCCTGTTGCTCTCAATTCCGCGGTGGCGCACTCATCCAAATGTCGGTACTCCGGTGGAGTTATCTTATCCCATTTAATCAGTCCGGCCTGCAAGTCCTCGCGCGTGTAGCCGATTATCTCCAGCAATTTATCGTTGGAATCGGTGATCGAACCATCCAGGTTATAGTAAAAGACGCCGATGATACTGGATTCATAAAACCTGCGCAGGCGCGCTTCACTCTCACGCAGTGCTTTATCTGCCTTGATACGCTCAGTAATATCCTGAACTGTTCCTTTTATTCGAATAGGGGAATTTTTCTCATCAAAAATAACCTCGGCGTATGTATGGACATTACGTTCTTCCCCGTTAGCTAAAACTATTCTATAGTCACCACCTGCACTAGGTTCTCCATTAAAAGCTTTTTTAAGGGCAGTATCAACAAGGTCTCGATCTTCGGAATGTACATAACTTAAAAACTCATCGTAAGTTGCGGCGAATTCTTGTGGAGTACGTCCAAAAATGCGATATAGCTCACCAGACCAGTGAACTTCACCAGTCACAAGGTTCCAGTCCCAATTTCCAATATGAGCCAAACTTTGAGCTTCAGCAAGACTTCTTTCACTTTCCTTCAAAGAATTATAAGCTTTCTCAAGCTCAGCTGTACGCTCCTTAACTTTCTCTTCTAAAGTGTCGTGTGCTCTCATAAGGGCTTCCTCGGCCCGCTTACGCTCGGTGATGTCGCGCACGGCGCCCCGTGCGATCAGGTCGCCGCCTTCTAAATAATACGTCGACATAGCTTCAAGCCAGAGAACCGTCCCATTGACGTGCATTACACGAAACTCGAACCGCGCAGAAATGTCGGGAGTATTACGAGCATTCTTATGTGCCTTTGCAATGTCGCGCTCAACCATCTTACGGTCGTCCGGATGTACTCTCTCAAGCCACTTTTCATAAGTTATCGGGGACTTCGGGTCGCACCCGTACAGCTCATACGCCTCGCGGCTGAAATGGATTAGCTCTCGATCGGCGTTCCACTCATAGAGACCGATACGGCCGGCATGGCTCATGCGACGCAACCGTTCTTCTCTAACCCTCAACGCATCCTCGGCCTGCTTGCGTTCAGTAATATCCTGCGTTATGCCGAAACCGCCGATAAGTGCTCCATTTTTATCGAGTTCAGGATATGCTTTTTCACGCACCCATTTGATCTTACCGTCTACGACAATGCGATGTTCGATGTCGTATGGCTTACCCTTTAACCCTGCCTTAGATTCTTTGTCGACATATTCCCTGTCATCCGGATGAACCGTTGAAAGAAAAGTCTCGTAGGTCAAAGGAATGCCTTTTTGAATTCCGAAGATACGATGATTCTCATCAGACCATGTTAATTCGTTTTTACAGACATTCAGACGCCAGCTTCCTATATTCCCCACAGCCTGAGCCCGGTCGAAATCTTCACTGTTTTTCTCCAGTTTATCCACCAGAATATCTCGTTCCTCCAGCGACTGGGCCAATTTGATGTTACTATGGCTTAGCTGTGGGAGCATATTGGCAAGTTTCATGAAGAAAGACATGCTATTTTCAACAGTTTCTCTGCTCAGCCGTGGAACTTTTTCTAAAGCTGCTATGTATTCCTCTTCATTAAAGCCATATTTTCTAGCCTGGGATAGGAAGAGTTCGTAGTCCGGAAGCTCGTCGTCAAAAAAGAACTGACCTGAGAAGATATTGCCGATGTGCTGGCCGGCAACAATGATAGGAGTTACTATGTCCCACATGTTGTTTTTGCACCTGTAGAGCTTAAACTCTCCCGGAAGAACGCCTGTGGACAGCTTTGTATCACTTTCTACGCAGTGCCTGCAGGTTTCGGGATGAACCCTATGGAACTCGGTGCAGATCTCCTGCCATCCAACACCTATCAGAACATTGCCTTTGAGATCAAGTAAGGCCATGGTAATGTGAGCAAATTTATAAAAATCATCCATGATGGACTGGACTGCCTGAATATCAATAATTTCGGCCAGCTCAAGGTTTTCTGCCTTCCTGGTAGGTGAGAGGTTATCCTCAAGCTTCAGCCTGAAGTGATGCTCACTCTTGCACAGTCCCTCCTCAGCCCTTTTGTGCTTGGAGATATCCCGGTTCAGTGCCATATTCTCGGCACGTAACTCTTGATTGGCTTTTTCCAATTCAGCGATCCGTTTTCGCATCTGGATCTCCGTTTCATCCTTATCCGGCAGGTTAAAAATAGATATAATAATTCCCCAACCCTGCTTTAAAGTAGGGCATTAATAGTTATGTTAAATCTTTTTATCTTATCCTGTTGTCTAATAGAATTGACGTAAACGTGATCATAGGTAAATCCCTAATGCCTAGCAATTTATAAATATTTATCCAATTATATTTATGAAATTAACCATATATAATTTTTAAGACTTGAGGGAATGAAGTATCAGCAAATTGGTTATTTTCCAGTTACAGCGTTTCGAGCAGCAAGATAAGATTGTTCTGCAATTTCTACACTTCCCTTAAGGTCAGTAATTTTCATATCGAATTTACAGGCAAATTCCTTAACATTAGCATTAAATTCAGAATTATTCACAAGTCCGGTATCTATTTTTGCAGCTGTACAATAAAGAGAGTTTTTCAAATACTTATTATTGAAATCTCGACCCTTAGCTTTATTTTCCAGCCGCTTCCAGCTCGAAGCCCACATAGGAGTCAGATAAATTGTGCCCATTCCTCTGAATTCGAGCATGCATCTGGCATACGCCTCATTTCCTCCAAGAGCTAAACTGATGCAGTCTTCTATCATCTCTCCGTTTTTATCCTTCAGAAAAGAAAGCGGACACCTAAGCTCTGCAAAGTCTTCTTCCATTTTACCAAATGTATGCCCACAGGTACCGTAAAAAATCAGGATTCTGTCAGAAAAAGGAGCCATTTCCCTAATGTTTTTGTACACCTCAGTTTTCAAGGTCTCAAGATTCGCGTGCAAACCCATGCTAAGAAGGTTTACTACAACAGTTACCTTTTTCTCTTCTCTTAGTTTCCTTTTCTCAAGCATTCTTTTGAAAAAGGGAAATAATGTCAGAAATTTTGCAGGTGCTTTTAAATCAGGACGGCCTTCATCTTTAAGAAGCATTGGAACCCTATCCAGAAAAGCTCTTCTAGGAACACAATTTTTCAACTTAAGTTTGTGAAGGAGACCTGAATTATCCTGATTTTCCACAGTTATTAGTTGTTTAAGTTCACAGTCTTTTGATAATACATGTACTAGCTCGTCTTCAAGCATTCCACAAGCAATTATGCTAAGTACAGGCATAGGCTCACTACCCATATGTGAATACAAAAAGTTGTTCAATCACTTTTATTCGCCCCTATTTCCACTTTGAGTTCGTTATAACAATCTTCAAAAATTTTCTGATTCCCGTCATCAAATTCCAAGATTTCGAAATCAAATAATTCTGCAAATTCCCGAATAGAAGCATCGAAATTTTCAGTATATTCAAGCCCGGTATTAATCTTTGCAACCCTCTTGTAACCGATCATTTCATGGGTCTTTTTCATTAGTTTCAACGCTTTGGCTGGGTCTCTATTTAGCCTATCCAGTTGAAGTAATTCCCTCCAGCCCTTGCTGTACATAGGAGTGAAAAGATATGTTCCAGCATCACTAACACTTTTGAGTATTCTTAGATAGTTATTGACCCCTCCCACAGTAGCTCCTATGCAGTCATCTACAATTCTGTGATTCTTATCCTTAAGAATACGAACCGTGCATGGGAGAGAATCAACCTCAAAATCTTTTTCAACATTTCCCATCACATTTCCACACAAGCCGTAAAAGAGTAAAATTCCGGAAGAAAAAGGGGCAAGGATGTTTATAATCTCATATACTTTGTTTTTCAACTCTTTAGGATTACTGTGAAGGCCCAGTTTCATTAGATGGATCAGAACAGTATATTTCTCGCATTCACTTTTGATTTCGGGAAGTGAGGAGATATCTTTTAGAGGGAACACTTTATACTGAAGGTTTACTTTATTTAGCTTTTCTGTAAATTCCCGGATATTTTCGTTTTCAACTACAATAATCTCATTAATCGAAGAGTCATTTTCAAGAATCCAAACGATTTCATCCTGCATTATCTTGCATGAAATAATACTCATGATAGGCATAAGATGTCTCCTCAGAATGTACTCTCTTTATGTTTACTATAAAACCTCGATTTTTTGAGCAATAAATTAACTATATTAATATGGCATACTTACTTATATATAAGTAAGTGATAGTTCGGAAAAAAAATCAATCTTTCCACCCAAGATCGGATTTAATTAGAGAGATGGATCTAACAAGCGTTCTTCTCCCCTTAATACTGGATAGTTGCCTGGCACCCATTAAGACTTCAACTACCAATTCTGCACGTGCTTCAACTGGATCGGAGAAACTAAACTCTCCCTGTTCCAGACCGGTTTTAAGAACTTTGGAAATCCAGGTCAAGATATCATCCAGCAGCAACAGATTTTGCTTTTTAACCTTCTCCGGAAGTTCTTCAAAATCAAGTATCACCGAGCCTGGAGGGCAGATACTTTTGCCTTCATCAAACTCCTTCAGTGCGTAATCAAAATAGTATTGAAGCTGCTCACGGGCTGAGCCTCCGGATTCCACTATTTGAGCAATATTTGCAGCTAAGTTCTTTCTGCTGTCTTCGAGCAAGGCTGCAACTAGATCTTCTTTTTTGGGATAATAATTATGAATTGCGGCATTCTTTATTCCCAATTTTTGAGAAATATCCTTGTAACTAAACCCATTATAACCCCTACATTGCAAAAAATTCCTTGCATAGTAGAGTATCTGTTGATTAGTCTCGTTTATAGCTTTCATAACAACACTTGTACATGTAAATAAGTAATTGATCTGTAAATAAGTAATTGAATAGTTCTCATCCATATAAAAATTAGTTCCTCAATTTATCGGATGAGATAGGCTGCTATTTGCATTTCATACATTAAATTCCAAGTTTTTGGCAGGCCCAAAGCGCCATATTCCGAATGTTGTGATCACGCTCTTTTACAGCTTCTTTGATATATTTATGATAGTTCTTGTCTCCACTATTAGCCATAGCTCTCAAAGCATTACATTTCCATATCCATAAACCATCCTGTCCGATATACCAGAATCTGGGCTGAATTATTTCAAGGAAAGTGTTTTTGTCCATTCTCCATATACTCTCCAGTGAAAGATATTGTGTTACATTGGAAAGACCAGCAAAATCTTCCTTTTCTTCCCATTTGTTTTTATTCTTCGGACATACGTTCTGACAGACATCACATCCATATATCCAAGTTCCCATTTGTGTTTTTAATTCCTCAGTCTGCAAGTCCATCCCATTCGTAAGTTAAGCAATGCATTTTCCTCTATTCATTGATAAAGGCTTGTTTAAAGCTCTAGTAGGACAGGAATCGACACATTTGTTACAGCCTTCAGGACAATTTAAGGAACGTGTAGGCTCATCATATTCCATTTCAGAGTCGATCACCCATGTGTCAATAAAGACCCAGGACCCATATTTTTCTGTGTAGAAGAAGTTGTTCTTGCCTATACGCCCCAGACCGGCACTAACTGCAGCCAAGCGAGCAGGGACAATAGAATAAGCAGTCTTAAGCCCTAACTCAGTCAAATAAGTTTCGAACTCAAGTTTTCGAGAGTATTCTTTTGAGTGTTTAAGTCTTCCATCGACCAGATAAGCCTTTCCTATATAGTTATCAAGTCCCTCAGGGATACCGTATTTCCCATATCTCCCTACACAAACAACAATTGATTTGATCCACTCTATACTTTTTTGTGGAAAAGCCATGGGATAGAGGCTTTCATATAATGCACGCGATTCAGGAAAACTCCTGATTCTTTCATCAAGATGGGATGCATATTCCTCCATCAAGTCCACTGTTGTAATTCCACACAAATCATACCCTATTTCCAGAGCTTTGTTCTTGATACTTGCTGATAGACTGGTATTACTCAATTTAAAGTCCTCCAGAGGATTCAACACTCAAACAGGCGGGAACTTACACCCCTCCGGCTATATTTCCCATTTGGGCGGTCATAATCATCGCTCTTACAAGGCATCCCTCTAAAAAAGCCAGACATTCAAACTCCATAAAGAGCGAAGCATTTTTATCTAACAAAATCTGAACTTCGCAAGGAAATTCATCATCTCCATCATAATAAACAATTTGGAGAGGGATTTTTGGCAATGCTTTCAGAAGCCATGAATAGCCGCCCGATTTCAGCTTGCCGTTAAAAACCCCACCAAATCTGCACAAGGTTTCGCTGAATGTTGCATAATTACCACAGAATGTTTTACCGAGCGGATCGGTTATCCATTTTATATCTGTGCTGAGTATTATTCCTTTGCCAGCAAGATAAGAAATCGGTACAAATGAAAATGCAGGTTCGCCCACGCCTTTGGACAATGTATAGTAAGCCAGCACACTGCGGTTGTTGACATTAACCGGTTTACCGTCCGTCGGATTAACACCGCGGGAACTAATCTCGTATTCTCGGCCAAGAAAATTGACAGATAGGGAACCGTCAGGCTGAAGTGACAGACCAAGCCGTTCGGCAACTTCTAAAAAATCGCATTTGCTCAATTTGGGTATAAGGCTTTCATAAATTTGTTCATAACCACTATTCATAAGATACTCCTTTTATTGTGCACCGTAGATTTCATTCTACCTCTTACAACAGGTTATGAGATTTTAGCTCAAATTATTTGAATTTTGAAATGCCATCTTGAAATCTATTCTTATTATAATCAATACTTACTTACATATAAGTAAGTATTGATTAAAAGCGTAAAAAAAATCAAAAAATCCTAATCTTTGTTGGCAGTGTAATGAAAGGTCATTAAAATACACAAATAAAATTAGATACAGAATTCTAACGCTTAACTATATTAATATATACTGCAATCATCTTGATGGTGATTACTATAGTAAAATTAAGCGAAGAGATGAAAACTGCCTTTTCAAAGGTAAAGATCTTTCCTGTGGCTACGGCTTCAAATGATGGAATTCCAAATGTAGTGCCTATTGGGTTCTGCCAGCTTGTGGATGATGAAACAATCTGGATTGTAGACAATTTCATGGTCAAATCCCTGGTAAACCTGGAAGAAAATCCGAATGTTGCAGTCTATGTATGGGGGCCGGAAACCGGCGGCTGCTTCCAGATAAAGGGCGAAGCGGAAATTATCAGTTCCGGAGAGAAGTTTGATAAAATGAAG
Source organism: Methanosarcina horonobensis HB-1 = JCM 15518 (assembly GCF_000970285.1). NCBI lineage: Archaea > Methanobacteriati > Methanobacteriota > Methanomicrobia > Methanosarcinales > Methanosarcinaceae > Methanosarcina > Methanosarcina horonobensis. Next base: position 2,793,472 of record NZ_CP009516.1, on the reverse strand, counting down.
GGAATTGTGCATGCAGCAAAGCCCGGACTTCCTGCAAAGAACCTTATAGAAGTCAAGATTAGTGAGGTCTTCCAGTGTGCTCCCGGTCCTGGCGCAGGAAAGAAATTGCTCTGATCGAAAATTAAATTATGCTCTGTAAAAATCATAATTTTGAGATTATAAGGTTCTGTGTATTCTTCGGGGGATGGATAATTTATAGTTTCAACACTAGCTGAAAAACATTCTAAGCTCCCGAAGGATTTAAAGGACCTTTTAAGCGAAACTTCAATAACCAAAAATGATTAAAATTATGCGGCCTGGGAAATCTGCAATTCTCAGACAAAAGAGGACTTAAAGAGGTAGTGCAAAAGAAGACTACCTCTCTAAATTCTCCCTTTGATTCTTTTAAAAATTGTGATGTGTTGCGTTCCTGTAATCATTGAAAATCTGAGGAGTTAAAAAACAATGGGAGATAATGAATTTGAACATTTTAGGCCTCCAGACCCTAATACCCTCAACTATATAAGGCTAAAAATGTTAGAACGAATATCTCATGCAGTTGATAAAGGATTTATAAACACTTCTGATTCTTATTTAACCAAAGTTAGGATTGATCTCAAAACCTTGCTTGAAGATATAGAAACTGAAATGATTAATAGAGGCATGAAGTTATAAAATGAGTTCAAAAACCTTCAGCTAGACCACGCAAAATGCAGCAATGACCTGTATAACATAGCAGATGTAATTTACAAAGGATGCGAAAGAGAAACAATAAGGTATTGTATCCTGAAATTTTATGTAAATATACCCAGGTACAAAAGGCAATTTGAAGAAAAATTACATTTCACTTCTTTTTCTGGAACTCTAAATGTAAAGCTTTTGGAAACCAGTTTGATTCTTCGAAATCGCTTACTGGAACTGCCTGTTATTTATATAGAAGGCTTCAATGACGGAGGACGTACATTCGGAGGCGGGAAATGCTATCTTGTTGTCGTGGGTGGTATAGAGGCCGCTATAGTGGCCCCTGAAAGAACACATTATCCGTTGATTTGATTGAGATTATTGCACCTGTAAAGCTAAGGGATGCCCTGGATTTGAACAATGGGGACAGAGTTGTAGTACAGGTAAAAAAACAGGGTATGGAGAGCCAAAAATGAACGGAAATACGGTTTACGATTGTCTTACGTATAGAAACGAAAACATCAATCTGGCACTGGAAGCACTTCTGGTCGGAAAGATGATCCAGATTTATGATTCGGATTCAAGGGAAGGAGAAACTGACCTTGTGATCCCTGCAAAAGCGGTCACCTTTAAAGATGTGAAATGGATGCGAAAAGATGCAGGCGGTCTGATCTGCGTGGCAGTAGACCCTGTGGCATCCAAACAACTCAAACTGCCTTTCATGGCAGAACTCGTCAGGGAAGCAAGCAAAACCAGCGATGTTCTTGGAGAAGTGGTAGAAAAGGACGGCGATCTTAAATACGATTCTCATTCTTCCTTTTCTCTCTGGGTCAATCACAGGAATACCAGGACAGGCATCCCTGATGATGAAAGAGCCCTTACGATCCGGAAAATCGGAGAAATAACAGAAAAAAGCCTTTCCGGAAACAGAGTTCGTTTTGGAGACGAGTTCAGGACTCCCGGTCACGTGGCGCTCCTGAGAGCTGCCGAAGGGCTTCTGGATAAACGCAAAGGGCAGACCGAACTTTCAATTGCCCTTGCCCATATGGCAGGCGTTACCCCTGCAATGGTAGTCTGCGAAATGCTGGACAATTATAATGGAAAAGCTCTCTCCAAAGAAAAGGCAAAAGAATACGGTAAAGATAACAGACTTGTATTTCTGGAAGGGCAGGAAATAGTTGAAGCATATATAACATGGAAAGGCTGTGAATGATTTTTTTACTTTCTTTCAGGGTAGATAAAACACGTCACATTAAATTACATCCAAATTCGAGATCAAGTTTATCCCTAGACCTGCGCAAGAATCAAAGTTGCGCTGGCGCACCCCGCTGCAAGCAACGGGTATGTTCGCGTCAGCCTTCCACAATTATCCCGAAGACCTGAATATTGATGTCGATGTGCCAGATCTGGCACAACGAGGAAACATAGTCGAAAGGCTCTAAAGGAAGTAAAGAATGCAGGTTTAAAGTATTCGCTTTACTCATTTTAATTATGCTGTGAAGCCTTTCAGGATATGTTTGATCCGGTTGGCTACGAGCGATAGCCCTGGAAATTACGTGGCTTCTAGGCATATGTGTATGGTAGGTATACGCCTTAAAGGATGCAGATCTCATCAATACACTAAGCAAAGCAAAATATACTTACGCATCTATTATTATATAAGAGCAATAAAAAAGAGTAATAAAAAATAAAGAAAAATAAATCGAAAATTAAATTAATCGAGGTGTATCGATGGATGGGGTTAAAAGACTATTCAAAAAAGCTGCAAAAATAGCTTTTGGTGTTGTTGTAGGAGTTGGTTTAATTGGTTTTGTTAAAGGCTTATTTGTAGGCTATTTAATTTGTCATTACAAAGATAAGCATTGTTGACATAACATATAGTGCCCTGATAAGACACATAAGAGCAAAAATAAGAGAGATCTATATTTACAAAAGCATGCTATAACTTGCACACTAGAGGTTCAAGATCAAGAGCTATGGACAACTGCTAAAGTCACGTTTTACACAGTTGAAGGTTTAATACAGTTGATTATTCAGTTCAATCGCATAAATCTTATTAATTTTCTTTTTCTTCTGCGCTGAATATGGTAAACTCAGTCCTATTATCTTTCTATAAATAAAATCTGTTTTTCTCATTACTTTGTTAGTGAAATTTCTCATTTTCTTTTATATATAAAAAGTGAATTTTGTTTTATACAGATTGCTCCTCCGGAACCGATTCGTACAGTTTTTTCCTTTCCGGAGTCATGGACTCGATATATTTTTTTGCCTCCTCTGGAGATACCGCTTTAAGAGTTCCATCAGGTTCCTGTATGATCACGCCACTGTCAGTGAGCATTTTATAACGTGCCTTCCTAACTTCCTTATCAGGATGGCAAACAAAGTGGCAGTTAGAACATGTATATTCCATTCTATTTCCCGGGATAAGGCATATAAAAAATCCACCTTTAATTTTAGGCCTTTCTAAGTATGCTTCGATGGTACTGGGTAACGCAGCAATAAAATCTTCATCTTTTTTTGGGATCTCAAAGCGAGCCGGAGACCAGGTGGACCACTTTCCCGAGGCGTTTAAACCTGTAAGCCCACCACAGACAAGGAAGCATCGGCTATTACTTCTCCTCTTCCCGTAGCTAAACTCTTTTCCTCCAAGAGTCACTGTAACCTTCTCAAGCGGATCCACGTATTCAGACGAACAGACAGCAAGGCAGATCTTGCACTCATCACAATAATTTTCTTCTTCTGGCAGGGGATCTGTTGGTATAAGTTCTGCATCAGTAACTACCGACGCCAGTACAATTGCTGATCCATATTCCTTGGTGATAATGTTCCCTGAATATCCGAAATGCCCTATTCCAGAGCGGACTGCAAGGTACCTGTGGGAAATAGGAGGGTGCATATCCAGTAACCAGTTTTCCGAGTCTTGACGGTAAACAAAATTTGCCAGCTGGGGAACAGCTTTGTAACCATACTGCTGCAAAAACCCTGCCATTTCGAGAGCTACTCCGTTTGCAAGGGTAGTGGTCCGCACCTTATTAGTGTCGAGAGATTTATGATCTATTTTTTTAAAGTAAGGTTCAATAAGGTTCTGGTCAAAAGCCAGAGCAAAAACGACTGCTGATTTTGCCCCTGGCAACACGTATGTAAGATCAGTTGAAGGAGGGCCACCTGCAAGAGTTTCTGTTGTCGCAATGCCCACTTTAAAGGCTCCAAGGGTCAAAGCCATCTCTTTTAGTTCTTCAGTTAGTTTTTCCATCTTGGATTTTTCTGTTTGTTCTTCCATTTCTTTCTCCTCTAACGACTCAATATAATGCATAATTTGGACTAGTTTATATAAGGTGATTCATATATATTTAATGTGCATTCAAATGTACTAGCTTACTGAAAGTGTACTTGAATGACCTTCTATGCACTTTCATAGGTGTCAGCCTCTTCTATCCCCCCACTCACACCAAAAAAATCCCTAAAAATCCAACTCCAAACTCCCTCAACTATCCCAAATAGTCTCCCCTCTTAACCCCTCTTTTCTTTCTTGCCTGCAACCATTCACACAAGCCTCTACACTCAATTAAAAACAACTTCTTTACCTTTTTATCCTGAAAACAGTGCAGGCTTCACAGGCTACTCGACAGCGTCAGCCTCACGGGCATCTTTACACCCAATCCTACATTCAAACATTGCCATATTGAGCCGATAGCTTCATCAACTTTCTTATTTCTAACTATATTTTCTAAATATGGTTATAAAATCAGTTACTTTTTAACTTTATTAATGGAAATAATACGGAAAATTATAAACCTTATCGAAAAGAAGATTAAACCATGAAACAATCAATCGGAGCAAAACCGCTTGCATTTCCGACTCCTACCTGGGTTGTCGGTACCTATGATATGAACGGAAAACCCAATGCAATGACTGTAGCGTGGGCAGGGATCTGCTGTTCGAACCCTCCATGTATTAGCGTGTCTTTAAGAAAGGCTACCTACAGCTATGCCGGCATTATTGAAAATAAGGCATTCACTGTAAGTATTCCTTCTGAGGATTTTGTAAAAGAGGCTGATTACTTCGGTATTGCAAGTGGAAGGGATGAAGATAAGTTCGAGTGCGCCTGTCTTACACCTGTAAGAAGCGAGCTTGTGCCTGCTCCATATATAGGAGAGTTTCCTGTTGTCCTTGAGTGCAGGCTTCTCCACAGCCTTGAAGTAGGGCTTCACACTATGTTTGTAGGGGAGATAGTGGACATCAAGGTAGAAGAATCCGTACTCGATGAAAACGGAAATCCTGATGTTGAGAAGATTAAGCCCGTTATATACGGGACAGGAAACAGAAGCTATTACAGCATCGGGTGCAATCTCGGAAAAGCCTTTTCGATAGGCAAAAAAATCATGAAGCCGTGAACAGTGAATATATAAGAAAATTATGGGTCAGAATAACCCACAACCGAAATAACCCGAAAAAACCCATGAGGCAGGTTATCTCAGGGATAAAAACTATGCAATTAATTGTTTAAACTAAGCGGTATGGTGAAAAAGAACTTGCTTCCTTCACCAGACTTGCTTTCAACCCAGACTCTACCTGTATGCATTTCCACAAATTTTTTGACAAGGGAGAGCCCGAGCCCTGTCCCTGCCTGGCCTCCTAATTCAGGGTTATCGAGCTGTATAAAAGGCTGAAAGACTTTCCGAGCTTCTCCTTCAGATATTCCGATGCCTGTATCCCTAACAGTAATTTCTGCTTCATCTTCTGCAATTCTGGCATCGATAGTAACGTTACCTCCTTCAGGTGTAAACTTTATTGCATTATCAATGAGGTTATAAAGTATCTGCTTGAATTTTGTCCTGTCAGCTTTAATGGTCGCAAGCTCTTCATCAACCGTGTTCAGAATCTGAATATTTTTCTTTGATGCCAGAGGTGTTAATAAGGTCTTAACTTCAGAAACTGAACTGGATATTGAAAATTTCTCTACATAGAGCTCCATTTTACCGGCTTCAACTTTTGAAAGATCCAGTATATCGTTTATCAGTTTCAGGAGATGAACCCCGCTAGCTGAGATGTTTCTTACATATTTTGCCTGTTTTTCGTTAAGCGGGCCGAAATTTTGGGTGAGCAGCATATCTGAGAAACCTATAATTGAATTCAGTGGTGTTCTCAGTTCGTGGCTCATACTTGCAAGAAATTCGCTTTTTGCTTTATTGGCAGTTTCAGCTTCCATTTTTGCTCTAACAAGTTCGTCCTGCATTTTTTTAGTATCTGTTATATCTGAAACTATTGCATACAGAAATATTTTCCCGTTCAGCAGAATAGGATAACTGTAATTTTCAATATTCCGCAATTGTCCGTTTGATAGGCGGTGAGTGAAAAATAAGTGATTCATATCCCTTAACTTTGCCTGTTCCAGTTTTTCCAGGATTTGATCTTTTGGAAGTATATTAATGTCAGCAATATTCAGGTTGAGCATCTTCTCTCTGGTATATCCGTAGTAAGCACAGGCAGCCGGATTTGCATCGCATATATCTCCCGTATCAGGATCAATAAGCATTATTACAGCGCCGTTGTTTTGAAACAGAGAACGGTATCTGCTTTCACTTTCTTTAATCAGCTTCTCAGCCTGTTTGCGTTCAGTAATGTCTTCTATTATGTAGATCGTCTGAGCATGGTTTCCTTCTTCATCCTTTAAACCCGAGGAATTGATGTTAACATCTACAGGCTTCCCGTCTTTTCGAACCATTCTGCACTCTTTACTGAAGGAAAAACCTCTCTTCTCTATCTCCTCTGAAGATTCTCGAAGCTTCTGCAGGTAATCTGAAAATATGAAGCTGCTTATGGGCTGCCCTATAAACTCCTCCTGCCTGTAGCCAAGGAGTTCCTCTACCCTGGAATTGCAGTCAACAATAATCCCGGCTGCATCCACCAGAGTAATCAGATTAGCAGCGTTCTGAAACATGGATCTGTAGATTTCTTCCCCTGTATGTATTGCTTTTTCAGCTTGTCTGCGCTGTATTCCCATGCCTATCAGGTTTGCAGCTATCCTGAGTATCGATATATTGTCTTTTCCCCAGTTTCCCGTATTGACTACATTGTCCATTCCCATGAAGCCTGCGAGCTTTCCACCTGCGTAAAAAGGTAAAACAATGAGGGATTTGATTCCCTGCTTCCCAAGTACCTCTTTTTCTGCTGCTGCTTCTGGAGGCAGAGCCGAAACATCGGTTATATGAATTATTTCGTCATTATGAAGTTTCTTCATCCACCAGGGGCATCTGTTGGAAGAATTGTTTTGCAGGTTGTTTTTCTGAGGTTCCACACCTTCAGCACACCATTCATGGGTATTGTCCATTATGTTTCCGTTTTCTCGGATCTGAAATATATAACTCCTGCCAGCTCCGCAGAGAACTCCTATTTTCTCGAGTGTCAGATTAATATCCTTTTCAAGATTGGCTGGAATGGTAAACATGTTGGAGATTTCCAGTAATACTTCTTCGATCTCCAGCTTGTGCCTTATTGAGCCCATCGACTTTATTCTGTCAGTAGTATCAAAAACTGTACCTGAATAGCTCATTATAGTTCCATCCTCAGGCAGTATCAAAATTTTTTCATTGACTAGGTGGATGCTTTCTGTCTTGCTCTGTACTGAAAAGTAAGTTCATTGTCTTTTTTAAAAAATAGCAAAAATTTCTATATCCGTTTTTAGTTCTCTTTGAGCACAAACTTATTTTGTGAATCTACTCCGTGTTCCTGATATACTATAATAGCATCTGAAGAATAAAATTTTATCTATACTTTCTATTGCTTGGTACCTTTTTGCTCGTTATCCGACAAAACTGTTCTATAAAGTTGTAGCTGGTGTGCTAAATAAGGCGGATTTAAAAACTGGCAATTCCCAAGAATTCTTGCAGGCTGAGTAAAAAGCCCTGTTGGATCTGCAAAAAACAAAGACTGGAATAAAAAAACTTGATTTTTCAGTTATAGTTTTCATTGTAGTTCCATAGTAGTATTAGCTTTAGTTATATCTAATAGCTCTACAGCTGGCTTTAAAAATCAGCCCGACTGATTCGGGTAGAAGGAAATTAAGGTTAGAAAGCTTAATGCCACAGAGATCAGGTTGAATAAAAATTCCGGGTTCTAAAAAGACACTGGTGGCAGAGTTACTTTGTCTTTACTCTTTCCCAAAAGCTCTTTTCGCCATAACTCTCCATCCCTTGAAATCTTTTCCTTCAAATTCATCTGCAACGGCTTTAAGGATTGAGGGTATATCAAGATGCTGGGGACATTTTTCAATACACTGCCCGCACTGCACGCACTGAGAAGCATATCCCGGAACATCGCCCCTTATTATTCCTCCGGGCTTTGCCGCATACATGAGTTTTGCTTCTTTTTCATTCCCTGAGAGGTAAAAGTTATCATAAATTTCAAAACAGCCTGGAATATCGACTCCTGAAGGGCAGGGCATACAGTATCTGCAGCCTGTACAGCCTGTTTTCATAAGATCTCTATACTTCTGCTCCACTCTTTTTACAAGCCTGAGTTCCTCTTCGTTCAGAGAATTCGGATAGGCTTCATCTGCTATTTTCAGGTTTTCTTCAATATGAGATTCTTCATTCATGCCGGAGAGCACAGCAGTAACTTCCGGATGGTTCCATACCCAGCGGAGAGCCCATTCTGCAGGTGTGCGTTTTACCGCCGCTTCGTTCCAGATCTCTTTTATTTCAGGAGGCACCGGACTGGTGAGCTTACCTCCGCGCAAAGGCTCCATAACGATTACACCCAGTCCCTTTGAAGCGGCATATTCCAGTCCTTCCGTTCCAGCCTGGTTCTTCTCGTCCAGAAAGTTGTACTGGATCTGGCAGAAAGTCCAGGGATATGAATCGACAATGAGCTTAAACTCCTCAACTGAGCCGTGGAAAGAAAAACCGGCATTTATGACTCGTCCGTCAGCTTTTGCCTGGTCAAGAAAACCAAGAACATCAAGCGTTTCCATTTTATCCCATAATGCTCCCACGAGCCCATGAACAAGATAATAGTCGATATGATCTGTCCTGAGCTTCTCAAGCTGGGCATTGAGAATCCTGTCCATATCTTCCCTGCTTTTCACTGTCCAGGAAGGAAGTTTTGTTGCGAGTTTGACCTTTTCGCGGTATCCGTCAGCAAGAGCTCTCCCTACGAAAGGCTCACTTTCTCCCATGTGGTAAGGCCATGCTGTGTCTATGTAGTTTACTCCATGATCGATTGCATGGCGCACCTGCTGTCTGGCTCTTTCCTCGTCTATTTTTCCTTCTTTGAGAGGAAGGCGCATGCATCCGAATCCTAATATAGAAAGTTCGTCTCTATTTCCTGACATTTTTCTGTACAGCATTTCCATCACCTTACAGCTTTAAGTTGTTTCCCTGCTTTTTAAGGGTTTCTGCACTTTAAATGGATTTTAAATTTAATCGTTCCTTAATTTTACTTGTTTCTTAACATTCAGTCTACCCTGAAAGTCTGTCTTGCAGCGGCTTTCCATGTTTCCAGATCAGGACCTTCAAATTTCTCTGCAATAACTTTAAGCAGGCCGGGTATATCCAGGTGCTGCGGGCATTTTTCAAGGCACTCCTTGCACTGCATGCACCGCGAAGCATATCCAGGTATATCTCCTCTTATTATTCCACCTGCTTTTGCCGCATACATGAGTTTTGCTTCTTTTTCATTCCCTGAAAGGTACAGGTTGTCATATACCTCAAAGCAGGTCGGAATATCGACTCCTGAAGGGCAGGGCATACAGTATCTGCAGCCTGTACAGCCTGTTTTCATAAGATCTCTATACTTCTGCTCCACTCTTTTTACAAGCCTGAGTTCCTCTTCGTTCAGAGAATTCGGATAGGCTTCATCTGCTATTTTCAGGTTTTCTTCAATATGAGATTCTTCATTCATGCCGGAGAGCACAGCAGTAACTTCCGGATGGTTCCATACCCAGCGGAGAGCCCATTCTGCAGGTGTGCGTTTTACCGCCGCTTCGTTCCAGATCTCTTTTATTTCAGGAGGCACCGGACTGGTGAGCTTACCTCCGCGCAAAGGCTCCATAACAATTATGCCCAGTCCCTTTGAAGCGGCATATTCCAGTCCTTCCGTTCCAGCCTGGTTCTTCTCGTCCAGAAAGTTGTACTGGATCTGGCAGAAAGTCCAGGGATATGAATTGACAATGAGCTTAAACTCCTCAACTGAGCCGTGGAAAGAAAAACCGGCATTTATGACTCGTCCATTAGCCTTTGCCCTATCAAGGAATCCCAGTGCACCGAGACTTTTCATTTTATACCATAAAGCTCCGGTAAGATTGTGCAGGAGATAGTAATCTATATAATCTGTCCTGAGCCTTTCAAGCTGGGCATCGAGAATCCTGTCCATATCTTCCCTGCTTTTCACTATCCAGGAAGGAAGTTTTGTTGCGAGTTTGACCTTTTCGCGGTATCCGTCAGCAAGAACACTTCCCAGAAATAGCTCGTTTTCTCCCATATGATATGTCCAGGCTGTATCAAGGTAATTTACTCCGTGATCGATTAAGTGACGGACCTGGCTCTTTGCTCTCTTTCCATCAATCTTTCCGTCTTTAACAGGAAGCCTCATGCACCCCAAACCCAGTATTGAAAGTTCATCCCCATTCTCAGGCATCCTTCTATAGAGTATTTATTTCCCCCCTTGTTTCCCCTTTTCCTGTTTTTCTCCTTCTCTTATGAGATAACCGCAAGTGCTCTTTTTGTCCTCCAAAGTTCGTAACAATGACCGATTTTAATTCTCAGGCAGTCAAAGTACCTAATTTCAGATTTATTTTTGACTGAAAAATGAATAGACTTTGTCAATTTCCGCCTTTAACATCTCTCAAAATAGCATCTCAAGATTAGATTCCTATTTCAAAATTAGATTATAGGATATATTTAGAATAACGGTTTTCAGTTCAGAATCAATGCTCTCAGCTATTTTTTTAAAATATGTGCATAAAAATGGCGTAATATGTCTATGGAAATCTGCTGTTATCTTTCATTTTTTTCATTTCTGAGTTTACAATAGAAAAATATACATTAATATTTCTGTAGACGACAGCATATGAAAAAACATGCAAATATAGAAATAATTCAAGAGAGTAAGATTATTCAAAAAAATTATCCATTTTATGTGAAGAAATTACTGGAGTCTTTGAATAAATAAAACTTTAATTTCCAAAGAAGATCATTTCCACTTAGTATCTGCCTGCTTCTTTCCCGAAATTCTCCTGTATTTATATTTCAGGAATTCAAATGACATTGGATAATAAAATCTATAATCCTGCAAGCTGATTAATACTATAGTGAGAAAGAATTGTCAGAGGTTTAATTTTAATTTTGACGATTTCATAGAATGTTAGAAAAAAGTCTCAAAATTTAAGTTGGAGATTAGATAACGGGAGACGCAACCCATTTCTATCCTCTAATCTCCAGCAAAACACCCACTAAAATTTTTATTGCATTTGAATTCAGGCAGAGACTTCCTTGTTCAGGATATAAGCGACCATTTCAGGGTTAAGCTTGCTTTCCCTTGAAACCTTTTTCTCAATTTCCTCAGTTGCTTTACCTTCGGTTTTCATTTCCTTAATCTTTTCAATCACTGAAGAGGGAATTGCGTAGTATTCGTTTATGTCTTTCCTGTGTCCCCAGACATCTCCTTCCAGGAGCTGGACTCGTTGCATCTGCAGGAACATTTCTATGGATTTTGAAACTGTAGCCATATAAGATTTGGGTAACTGAATTACCTCAATCTTCGGACAGGTCTCTACCAATCCAAAAATATCCTTATTTGAAGGCCTGAAAGCCAGGTGAACAAGACGCTCATTAGGATTGAGTGTAAAGATTTCTTCTCTTGAACTAACCACTCTTATTCTCATATTTTTTCCCCACTATTAAGTTCTTTTTTGATTGTACGTTGATATAAACTAGATATACTTACTATAAATAATTATCTCATTGGACTAACATTATTTCGATAGTATTCCGGAGATATGATTGGTATCCACTTGTCAAATTGATCTAAAAAACCAAAAAAAACGAAAGAAGAACAGCTTTTACAAATTATTTTTTGCCGTTACTTCAATTTTCTATTCTCTTTCATTTTTATCGTTTGTTCCGAACAATGACTTAATTATTTTAGTCACTGATTTCCTTCAGCTTTGATCAAGTTTTTAATTTTTTATTAGCTGATTAATAATATACTGGCATTGATTATTAGATTTTGTTATGCAGTTAACCCTTCTTGAAGATCCGCTTAGCCATGGCTATCCTCTGCTCCAGGTCAGGTCCCTCCAGCTCTTCTACCACAGCTTTGAGAAGCTCAGGGATTTTCAGACCCTGGGGACATTTCTCCATACATTGACCGCACTCAATGCACTGAGAAGCAAATCCCCCTGGTTCGGTATTTGTAAATATTCCGCTCATCGTGACTGCATACTTGAATCTGGCCCCCTCCACATTCCCGAACATGTGCAGGTTATTGTAAATACTGAAGCATTCAGGGACGTCAACTCCTGAAGGGCAGGGCATGCAATACTTGCAACCCGTGCAGCCAATCTTCATGAGCTGACGGTATTTTTGCTCAACTTTATTGACAAGCTGTACTTCTGCTTCAGTCAGAGAGTTCGGATAGGCTTCATCTGCTATTTTCAGGTTCTCTTCAACCTGAGACTCTTCATTCATGCCAGAGAGCACAACCGTAACCTCAGAATGGTTCCACACCCAGCGGAGTGCCCATTCTACAGGCGTGCGTTTTACCGCCGCTTCGTTCCATATCTCCTCTACTTCAGAAGGTATCGGACTTGCCAGATTGCCTCCGAGCAGAGGCTCCATGACAATAACACCCAGGTCCTTTGAAGCTGCATACTTAAGCCCTTCAGTTCCTGCCTGGTGGTTTTCGTCCATGAAATTGTACTGGATCTGGCAGAAGGTCCAGGGATATGCATCTACAATCCGTTTAAAGTCCTCTATTGACCCGTGGAAAGAAAAGCCGGCGTTGATAATACGGCCATCAGCCTTTGCTTTATCAAGGAAATCGGTCACACCAAGAGCTTCCAGTTTGTCCCATACCTCTCCTGCGAGACCGTGGACTAAATAGTAGTCTATATGATCTGTCCTTAGCCTCTCAAGCTGGGCATTTAAGTACCGGTCCATGTCTTCTCTGCTCGCTATGAGCCAGGAGGGCAATTTTGTAGCAAGTTTAACTTTTTCCCGATATCCATCAGCAAGAGTCCTTCCTACAAAAGGTTCGCTTTCTCCCATATGGTAAGGCCATGCAGTGTCTATGTAGTTTACTCCGTGATCGATTGTATAACGTACCTGGCTCATTGCCCTGCTTTCATCTATTGTGCCGTCTTCTTTTACTGGCAGGCGCATACACCCGAACCCCAGTACGGAGAGTTCGTCTCCATTCTTTGGCATCTTTCTGTAAAGCATCTTTCTTTCTCCTTGCAACTTTTAACTGCTTTATCTTTCCGGAACGATCTTTTGATCTACTATGTATGATACATTGCCTATGATTTACTGCTTAATTATAATTGACTACTTATTTTTTAGATTAATCGGTCAATTAATCTTCATATTTGATTGACTGATCACTCATAGATCGATGAAAAAATTAATTTTTAGCCAGACCTTTCAAATTGGGGGAAGGGCATCTGGTTCTTGGGATTGAGTTTAGGTGGATATGAGTTTGGGATATATATTGAGAAAAAGAGTTTTCTCAGATGCCCTGTTCCCTATGTTACTTAGTCTTCCATCGCATATAAAAATAGTGAAATTATCGTTATTTACTTTCCACAAATATCATTATAAAGACAGCAAAAGTAAGTGGTAGATAAAATTAGACAATAAAGTTGGTTATGCTAATATTATTGATGATCTTGGTTAGTATAATTGATAAAATCTGATTGATGAACTCTCAAAGACTCGCATCTATTAATGAACTGGCAATTTAACAGGATGCTAATAATTAGGAAAAGCAAGTTCAGGTAAAATTTTCTACCTGAACTCTGTCTGTAAATCGAGCTTATAAAACATCGTTAAGAGCTCTTGCAGCCGTGTAAACGCTTCCAACTCCAAAAATATACTGGGCTATCCTTATTGCTTCCATAACCTCTTCTTTTGTAGCCCCTGCCTGCATCGCCTGAACTGCAAGGACTTTTACCCCATCAACTGCACCATTAGCTGCATCCAGAGCCATTGCAATGAGGAACTTGTATTTCATTGGCATTCCACCTTCTGAAAATGCAAGTCTGCGAGTACTTTCGAGAAGTTTGAAAAATTCAGGGTCTTTATCCATTATAACCTGCAAGGGATTTTCTGACAATTTATCGTCTCCTTATAAGCTGTTCCAGAATTTTGGTTACATCTATTACTTCTGGTTAAGCACTTGTATGTTTTTTTTATTTTGTTATTATTGTCTATATATATTATTCTGTTTACTTATCACTCTATTTATTTTTCAGTTTCATGAACGAAAAAGATAGCTGGCTTCGTGAACGGAAAAAATAGCTGAATTGTATTGTGGTAGAAGAAGGACTGGAAATAATAGAAAAAACTGTAAATAAGTAGCGTATGAAGACAGTTATATGCAGTGCAAAAACGGACTATTAAGAAAAAGTATATTTTACGAAGAATGTGTGATTAGAAAACGCGGTTTGAAGGAGAGGGGCATCTGTTTTTCGTTGAGGTCATAATTTGGGGATAGGAAAGTAGGGTACTTCAAAAGAGGTTTTCAGATACCCGATATGGATATAATAATTATAAATATATGATTAAGTTTACACTGCCTTTTTCATCCTTTTCTAGAAGTACCCTAATTATTTTAATAAATTATATTTTAATAATTTAAATTTTAATAATTTCGCAGCATCCTGTAGTACTGTGCCTATGATTTTAATGCAGTTACTATCTCATACATTCAAAAATCAATATGATGCTACAACAGCTCCGTAAAAACTTCGGTATGGTTCAGAGATTTCCATTTCTTCGTCGAAACTCATAAGTTATTGTTCCTTCTTCAGGTCCGTCTCCTTTAAAAAGAAAACTGTTTTTTTCCAGTACACGAATCGAAGCCTTCAGGTGTGGGTATGTATTGGCTATAATGCAGTCTTGTTTAAGACTGGACAGAGCCCAATGCAGCATAGATCGGACCGCTTCCGTTGCATACCCTTTATTCTGGTAATCAGAAAGGACGGAATATCCTATCTCAAGAGTCCCGTTTTCGTGAGCAAGAAATCCTCCACTTCCTATCAGGACAGGCAATTCTGAAGCCTTCTGGTGTAGAAGCCAGTAGAAACTCCAAATTTTTCGGTCTCTTGTCTTCATCCTTCCTATGAATTCTTCGATTACCTCAGGGGTTATCTGATCAGGCGGCCATCCCGCCGGAACATTAGCTTTGAGAGATGAAGCAAAAGCCTGACGGTCGTGCAGTTCCAGAAGATAAAGTTTCACACTTGCAGGAACTAAGCACAGCCTTTCGGTGCTGATAGGAAAAAAAATAAGAGGCATGCAACAGATTAAGGTTTTTTTAGAGATAATCTTTTTGGTAAGTAATCTCCAGAGAGTGTGGTATGTAAAAATGTGGGGGAATGGGCATCTGAGGTTTGGAGTGGTTTGGGAGTGGGGGTGTAAAAGCTGTTGGGTATGAAAAGAGTTTTTTCAGATGCCCTGATAAATAATAATAGCTGCTATTATATAAAATTATGGCTATAATGTATTCCAGTCAAATGTTATCAAGAAACCATACTGGATCAATGAAACCGTACCGGATCAACCATAGAAGTATCACTTATCTAAAAAAAGATGCATTTCAAAGCTAATCTGAAAATATAAAATTCAAAGTTTAAACTCAAACTCGGAAATTCTAAAATAACAAAAGAGATAATTTCAGATAAAAACTCTGCCAGAGCTAGCTTATTGATTTGATTTTTAGAAAAAATTGTAGAGGATTTCTTATGTTTTGCAAAAGCGATTCAAACGGGTATAGAGAACTTCTTCCCGGAATCAGGATGAAAGCGGTGGTCTACGGGGAAAATACCCTGATGACCGAATTCCTTTTGAGATGCGGAAGTACCCTTCCTTCTCATGATCATATCCATGAACAGACCGGCTATCTGGTATCAGGAAAAATTCTCCTGACTCTTGACAGCGAAACATTTGAAGTGAGCCCTGGGGATTCATGGAACATTCCTGGCGGTATAACTCACAGTGCCAAAGCTCTGGAAGACTCCGTAGCCATCGAAGTTTTTTCTCCGAGGAGGGATGAGTACATAGAGTGAAACTGCTTTTAAAGAAGATTGATCCTGATCAGATGATTAGTTTATTCGGAGTATCTGACAACAGGACAATTCGGTTTCCTATCCATGTTTTATATGCTGAAGAGCCGTTTTCCTGTACTCCTTGTATGGTCTCTAGCTTACCTGTGGGTTCACAGAATAAAATTCGGATTATCGTAGTCTAAGAAGATATTAAAGAGGAAGGTTAGAAGAAATGTTAAAAACTTTGATTTTGAACTCTCTTTTTTAATCCTATTTTATTTTTTAATTCAATTTTTAAGAATTCCATTTTTTACACTTTTCCGATTCATCCTGTCCTTTCTTTTATTACTCTGCCGGATTATTTTCTATAAGTCCATTCGGCAGCAAAACAGAGAAAAACAGTAAACCCTAGTAGAGAAAGTGTTGTCTTCGAGTTCATATATTCATAGTATATAAGGATGCCAAAGATAACAAGGCTGCTGAGAAGAGCAGCCCATACTATGTAAGGTTTTGCTCCGGTTTCTTTTAACAGCCGAAGGTGAGAAACGTTAACGGCTGTGTAAATAAGAATAATGGAAGCACTGGCAAGCATACCTATTCCTTCTAGTTGAAGAAAATTTGCACAGAGAATAACAAGACCTGATGTAATAAAAAGTCCTTCTGGGCTTCTGTTCCAGACTTTTCTTTCAAAAAAATAAGGTAATTGACCATTTTTTGCAAGTAGATAGCTTATGTTTGCACCGCCGTAGAGTGCGGCATTAATTGCGGAAGAAGTTGAAAAAAGAGCAGCTAAAGCCATTATTTTGAAACCTATAGCCCCCAGGAAAGGCTTTGAAGCAGCTGCAAGGGCATAGTCCTTTGAATTTTCAATCTCAGTGACTGAAAGATTTCCCGTTACTGCAAGGCTGACGGATATATAAATGAAAATGACGAGCATGACACTCAAATAAAGAGCTTTTAGAAGGGTTTTCTCCGGGTTTTCCATATCTTCTGCGGCATTGGTTATCAACCCAAAACCCTGGTATGCAAGAAACACCATTCCTGCCCCAAAAAAGATATTTTTGGAACTTGGCCAGGTAGAAATTGAGAGGTTTCCTGGATTCATATAAAAAATACCGGCTGCTGCAAAAAACAGCAAAACACCGACTTTTATTGAAACAATGAAAAACTCGGATTTTCCAACGGCTTTTGCTCCTGTAAAATTAATAGCCGTAAAAATGAGAATTATTGCTGTAGCAAAAGCATTGGTCCAGATATTAGCTGAGCCCTGAGACAGGAAAGTTACTGCATAGCACGAAAATTGAAAAAATCCCTGCTCCAACCATAGCCCCTACATCTATCGAAGTCGCAGCATAAAATCCCATTGTTTTTGTCGTACCCATTAAAACCCCCTTTCTATATCTTCTGTCATCTTTTAAAAATCAAACCTCCAGAACTCTGAGAAAATTCCTTCTTTATTGTAACGTAACTTTTTTTTACACTTTTTCCATACTCTATAGTGGGGAGTCGAATATGGATATGGAAAACATTCCACCGGGTTTTACAGACACTCTTGATTTCAGGCTCATGGACGCACTTTTCGGGAGAAGAGCACGCCGTTTTTTTATGGGGGCTTCAATTCCGGACGGTTATTTTAAGTACACATCAAAACATGATCCTCTGCCTCTTACGGAATGGGAGCAAATTGCAGTCCTGTCTGCAGCGGCAGGCAATACAGGCTGGCATAACCTGATAATGCGCGGGGAAAGGTATGCACCTGCTCTTTCGAATTATGCTTGCAGTGCCGGAGGACGAACATTTCCCTCGGCGGCAGGCTTTCATACGAGTCAACTTTTTTTTACCGACGATGCCGGAGTTTACTTTTTCGATACCCGGGATGCCCCGGAAATGACGACACGTTCGGAAGGCGGAACTTTTGATGTAGAGGACCTGATTAAAGCCCACAGAGCAAGAATTCGTAAGATTTCCGAGGGCAGGCTGAAACTTCCTCCGGAGACGCCTTACGTAGAAGCCCACAATACCTGGGTAGTCAACCATCCGGGGACAACCCTGATAATTCCGGTAGCAGATCTTGCCCAGCACGTACTCGCTGGGATCTGCTACTATACGCAGAACGGGGTCTGTTTTTATGATGATGTACACGGGAAAAGAATAGAAGGGCTTGAGAAGTTCGGTAATCTCGTTGATACGGAAAATCCTTTGCCCTTAAGTTTTCTTGAGATGTGGTCTTTATCCGAGGTAACTGCGGAGCTTTCTATTGCCTGCTATGCGGGTATGCTAATGCTTCAGGCTATGGGTCTTGGAGGCTGGATGTTTAACGGTGTGGATCCTTTTGCAGTTCTGGGAGCAAGCGGAAACTCCGAAGTTCCCGGACTCGGCTTCCGATACGATTCCGATGAGCGCTGGGCCCTTCCTAATCCAACCGGACTTTCCGGAGTTTTTGAAGGCTATACTCCCCCTCATTATAGGGACATGCGCAAGGCGGTGGACGCCCTTACCGAAAGAAAGTTCGGCAAAGGCGGGCCTTTCAATCCTGACACTCCTGGTTATTACAGAGATACGAAGGCAGTCAGGAGCAGCGCCGTACCGCACAATGAAGAGTTCAGGGAATGCGTTGCCCTGCAGGCACAGTATATCTATGACAGCTTCGGAAAGTTTCCGGGCACAGTTCCGAGCATTTTTGTCATGCCCTATCTTCAGGCACATCACCTTGACCTTGAGTTCTATGATCAGTTTTATGAAAAAGGAGCCTATCTTGAAACTCATAGAAAGCATATGGAGCGCTGGCATCCTGAAGTATAATAAAAACTTTACTTACACTTCGTAATTTATATAAATTATAAAATTATAAAATTTATGTTCAGTTAAAATATTTATATATAAATTAGAATGGCTTGTATATTATTTTTTAAATCCAATTGCTTTTGGAGTGTGAGCTGATGGATTCCTTAAAAAAAGATGGAAACAGGATATGGATAAGCGTATCACCATATCTTGTAATAGATTCCGATAACAGACCTAATTTTGTAGTTTTCCAGATAGATGATATAACCAGGCAAAAGAAAGCTGATATTTCTTCCAGAGTTCCTGAAAGAAGTTTTGATTCCATCTTCGAAAACTCAACTGACGGTGTAGCTATCAATGAGCAGGTAGGCAATTTTTTAGAAGCTAACCAGATACTGTGTGATAAATTGGGGTACTCAAGAGATGAACTGCTAAATAAAACAGCAACTGAGTTTATCATCTTGAAATCCTCAAAGGTTTTTGCTGAGAAGGTAAGAGAGCTGTATCGGAATGGGCAGGCAGCAGTACAGGTTATGGCTATCTGTAAAAGTGGTGCTATTTTACCTGTAGAGCTGAGTATGTGGCTTATCGAATACAAAGGTAAACAGGCTATATTTTCGATTGTAGCTGATCTTACAAAACGAAAAAGCCGAACAAATGCTAAAGTATGAAAGGGACCGTGTACAGAATTACTTGGATATTGCAGGGACAATAATAATTGCTATTGATACCGAACAAAAAGTTGCGCTTATAATCAAAAAAAGTTCCGAGCTTCTTGGTTATCATCAAAAGGACATTCTTGGAAAAAACTGGTTTGATACCTTCATACCTGAGAAATGCAGGCAGGAAACAAAAGAGGTTTATTTACAGTTAATCTCCGGAAACCTTGGGTCTTTTGAACACTTTGAAAATCCTGTTTTAACCCGAAATGGCGAGGAACGTATAATCAGGTGGTATAACAGCATTCTGAAGGACAAAAAAGGCAGAATTATCGGAACCCTGAGTTCCGGGGAAGATATTACTGAACGCAAAAAAGTAGAGGAAGAAATGAAGGTCAGAAGTGTGGCTATGGACTCTTCCCTCACTGCCATAGCTATAGCCAACCCTGAAGGCTATATTACTTATGTTAATTCGGCTTTCGTGAAACTCTGGGACTTCTTCAATGAAGAGGAGGTCCTTGGAAAATCAGTCAGAGATTTGGGGACTTCGGGTAAGACGATTACTCTTGTTATAAATGAACTTTTCTCCAGAGGAAGCTGGGCAGGAGAACTAAGCTGCAGGAGAAAAGACAGAACTGAGTTTCATGTCCACCTTTCAGCAAGTCTTGTAATGGATGAGACTGGAAAAACTATCTGCATCATGGGATCATTTCGGATATATCAGGGAATAAAGAAGCAGAACAGATGATGATTGAAGCCAGAATGAGGGCTGAAGATGCAAACCACGCAAAAAGTAACTTTCTGGCTTCCTTAAGAAATAGTTTTTTCCCTGGAAACGGCAGATTTTTTTAAGAGTTTGTTCTGACTTTAACCCTGATTTTAGATTTACTTCTGGTTTTTAGCTTTTGTTACTGATTTTCAATTTTTTTTTTCTGATCATTGTTTCATATTTTTTTAAGAACTTATTCCGACAATTTATATTATTTCATTTATACGGTGGAAAAGTATGGGTCTTTTAAGCGAATTCAAAGAATTCCTTTACGAATACAAGGTAATTCCCCTTGCAGTTGCTTTTATCATGGGAATAGCATCCACAGCTCTTGTAAAGTCACTCGTGGATAATGTCATCATGCCGATTATCACACCTTTTGTTCCTGGAGGGGGCTGGGAGACAGCAACCCTTGAGATCGGGTCAATAGTAATAAGTTGGGGAGCTTTTCTGGCAGAGTTGATAAATTTCGCTATAATTGCATTCGCAGTCTTTATCATCGCAAAGAAGGTGCTGAAGGAAGAAAAAGTTGAAAAGAAATAAATCCCTAAAGTATGTTTAAAAGATTTGGTAAATTACAATAAGCGTAAAGAGAAAACAAACAGCACTTATCGTTGTAAATGCACAAAACCTTATACCATGAAAAGAGACTCATTTCGGGATGGGGTTTGCTGAAGCATGCTAAAGAAACAAACATGATCGAGAATACGAAAAAACCATCTCGACCTCGATTGAAGAGAAGATTTACAGCTGGACAAACCTTCCGGTTCAGGGAGAAGTTCGTGATTCAGAGTAGACTTTTGTGAACTCAGCACCAATTGTAATCATAATTGAAGAATAGTAAATCAGAAGAAATAACCCTATGATTGACCCGATTGCCCCGTAGATGCTTGTAAGGTTGCTATATGATAAATAAAGGCCCATTGCGTACTTGCCTATGGTTATGAGAATTACTGTTACGAGTGATCCTATAAAAACAGGCTTCAAATCAAGCTTTGTATCGGGCAACACCCTGTATACAAGCATGAAAAACAGCACAAGGATCAGGAAGCTGGCTATGGAACCTGTATACTGGGCAATAGAAGGCGAAAAAGGGAAAAAACCCTGAAATATGCTTGAAACTGCATAAACAACTCCTTCAATAATTATACTAAGTATAAGGAGTCCTCCAAGACCTATGACTATAAAAAAGGAAACAATTGCATCTTTTGTAAAGTCTTTAATAGTATTGGACTCAGCGGGCTTGATATTCCAGATTTTCTCAAGGAAATTTTTCAATTGTCTGAAAATATTGCTTGCACTCCAGAGAAGGAACAAAAATCCAATTAATGCGCCTATTGAGAGGGAACTGAAATCCGGAATATTTTCAAAAATTGCAGATATCATGTCAATCACGCTCTGATCAACGGGTCCCTGCAGATAGTCTGTTATATTATTCTGGATCTCTTCTGATATTAAGAAAATACTTCCTACATATACTAAAAACAACAAAAGGGCCGGAAGGCTTAACACAAAATAAAAGGCCAGCGCAGCACTGTAAGCCTGTGCATCATCTTCAATCCACTCCTTTATTGTCCCTTTGACCAGATCTTTTACATGTTTCAAATTCACGTTCTCCCCCAAATTACAATATTATATATCCATTTTATTAAATAGCTCTTATCAAAATTTTACCAAATCCTTTTCTGCAAGACTTAAATAAAGTATCGGTCGGAAAAATCAATAAATATGCAATGGATTTCATCAGATTATATACCATTCTGCCTGAGAAACACCTACTTAATTTCGGAAAAAACTCTTTAATTTTTACGTTTCAGGAAAGACCCTGTCAGCCTGGATGGAGGCAGGTAAAAAAGAAGAGATAAAATGAAAAGAAGAAAAAAGAGTTTTTGAAAAAGAGTTTTTGAAAAAGAGTTTTTGAAAAAGAGTTTTGAGACAGAAATAAACTTATTTTTCTTCACGTTCCGTTCTGTTTCTCGTTTCTTTATTTATTTCTTACTGGTTTAACCGGATGAAATCTCATAAAAGCAGATAAACATGGGTAAAAATCCATGAAGGTTTTAATTTCGCCTTTTTATCCTTCACAGCACTTTCTGACGCTTAGTCGATTAATATGTAACTTCAATAGTATTTCCTTCCCCATCAGTAGCTCTTATTCTTATCAGAGAGGGAAAGAAAAATACTGGAGTTTTGCATACTACATTATCATAAATTTTACTTATGGAAGATCCTGCTTCAAGAGCTTCATTTTCGGTGATCATCGACTTTTTCCTTTCTGAAACTGGTTTGTTCTGCCTTATGTTTGAAAAAGAGCATATTCTTGATGAAGAAATTAATTCTATACAGGCTGTACATTTGGTTTTCTTTTTTCTGGTTCCTGAAAACTTATTTCTTTTCATGGTCCCCACCCTTTTCAACTCTCTTATTTTTATACTTGATGATTCTGTAAATTATTTAACACTGTTCTATACGCTTACACTGCATATAAATCTTTCTTTTTTTAGACATGAATGTCTAAAAAAAGTACTTATTAATTATTTTAATACAGTTTTAATTTTTTATTTTCAAAACTTTTAATTATATCTGGTAGCTAAGACCAATGAGCAGTCCACTTAACAGAAATTAAAAAATATCTCGAAAAAAAGTAAACAGCTGTTCTTTAACATTCACTATTTAAAATAGGCTCATGGGCTGAACGTCTGAAGTGATTCAGCCCATGAAAGTCGGTACTAATCTTACCTGCTTAAATCAGTACCCCTTTATCAGTATTCTTATCTGTTTATGGCCTTCTTTCCGTAACAGGTTTCAAGATGTTCATTTGACGGAGGGCTGGTTACAAGGCTTACAACAACGGCTGCTAGTATAGCAAGTGGAGTTGCAACAAGTATGGGATCAATAACAGTCCAGGTTCCGGTCAGGAGGGTAGCTTTTCCGAAAAGAGCCTGACTGATACCGAGAGGGGAGGCTTCTTTTGCGTGCACGAAAACAAGCCAGAAAAGGCTGCTAAACGTCCCGACAATAAGGCTTGCAATAGCTCCTTCTTTTGTCATGCGCTTCCAGAAAAGGGCGCCTGTATACATCGGAAGGAAAGCTGCTGCACAGAGCCCGAAGAAAATTGCTGTGGCACTTGCAATAATACTTATCGGAAGCATATATGCAAGAATCACACTTGCAAGAATTGTTACTGCGATACCCAGTTTTGTTATGGTAACGGTTTTGCCGGATTTTCCTTTCATAAGGTACTCGCGGTAAAAGTCGTGTCCTATTGCCGTGCCCATTGTATGGAACTGTGAGCTCAATGTAGACATTGCGGCAGCAAGCAGGGTAAGCATAAAAAGGATAACAAAAAGGTCAGGCATGGAGCTGTTAATGTACTCGGGAATTATAAGGTCGGTATTTCCTTTTGCAACTGCAATTGAGATCAGGTTCTGTGTCTTATAGAAGTAGGCATTTGAAAGCGCACCTACGGTAAACGCGACTCCTGTCATCATGAAAATGAAAGGCCCGCCTACAAGGACTGCCCTGTTAAGGGCTCTGTCATCCTTAACCGTCATGAACCTGACTGCAAGTTGCGGCTGGGCAAGGACTCCTATTCCAACTCCCAGGACAAGAGTTGAGACAAGGGTCCACCACAGAGTTGAACCGAACGCAGGCATCGCAGTCCACCCCAGGTGTCCTCCCTGTACAAGGGATTCCGGAACAAGCGGAGCCATATCGGTTAGCATTCTGTGTGCTTCCGTAATGCCGCCAAGTTTTGAGTAGGTCAGGAACATTAAAACTCCCATACCTACAAACATTAGGGCTCCCTGAAGTGCGTCGGTGTACATGACAGCTATTAAACCGCCTGTTATCACATAGGCTGCAATTATAACTGTAAAGACTAAAACCGCGACATCATAATTAATTCCAAGTGTAGTCTCAAGGAACCTTGCAGCTCCTATGAGGACTATTCCGGAATAAAGAGGCATGAATATACCCAGCAGAATCCCTGAAAAGCCCTGTATGAATCTTGATTCAAAGCGTCTTCCCATTAACTCCGGAAAAGTCACAGCCCTGAGATTTAAACCCATACGCCTGGTTTTTGACCCGAATATGACGAAGGCGATGAATATCCCTACAAAAACGTTCATGAATGTGAGCCACAAAAGCCCCATCCCGAGGACTCCGGCTGCCCCGCCGAACCCCACTATTGCAGACGTGCTTATGAAAGTTGCCCCATAAGAAAGGGCAAGTACGTATGAATGAATCTTCCTCCCTGCAATCATGTAGTCGTCTATGTCTTTCGTTTTTTTGTATCCTACCCATCCCAGGTAAAATATCACCATCAGGTAGATCAGAACCGCCAGTCCGAGAACAGGAGTGCTTACAACCATTATTGCACAACCTCCTCTTCAGCACCGGCATTCCACATCAAAATGCCATATGCAATGCATCCAAGAGCGCTAACAAAACACAGGATATATGCAATCCAGATCTGGGGATCAATAATTCCGAGCATTTTTTTATCTCCAGTCGAATCAACGAGTTAACTCGCAATCCATGATAATGTGTAGTATGTTAACAAGTAACAAAGATTAACCTATCGGGAGAAAAAAACCGTGGAAATAGAATAAGAAAACGGCTGGTAACACTCTGAAATTTGGCTGCATCTGGATACATGCAGTTTTTCATTTTAAAAATTGAGTGAAAAATAGGGGTTCGACATATCTCAAAGAGATATGCCGGTTGTTTTACGTCCAGGCAAATTATGATGCAAGTGTCCTGATTGCCTGAGGAATGTGGCCACTGACATTTTGCCGGATTGTTTTTCTTATCTCTCCTATCATGCTTACTTCAGTTCTGTCCAGTATGTTTGCATAATGAACGATTGCAAAGTACGCAATGATGAAGACTGCGTATTCCCAGGCTGCACCGGAAAGCGGAATTACTTCCTTGATAGCGAGCATGAATGCAGTCAAGATGACACAAACCAGGGTCAGCTTTCTGTACATAGAAGTGAAAGGATGCATATTCTGCTTCTTCCAGGCTCTTAAGGTCATTAAGACTTCTATCGATGCATAAGATACGGCAGTCCCTATAGCCGCGCCTACCATGCCATAGTCAGGTATAAGCGTGAAATTAATTACGACGTTAATTCCTGCACTTGCAACCGAACACTTCATCAGGAAGTCAGAATCTCCGGATGCCAGTAAAGTGTGGTAGTTGAATCCGAAATATGAGTTTGCTATGAATCCCATGGCAAGGACGCGCAGGGCAGTGGTACCCCCTATATATTCCGCTCCGTAGAGCTTCGTAATAAGAAACTCAGGATACACAAATATCAGTGCAAAGATAGGGAATGTAAGCAGGAAGCACCATTTGGTCATTACCGCATAGATCGAACCAACCGGTTGAGTTTCGTTCAGACCCCATAGCTTTGATGCCACAGGAACATACACATAGCCCATGGAAGCTATTACCAGGGACAGGAACCCTACTAGAGGATACACTGCATTGTAAACCCCTACAACTTCAGCCGGCTTGAAATAGCCGAGCATTATGGTATCTGTCCAGCTCATGAGGTTCAGCAGAGTTGCAGTTATCAGGAGCGGGAATGAGTACCTTATCAGCTGCCGGGTTGGTTCGCTGAACTTAAACTTCAGTTCCGGTTTAACTGGCGGTTTCTTTATAAAGTACACCGACATTATGCCGAAAGTAAATACCATTGAAAGCAGGTCTGCAAACACGACTCCTTTCAGAGAAGCACCGAAGAATACGGCCGTTGAAGCAAATCCGAGCAGGGATACCGGCCTTATGATGTTATAGAAATACATATTAACATTCGTACGGTCGAATCCTCTGTAGATCGCTACTGTCAGGTTCAGGAGTATGGTGAACGGAATAGCAAAGACCAGGATCTTAACTATGGACAGGATCTGGCCCTGTGCATCAAATCCCTCTCCTGCCAGTTTTTCGAACAGTGAAGGCGAAACCAGAATCGCAAGCAGGCCTGCAATAATGCCCATAAGTATAGCTGATAGTATTAATTCATGTACCTTCTGTTCCTCCTGCCTGCCCCTGAAGAACGCAATATATCTGGGCACTCCTTCATTAAGTCCGAGAGTTGCGACTGCACCTGAAATTGATATTACTGTAAGTGCGAGGGAATATGTGCCGAAGTCGGCTGGCGAGAGGTGTGATGTCATTACTTTTTTAATCAGGATATCGAGAAGCATCCCGAGGAAGGTTCCTGCAAGTATTACACCGGAACCGCCCACTATCCGGTTAATCGATTCGTTAACTGACATGAGACTCCCCACCTTAATTTCTGTTTTCCGGGGCTTCCGGGCAAGAACAGAGTTCTGATGCCCTGCCAGTTAAGAACGAATAACTCTCGGTTAGCAGGTTAAAGTTCTGATAGTTTCTTTCTGCAGTCTGCAGGAAACATAAGCCTGATTCTTCAACCTTGCATATCTTACCAGATAGGGATCTGACATTTGATGGAGTGAAATAAGTACCGGGATGGATAAACAATTTCATTTCAGGGTTTCGGGTTTCAAAGTTTGCCGTTTCAAATTCCTTAAAACAGCTGTAAGTCTTGAGTGCGTCGTTGTGTCTGTCTTTTTGCTCGAATTCTTGTCCAGTTGCTCCAGGGTGAGCCAGGACAAGGTCTAACCGGGGTTTCTCTTTAACAATCGACATGGTTCGCTTACGACCTTTCGGGTTGGATTAAAGGTAGGTCTTCGATTGTATTGGGGCTGGAGTCCAGGTAGGGTATGATAGAATCACGGGACGGATTTCCCGCGGGATTCTGTTTGTGGTTGAGTATCTGAGCACTCAATAATAGCTGGACTTCATGGCAGTACCGAGAAATTGTGGGTTGGGTGGATCTTCTCAGGTAGTGCCCCGTAGGTTGGGTTGAATCTTGGTAGGGTCCCGATTGGTTGGAACAAATCGGGATTGAGCTCGAATCGAAACCGAATTCGAAGCCGGATCCTGGCAGGACCCTGTCAGGTTTTCCGCCGGATCCTTAATTGGGTCTAGGGTGGGTTTTGGGTTTTATACCGGTGGCTTTGGGTCTGGCTCACCGGATTTTAATTGGATATCTACTCTTCCGTTTTCGATGGATTGGAGTAAATCTGTTTTTGAAAGCTGCTACCTTTTTTGCACAACGGCTGCTTAGGGATTTGAGCCATTGCTTCAATACATTCACAGCAGGTTGGATACCTGACGGCTACTGGAAGGCAGCAGGGTACTTTTTGTAATCTTGATATTGTTTTTCTTAAAATCGGAGAAATCCCAACTTATTAAATTTAATTGAAAGTTTCCCTCAATTTTATTAGAAGTACCTGCTCGACTAAGTATATAAGCATTTTGGAACTAATGTCCTGTTATCATAATCGGGTCAAACTGGTACCTGAGCGAAAAGTCATTTACAATGTCCTTTTCTAAAGATCGGGTAGAAGGCTGACTCCGAAGATTTAAGCCGGCACTCAGAAGTTGAACTTAGAGCTATATCTCGGCTTTGTTTCCGAAAATAAGCCGAAAAAATACGGTTTTAAGTCCAGAATGTCTGATTTGCCTTTTTAGGACATCTCTAAACTTATTTCTCATGTCAGAGATTTCGGGCTCAAGAACCTTATTTTCTTGCCTTTTTTGTATAAAGGCAAGAAGATAAAAGCATCTATCCTGAAAAGCAAACTAACGCAAAAAAACCGCAAAAACATCATAATTTATCATTATGATTATTCTTTTGATCTTAAGCGAAAATTTCCAAAACAGTGCTCCCCTATTGCAGACTATTATACTAGAATTATTATATAAATACTTATTTGTCAAAATAAATAATGTAAAAAGGGAGTGGAAGAAGTGAAAAAAAGGATAAAAAGTGGGAGAAAATCTCAAACTTTCGCCCAATCTCTTATGTACTCAATCCATTCTGAAAACAGGGCAGCAATTTCGGAAATCACTTCAGAGCCATGGATGTATGTGCTTTTTCTCTGCTTTGACATCTCAGCTGTGAACCCTGTGCTTTCCTTATCCTTCATGTCTACGGAACGAGTTTCCGGACCAGAACCCGATTCAGTTACATTTTCCGAAAAACCGCTTTCTTTGCCAGTTATTGCAAAGAAAGAGAAGCCTGCTGTTTCGGCCGTGAAATACGTAAATTCGTTATCTTCTTTCAGTACCGTGACAGGGAGTTGTTCCCACTCTCCATCGTCGTATCTGTTCAGGGTAATGGAAGAGTTGTCTACCATGCTTTCCTGCATCCAGTCATTTTCAACCTTAAAGCAGATGACAGAACTCTCAATATTCTTTAGGCTTGCATACCCGCTGTTTCCTACCCAGACATTAAAGGACTTATAGACTTTATCCGAAGGAAGATCGGAAACAAGGGTAGATTTGTTTTTTAACTGCTCGGCAATTGTTGTTGTTTTGCCAGCAGTCTTCTTTGAGTCGAAGCTCACATAAACGACACATGTTGCGTTCCTTGGGAATTCAAACTGAGTAGCTTTGCCGTTTGTGATAAAGGCCTGGGAAAGTTCTTTTACCTCAATATTACTTGCAGGTTCAGGGGAACCACTAACACTGCCGCCTGCGCTTCTGTGGCTTTTTCCTCCGCTGCTTCTACTGCTGTCTTCTTTGTCTCCAGATCCATCATCTGTGATTTCACTGTCTACAGAACTATCATCCGCAACTTCACTTTCGCCGTTTACATTGTCAATGGAATTATCTTCTTTCGTTTCCGTAACTGTAATCGTAGCAGTTTTCGAATTAGTGCCGTTTGAATTGGTTACGGTTAGTTTGGCAATGTAGGTTCCTGGGGTTGTGTATTCATAGACCGCGTTCTGGTCAATAGAGTCAATTTGTCCGTTACTGTCAAAGTCCCATTCCCTTCCTTCAGCGTTCTCCGATAGGTCGGCAAACTGAACTGACAGAGGAGCAGGGCCACTGATGGTATTGGTTTCGAAGTTTGCAACCGGAACCACAGATGTAGTTTCTTCATTGGTTTCTTCATTGGTTTCTTCGTTGGTTTCTTCATTAGCTTTTTCGGTGGTAGATACGAGAGGAAGAGAGTCTGCATAAGTACTGTTCTCGAAACTGTACACGACATCGGCAATACCATCTCCGTCGGCATCTGTTGCGGTATCGGAAAAGCCGGTTTCGTCAGGTTTTCCCCAGAAATTCCCACCGATGTAAGGGCCGCCTGCAACGTTCGTACCTGAGGTTTTTGCAGTACTGTATGCGTTTCCTGTCCCGTTCTTAATTTCTCCATTAACAGTGTTAACAAAATAGTTATCAAAAACGAGATTATTATCACTTCTTGGACATACATAAAGCCCGCTAACGCCGTTTAAGGTGATTGTGTTACCTGAGACCGTGTTGCCATCAGAAGTGCCCAGGTGAATGCCACGCCCTTTGTTACTGGAAGCTGTGTTGCCTGAGATTGTATTATCGTTTGAGGTTGCAAGCACAATCCCGAAATCACTATTATTTGTAATATCGTTGTTTGAGATGGTGATTCCTTTAGAACTCAGAAGATAAATTCCGTAACCATTGTTAGAAAGTAAATTGTTCTCAATGACGCAGTTACCGCACCCGGACAACTTGATCCCTGCATAGCTTGACTTTGTTCCTGTAATCTCAAGCCCGCTGACTTTTATGGAATCTGCCTGTAAGGAAAGTACACTGGCACTTGAGCTTTTGGCTTTGATGATTGTATTTTCAGGGTTTCCGGACTTGGATCTGATCATCAGATTGCCTGTACTGATAACAATATTTTCTGTATAGGTCCCAGGTTGTAGTATAATTTCATCGCCTGAGGTTGCGTTGTTCACCGCGGTCTGTATCGAATCTCCCGGCTGGACAAAATTTCAGCTGCAGTCACGAGACCCGAGCCTGATATCAGGATGAAAATAGCTGCCAATAATGTTATTCGTTTTTTTTATTCTCATTCCTCCTTAAGTTAGAAAAGTATGGGTGATACTTTAATTAATTAATTAATTAATTAATTAATTAATTAAATAGAATCTTATAATATGCAATATAAGTATACTGATATAAATAAATATTAATAAAAAGATATATTTTGAAGTAATATAATTGATAAAAAAATTATTAAGAATTATACTTTGGATTAAGATAAAAAATAAAACTGCTTTTAAAACAAGAAATTATGAACTATTTTTTTGCCTGAGCTACTATGTTCGTTTTTTCGTTTTAATAATTATTAGTTTATTGATAGAGTATTCACATCTATAATAGTATTTTATGTCTATGCATTTTTAATATCTGATAATTACTTAACTCAGATACTTAGAAACTTGACGAACTTCTGAAAAATTTCAGGAATATATGCAATTCATAAATTATATTTATTAGAAAAAGTTGATTTGATATTTTAATTTATTCTTTTTCCTGATCCTTAAAACAGGTTCTGATCCTCAAGACAAACTCTTATTCTTAAGATAAAAATGACGGGCATAAAGCTGTTTTATGCCCATTTATTGTCTTTTAGCACTACTGTTACAGGAAATTACCGTCACAAAATTAGCGAAATGATCGCAAGTATAACAAAGATTATAACAAGCCACTTTGCGATCTCCATAGAGAAACCGGCAATTCCCCGTGCGCCCAAAATGTATGCAACTAGTGCTAAAATTAAAAATACCACTGCTAATCCGATCAAGTCCGGCATATTTTACTCCCCCAATGTTCATTTAACTGATAAATTGTTTATTAGATTAAAGGTATTTATAATTTGACTGTCAAAGTAACTCGTTTTTACATATAATGATATTTTCTCTCCCGAATTCGGCAAATTGACGTTTTAATTAAGATATTTTTTTTGAAATCATGCTTTCTTAATTAGTTTATTTCCTTACTTTTTATTACATTCATGGTTTCTATAATTGAGCGAATTATATGCTCATTACACCTTAAATAAATGATCAAAGGAAACTGTAGCATATTCGTTAATATAA
Organism: Methanosarcina horonobensis HB-1 = JCM 15518; assembly: GCF_000970285.1. Lineage (NCBI taxonomy): Archaea > Methanobacteriati > Methanobacteriota > Methanomicrobia > Methanosarcinales > Methanosarcinaceae > Methanosarcina > Methanosarcina horonobensis. Next base: position 2,762,371 of record NZ_CP009516.1, on the reverse strand, counting down.
AAACAAGAAAACCTCTTATTCAAAAATACTTGAATATTTTTTCATAGCAGATTCGTCAAAAAATCAAAAGATAGGGGCAAACCTGCATGAAACTGGACCCCTTTTCTATTATTTCAGACCAGTTTTGTTCCGCAGTCTTCGCAGAACCTGGTGCCAATAGATACTTTATTTCCGCAATTCGGGCATTTTATGAGGGTAATGGATGCTCCGCAGTTATTGCAGAATTTTCCTTCCCCTGAGATTTTTCCGCATTTGCCTGGAAGATGCCAGGACAAATATACTATTACTAATTATTGTGGTTTTTGAAATTTCCGGTAACGAACTATAGATCCATGAGTCTCAAAAAAGTTAGTACTTGCTTTGGTTGAAGACTTTGGATCTGGGAAAATATCTATTTGAGAGCTGCCGTAACGAAAGTAAAATGATTATAACTATCTCAGAAAACTCAAAATTTCTGATAAGGTTTCTTTTGCCCTGAGTAAAAAAACAGGTGTTTAATAGCTTTTTTTTTGCAGAAATTGATTTTCCCAAAGAGCTTTTTATATCTTTAGTATTTATTTTCAAGCAATCAGCTATATGGTTACGATAATACAATCTTTAAAACCTAAAAATTTTGTTAAAATCCTCTTGAATTTAATGCAACAGCTTGTACTTGACGGCTGAATGAAAGTATTGGAAACAAAAACTACTGAAACGATCGGAAAAAATATTGCCTGGAAGAATTACTGTATAATCCTTCTAGCTTCAATATAATACCTTTTCTCGTTTTCTTTTCCAAGAGAAAAGGATTTTCTCGGGAGAATCCCCTTCTTTTTTATAAGGGAAAAGAATTCACTTCTTTTTAAGCAGGGAAGGAAAAAACCAATACTTTCAGGCTTTTTTCCAAGTTTCTCAACAACTTCCGGGTCATGTTCGTATTCAACCAGATAATCGTCAATAATCTCATCAAGAGTTTCAACCTCAAGGTCATGCACGGGGTTATCAAAGACAAGGATTCCCTGCCTGTCTTTTGTAATAAAGCCGATTGAATGGCCCTCAATATTACAAAAAGAAGAAATAGCAGTCGGATTTCCGACTGGAGATTCTACAATTCTTGCACTGAATTTTTGTAGTAGTTTCTCAGGATCGACCCTTCTTACAAGCCTGTGGATAGGCTCAAAGGTAAGCCCTGGATCGTGAACGTTTACGAGTTCTACAAGTGCGTATCTTGCCGGATGGTTGTCGGGGACTGTCTCTTTAATTTTCTCCCAGAAACTTTTTGCTGCAGCAAGGCTGTGATTTCCGTCTCCGACAAGAAGGGTTCCAAGTGCCTGAATTCTTTCCGAAATCTCCTCAATTGTCTTTTCGTCACTGATCTTAAATCCTCTTATATGACCGCCGTCTTCCATCAAATCAAAATCATAAATCCTGTTCCCTTCATAAACAGGATCGGACGTGTCTCTGGGAAGGACGGAAAAGTCAGGGTCATCGTATAAAACAAGGACGTGGGTAAGCTCCAGTTCTGCGTTTTCTCTTATTTTTACCCTCGCAGGGAGCCTTTCTTTAATTGTTTTTTCGGTTGGCCGGATAAAAGATTCAGACCCGTTATATTCATACCCTTTCAGGTCAACCGCAACGACCAGGCCTGTCCTTTCACTCCCTGAAACAGAACGTTTTACAAGAATAAAGCAGGGTCCGTGATTAACAAGAATGGATCTGTAATTGTGCATTGCTTCATGAATATTATTTACTCTATTTTCATCTAAGGGAAGATAGATTTCAGGGTAAATTAAATTAAGAGTAGATGGAGCATCTCCAACAAATTCTTCTACTCTTTTCCAGTACTCTCTGTCCTGAGTATGCTGGTCACAGGCAATCACTGCCCATTCTTTCCAGTTATCCTCCGGGAGAAGAATGTGAGGAACGTGTAATATCATGGTTAATAAAAAAATAGAGAGGAGATATAAAGATTTCTAAACTCTAAATTCGAAAACCAAAAAAAATAAATTGGGTTAAAACGCTAGTTTATTTTACAATTTCATATCCTGCGTTTTTCCATGCAGTCATACTCCCGAGGACGTTGTATACTTCGTTATACCCGTTCTTTTTCAGAATCGAAGCCGCTATATTTGAACGCCGTGATGAGTCGCAGTAAACAACTATTGGACAACCTCTGGGAACTTTATCCAGGTTCTCTTCCAGATATCCGACGTATATGTGTTTTGCTCCTTCAATATGTCCTTCGCCCCATTCTTCGTCGCTTCTGACGTCCAGAAGTATCATTTCCTCACTCTTTTCGATTTTCTTTTTCAGACTCTGGACTGATATAAGATTCAAGCCGTCTACAGGTAAGGCTTTCATGTACCATGCTGCAATTCCGCCGTTCAGGAAGCCTGCTATATTGTCATATCCGATTCTGACCAGATACCTTACAGCAGTTTCCAGCTGATCCTTTTCTTCAAGTACCAGAAGTATGGGCTTATCGTAGGGAAGAATCCAACCGGCAAAGAAAGGCAGACCTTTCAGCCAGATGCCATATGAACCTTTTATATGTGCTCCTCCGAAAGAGTGGGACATGCGTGTATCCACGACCAGAGCTCCCTTTTCCATTCTTGTTCTGAACTCTTCTGGAGAAAGCATTTCAGGCACTGGCAGCCCCTTCAGCAAAGGAGGGCCCTGGAGGTTATATTCCTCCATTTTCTCAAAGTAAGGCGGAAACTCGAGTTTCTCTTCAAGCTTGAACTTTACAAACTCTTCTTTGTCAGTCTTCTGCAGAGCAGGGCTCTGGATTCGCTCCAGGCCCAGGGTACTGTACTCCCGCTTGGAGATAGCCCCTCCGCAAAGCGAACCCGCGCCATGGGCAGGGCAGAGTATTACCCTATCTCCCAGTGGGAGAATTTTATTAAAAATACTGTCATACAGATTTGCTGCCATCCTTGGAGCTTCTTCAGGTCCATATAGATCGGTTCTCCCTACCTCGCCTACAAACAGGGCGTCTCCTGTGAAAACCATTAAAGGTTCTTTGCCTGCATCGGGATCAGCGAGAGTATAGGACATGCTTTCGTCGGTATGTCCGGGAGTATGCAGGGCAGCCAGCTTCATTGATCCAAAATCAAACTCCTGCCCGTCACGAACAAAATTTCCATACTTGAAGTCCACTCCCTGCCCGTGGTAGAGCTCTGCATCTGTAAGCTCCTTCAGTTCCAGAGAGCCAATTACATAGTCTTCGTTTCTATGCGTTTCAAAAATATATTTAATTTTCATGCCCTCTCTTCTGGCAAGATCGGAATAGATCTGACAGTCTCTCCGAGGATCGATAACAATGGCTTCATCTCCAGAACCAACGAAATAAGAAAGATGAGCCAGCCCTTCAGACTTAATGCGCTCAAATATCATATTAGCCCCTCAGTAGTTTCAATATTTATGCAATAAATTAAATGCAATAATTCTGTAAATCTAAATTAAGGCTGGAATTATACTCTCACTAGAACCGTACCCTTTGCCTGTAAAGGTTCTCCGGAATAAGCTGTTTTAATTTCCCCTCAACCTAAGTATACAACCGCATGCCTCATATCTTTTTTGAAGCGTTTTTCAAAGAAAATTTCCTGAATGTAAGTTTTTGTGATTTTTCTGTTTGTGCTGTAGCCGAAACTTTCTGTTTTAATTTCTCAAATTCAAATTCCTAAAATATTTTAACTTATCCTGTTTATTCGATCAAACTCGAATACAAATAGTCTTCTACGCAAATTTTTCGTGTAAACAAGCACGATTTCTGGTTTTGAAATATTTTGCGTGAAAATATATTTCGTTCGCGAGTAATTTTTGATATAATTAATTTAAAATAATTAAGAGTCAATTGTATATTTGCAACCAGGAGTGAACGGATAGAACGAGTGAGTAACGGGTATGAATGAGTAAGTAAAAGAATTGCCCGAAAGTCATCGTTCCTGTTTCGGGTCAATGCGCTTGGGGGAGCGTATCTCTGGGACAACTGTATCGGGGGCTACAGTCGGAACAAAGTGCTTTCGGGCGTTTTCTTACTCCGCCCTTGCTGTCTTATTTCTTGATTTCCTGTCTTCTCTTCCTTTCCTGTTCTTTACACTGCCTTCTCTTCTTTTATTTTCACTTACCCTTATGAGCTGGCCTTTTCCGTCCTTTCTTTCCAATTTCTTACTTACTTATTTGCCCTGCCTTACCGAATTTATTATCTACCCGAATAAAGATGAAAGAAGTCTGTAATATCAAACTGAGGAAACTATAAGAACTGAAACTATGACTTTACAAAGCTAATAAATGGGTGAGATGATTTGAAATGTGTAACAACTCGGAATGGGCAAAAAGGAAAGTATTATCATAAAAGTTTATGGGAGAGTCTGCTGTTCCTTACTGTCCTGATAGGCAGAATAATGGCAAAACTTCTTGACATCTGCAGTTTTCCTGAGTTTATGGACTTTTTATGGCAGACTGTAAAACCCGGTACTCGAAAGCTAACCCAGGTAGAAGAGCAGGAGGCCAGAAAGGTATTTGGTGACAGTATCAATTATCGAAAAGTGCGCATAGACGAAAATTCACTGTTTGCCTGGTTGGGGGCAAAGAAACATAAGTGTTCGGGTATGGGTATTACCTCTTTTCGTACAATTAACTTCAATAAAAGGATTAAGGCTGCTCCTGGGAATCAAAACATGAAATGGCTTATTCATGAATTAGCCCATGTATCACAGATGGAGCATGTCGGCTCAAGATATATGATCGAGGCATCTTATGCACGAGCGACAGAAGGATACGGATACGTTCTTGGTGCAAAACCTCATTTTCGTAACTATAATCGTGAGCAGCAGGCTTCAATTGCTGCAGACTATTATAATGCACGCGTTTCAGGCCGCTCAACGGCTGCTTATGATCCTTATATTACAGAAATGCAGGCAGGAGACTTATAATAACAGTCCTACCCCCTTAAATAGAGAGAAATAGAAAATCCAAAAACGGGTAACAGGACTCTGGAAGAAAGAAAATCAGATCCTGCTAGCTTTTTGTAATCTCCCTTTAACCTGTTACTTTTTAATTTGAGTTTCCAACAGTTATCGAGTATTCAAAAGTTTCTGCGTTTCTAGGAAGGATTTCAAGTTCCCAATCTCCGATCGCTCCGGGTACTGTATACCTTTCAATATAATACCTGTCGTAATTTTGATAGATTACGCCATCTTCTTCTGACCAGGTTGGGAAATAATTCCACCCAATACCTACATTGCCTCTTTGCGTTGTTTTTACAGGGCTCATATCAACAGGACTGGAATCAAACTTCAGATTCAATTCAAACGATGGGATTTCATCTTGAGGTGGAATACGCAACCATGAATCCGAGCTATACACATAAGTTGAGACTTCAATTGTTATGGGGTCGGCAGTCTTGGTACTGAAGGTTTTCACATAAGGAACTGAAGGCTGCTGTAGAACCGTCAAGTAAAGCTCCAGTTGCGGCTCATTTCCGTCATTATCGTTCCCATTAACGTTCATGTCAATATATCCATCGTAAGTTCCTGTTGCATCCTCCGGAACAGAAACCCGGATAGTCATATTAGCAATTTGACCCGGTTCTAATGTTGACGGTGCAATGATTTCTATTTTGTCATCAATATCAAATTCATCAAAAGAGCTATCGTAGTAATTTTCGGTTACCTTTGGGTCGATAGTTATATTTTTGGCTGCTACGTTTTTGATTTTTACCGTGTACTCATATTCTATTCCAGCCTCAACGGAATCAGAGATGTAATATGTTTGAAGCTCTATTTTTTGATAAGTCGGGACCGTAATGTAAAGGTACATTCCATTGATAAACTGGGAGTAAAGGTCTACATCGTCTGTAAAAGCTATGTAGGTTTCATAACTCCCACCATCCGCATCCTCAGGAATATTAACTTCAACGGTAAATTCCTGCTCTGCACCTCGTCCTACCTCCACGTTTGCCGGGGATATGGTTATCCAGTTTTCGTCAAAGTCATAACTGCAACATATGGGTACAACTTTTGGTTCTATTTCAAGAGCTTTCTTACCATTATTTGTGAAAGTTATACTAAAGCTACTGCTTTCCCCCTGCTGCAGGTACAAGTCATAATAGCCGGGACTTATTTCATGTATTATGGTTTCATTTGAAGTCGAGGTACTAGCTGATTCTGTTTGAGCAAATGCAGCTGGTATCGACCCCAGGTAAAGCAGTACCCCTAAAAATAGGGACATTGCCCTCAAGAATGTGCTTTTACTCATATTTCCAACTCCTTTTTGTATTTTTGACCCTTTATTTACATATTACACCTAAAAATTATCTGGTTTGATCTGTTTTATTTTGTGTTTTAGTAATGTTAAGTTTCGAAACCTCATGCACTTCAGTTAGGAATACTTTAGCGCACATGTAACCAAAGCACTCCGGCTTCTTGAGTGTCTGCGATGATTAGCTGAGAATCAGTGGTGCAAAGTAAACCACTTTACATACAACGACTCCCCATAACTGTTTATCGGACATCTTCCTGTTTTATAGGATGCATAAGTTCCATAATGGATATATGGCCCTATATAAAATACTTATTACTTTGGCAAATCTTTGTGCTTTAACCACAAAAAATTAAAAAAGAATGTAATAGAACAGGACTTCTGGATGGATTGAATTACATAAATTATTTATGTATACTGTCTTTTCATTTTAAGGAGACTTTCGGGAAGAATTTCTCTTTACTTCTAAAAGTGCCCACAATTTCTCGCATTCTTCAGCTGTCAGTCCAATTTGATTGATCAGATATTCTTCTGTTTTTTCATTTTTCACTGTATCTTTTAACAGATTGCTTATGGTATCTCTGTGATGCCCTGTTATCCGTTCAATGCTTCTAATCCCATTTTTTTCGAGAAAAAGTCGATATATAAGCCTAATTTCTTCTTTAGGCAGATGTTTACGATATACAGCCGTGCCTATTGTATCCATAAAAAACTTATTGCAGTGTTTACAATAGTATCTCTGATGTCCGGTTTTGTACTTTCCACGTTTTATTATGGCTTTTCCTTCTGCTTTAAGATAATATCCGCATTTTGGATTTGGACACATAACTTCATCTGTTTTTCTGGTCATAGTTTCCCTCCTTTAGTCCCGATTTATTTTTCTGGTCTATTTCGCTAGAAATAAAAATTTATAACCCAAAATTATCACAATTACTTATTCTAACCCTATTATGATGGCTTTTCCTCCACTTATGGAGTAATATATGCATTGCGAGTCTTGACTGACGATTTTATATGATTTAGTATGATCTGTCAACTGAAATAATTTAATTATTAAGTTATGGTTTTATTGATATATTTATTTTACTAATTATCACGTCTACCAGGAACAGATTTTTGCAAAGCCAGTAAATGAAAATCTGATAAAAATTAAAAGACTCCTAGAAAATATTTACATTAAGCTACTATGAGCTCTATGAGTTTATCCTGAAATTCAAAATTACTTCTCTAAATTTCAAATTCTAAATAGACAATTGAGTTTTCGATTATGAAGATAATTATGAAACTTTACTGATGTGAAGATAAAGCTAATTTTGGGGTGATCTCTATAAACATTCAAAAAAATTATTTTTCCTGAGCAGGAGCTGCATATGTGAAAGTATCGCGCAGACGAACGAAATTAGGAAGGGAGCATTAATATATGGTATATCCCAGAAATTTAATGACATGCAATTAGATTTTTATTATTAATATTCAGTATTTCTTTCAGCATCGAGTAAAAAGTAGAGAACTTGGGTTAAAGTAAATTTTTGAGTTAAAATTAAGAACTGAATCTATTTTTCAATCAGGAATGATAACAATGTCAACTGTTGAACTAAGCGGAATCAAAGGAATAACGAGCTTTACTACATATGATAACGGCGAACTGAATGAGTGCAAGCTTAATGATTACAACTTGATCCACACAAAATACGGTGACTTTGTTCCGCAGTACGGAGATCCAGGAATCAGAAGAAAACAGTTAAAAGCTCTGTCCTTCTATAAAAACGGAAAAGTTAAAAGCATTTCTTTAGAGCAGCAAACTGAAGTAAACACATCAATAGGAACATTCCCTGCCGAACTGGTAACTTTTTTTGAAGACGGTTCGCTCAATAGTTTGTTTCCCCTAAACGGGCAAATCAGCGGTTTCTGGTCGGAAGAAGATGAAGGGGCTCTGGCACAGAAATATGATTTTACGTTCCCGTTCGGGAGTTTCAATGTAAAAATAATCGGGTTGCGCTTTTATCCGGGAGGAAAAGTCAGAAGCCTGATCCTGTGGCCTACCGAAACAATTACAATTAATACTCCTGCAGGAAAAATTCCCATTCGAACAGGATTCAAACTTTTTGAAGATGGAAGCATAGAGTCCGTAGAACCGGCAAAACCAGTTCCTGTTGAAACTCCCATTGGCTCGATTAATGTGTATGATGCAAATGCACTGGGCATCGATGCGGATAAAAACTCCCTGGGCTTTGACAGAAACGGCAGGTTAACCTCTCTTGCTACCTTTGACATCATTTCTGTCAAGAAAAGCAACGGTGAAAGGAAAATCATCTTCCCGAAGCTGAAACCGGGTTTGATGGAAGATTATGAAAAAGTGCCAGTAAAACTGTTCTTTGGTGAGGATTCCGTAACCATAGATGACGGTATGCGAGCAACTGAATATAGTATATCTGAATGTATATTTAAAATCACAGGTGGCGATTATACGGAAACTACAACCTGCGGCGATTGTTCAAAATGTAAGGGCTGCATGTAACCTGACTTTTCTATGTTTTTGAATTGATGTAGTTCCAAAAAACTACTCTACTTCGTTTTCAATTTTTCTTTAGTACCTGACTTTAATCCGTTTGGAATCTCGGCTAAAACCACCAGAAAAAGCATTGGGTCGTGGATGTTAAGCTCAGGAGTTATGTCCTTTAAAGTTTACCAGATTAATCGAAGAAGAGGAATAAAGTCCAATATACCAGTAAACACAAGAAATAGAAAGAAAAAGAAGAGGGGGAGACCAATAAAGGTAGATTGGGGCGAATTCAAAAAGAAAAGTGCAATAGAAAGTTTTTCTAGCTGGATAGAATCATGCAAAAAGGTATTTCCAAGATATGAAATCAAAGAAATATCATACCTGGGAGTTATGATCTTAGCAGCAATAACGATGTTAAATCAAGTTTTAGGATGAACTCACAATTATAGTTTCTTCCTTTCGAGTAATCTTCTCATACAGAGTTCGACATCGGCTTTGAAACTTTTAATACAAAGGGATGTTTTGATACTATGCAATTTTTTGTAGAATTAATTTTAAGTAACCATAGTAGTATTATAATTTGAATTGGGAGAGATAGAGAAAATCTAATCTCAGTTCCACTGCGTAAGTTTTATCACAACTGAAAATGGGGGTATAAAATGGAACACGAACTAGAAGAGGTCGAGAGAGATTTCATTGAATTTAGAAAGGAAATGGGTGAGGACTAACGATTGAATAACCGTTAATGGTGCGAATAAGAATTGCCTAGAAGATATTAGTTCCTGTGTTCGGGGGGGCACGGGAAAGAAACATAATTCCTTTGGGCTTTTCTCCAATCTTTTTTAATGTATTCTTATACTAAACTTTGACAGGATTGAAATAGTAAGAAAAATCGTGCTGCAGATTATTGGAGAACCTTAAAAGAGACTTTATTCCTTTATAAAGCTTTGTCTCTTTAAAAGATTTTTGTTTCCTTAAAAGAACTTTATTTGTTTCGTCTTTGTTCTTATCTTCGTAATCCTCCATACTGCGGATAACGCTGGACGAAATTGCAGTTCCCATGCAATTGTCCATTGTTATCGAGGATATAAGCCCTATTACCTTCCCTGACTGCAGGATAGGGGAACCGCTATCTCCGGGTTCTGGCATATTATAGCACTGGAAGCCCAGGAAAAGCAATGAAGTCCCGGCATTAACTACCCTGCATTTGATAGCACGAATATCATTGACAAGCAAAGCTTGCTCCAGCTCAGATGCACTGCCAAGCTCTGTGATCTGAAACATGCAGTTAGAAGGAAGTTCTATCAAAGCTAAATCAAAAGGTTTCAGAATGCTTGTAACGGCAACTTTCATTCCATCCACAGTCAAATGATCTCCTTCTCCCCGATGAAATATATGAGAAACTGTGACCATATAAGGCAATCCTTTTAGTGAGATTACAGCGCCGATAGTGCATCGATATCCCTTATAGAAAAAAGAGCCACCTGATTTTATCATAAGTTTTCAGCAACCTGTTGATCCGGTTAGGCCTGGTTTATGGTACTTTCGGTGTTTACGTTAAATTATGCTTTAATTATATTTAGTATTACATATTAAACTGAGAATCAGTTCACAATTTAAAAGTAGAAACAAAAAAGTGGATATTATTAATTCGAGTCTGGGTTTTTAAGGGACGATTCTTAAAAATCAGGGAAAATTCAGAATGCTTTTATTAGAAAAAATGGGGTTTTCTAGGTGGACTTACCTACACGAAGCAAAACGCCAAAAGTGATAAGTTTTTCGTCCTTACCAACAAAGTTTTGGAATGAGTTAGGACCTGAGAAAGACCGGTTTTATGGGACCTATTCGGGTTAAGATGTTAGATTTTAAGATTCTGCCAGTTAAAATTTATGGATCAGCTGCCAGCGCATCAAAACTTTGAGAAAAAGCTCAGCCATTGGTTTACATCCTTTCGTTTGGTTTTGTTGCAATCGCAAACAGCATAATGTTTTCAAAATAGACACCTGTCGGGGCCTCTACCTTCACGAATTCTTCAGTAATCTCCTATCGTACACGGTATATCTCATTGAGGGCGGTTTTCTTGTCGTCAACCCAGTGGAATGAGGAACAAAAATATGAATGATTGATTGAATTGTCCGGAACGGCAATAAGATCCTCAACCTGTCCCACAAAAAAACGGACGCTTCCGGTGGAGTCTTCACCAAACTTTTTCCGCGCAAATTCAATACGATATGAGGAAGGGTCAATACCTGTGAGCTTCCCGAAATGCCCTATAATCTCCGAGACATTCACAGCCTGCCGCCCTGTTCCGCAGCCTACGTCAAGAACGGAGTTTAATTCACCTTCTGGAGTTGTTTCTCACAAGAGATAAATCCTGATCAATATAACTTAAATTTCCTCTTACTCTTAAAGGTAAGTAAGTTAGCCCATCACCCTGCAGGAAAAAAACAGATAATCTGATATTTTAATCCTGAGTGTGAAAACAAAAGAGCAGATTCACACGATGGGAAACAAAAATTATAAATATTTCTTTAATAGTGTTTCCCTGATCTTTTTTAATAAGTCCCCTTAATTTGAGAATTATCCTGTGAGCCCGTTTCTGGTACATAAAGGGGTGAGCCAGATCACAACCGGGCCTGAGAGCAGGAAAGGATCCCTCCCATCGAACCGGCACCAGGGAGAAGATATTTTATAGAGAACCTGCCTTGAATTTTTATAGAGTAAATTGGCAAGAGGCAATATGGTTAGCACTGCAATAAGGCTGTATGCTGGCATATACAACCTGTCATAAGTCCAGACAACTTAGTTATAAATATTAGAACGTTGTAATATATTCTGCTTAATAAATTGATACTTTTTACAGGTGGATTGTTTCCAGAATCAGGCTTTGTTTATTTTTTAGGTTAAGTGTTCTGGTTAAAGGAGCAACCTTGAACATATCAAAGTCCAAAAACGGGGTTCATATAAATACATACTAGGAGGATAATAATGAGACTGCTGCAAAATGAAAAAGGAAAATCCTGTCTTATCCGCAAAAAGAAGAAGTTCTGTTATTAAATTGAAAAAAAGGAGGTTTTTAAATTATTGTTTAAGAAGAAGACATTCAATATTGTCTTCATTGAGGAGGCATGATAACGATGAAATTTCATAAACTTAAACTATATGCAAAATATGGATTATTTCTCATACTGGTAATTAGTCTGGCTGGCACCGCTAGTGCAGCTACGAATCACACAGGAGGTATTGCTCTATGCTGGGACGATATAGGAAATATTGAGCCATGTTATGAAAACCTAACAATGTTCCAGCAGCATAATGCTACATGCACTATATATATAAACTCAGTAAGTGAGAGCCCAAATAGTACAAGAACTGCATTGAATGAACTGCATAAAGCTGGATGGGAAATAGCTGCACATGGGCACAACCATAAAAATTCAACTGAATTTCTAAACAATAGCACTCCTGACGAGTGGCTTGACCAGGAAATATTCCCTAACATAGTAGAAATAACCGGTTATGGTTATCCGATTTATTCCTTTGCATATCCTTACTCGTTAAGGAATGAAACTACTGATGCACTACTGGCTCCATACTTCCAAACACTTAGAGCGACGGCCTTCGAAACGGTGAATGTAAACGAGTCAGCCGCTTATTACAAGTGGAACGACACTCAACTTGTATATGCTGTTGAAATAGATGACCAGACTGGTATTACCCTTGAATCTATACAATATGGAATTGATTATGCAATAGCTAATGAGTACGTACTGGTTTTATACGGGCATGCTATTACTTCAAATGTTACCGGACCTTATCAAACTTCAACCTCAAGACTGGAATCAATTCTGAATTATACCAACCAGAAGAACGGAACATTCTATCTCATGGGAGAGCTGGGTGATTCCGCCTGGGTAAGACCTGGTAGATTTTCTAATGTGACTGCAAACTTCACAGTTTCTTCAGATACAGTGTTAACGGGGGGAAATGTGACTTTTGCGGATTACAGCGTAAACCAGACCAGTGAACTGCTAGATTTTGGTGATGGTTATAACAGCAGTACTGTAAACGTTACTCATACATATTCAGTACCAGGAACTTATATCGCTAATTTAACGGTATCAAATGACGTTTCCAACCAATCGATCACTAAAACAATTACGGTTACTGACCCGATACCTCCAGTAGCTAGTTTCACCAGTAATCCCACAACTGGAGTTGCACCGTTGAATGTAGCATTTACAGATACATCAACCGGAGTTCCAACATCCTGGTCATGGGACTTTGGGGATGGAACGACTTCAGATGAACCGAGTCCAACACATGTCTACTCATCGGCTGGAACTTATACAGTTAAACTGACCGTAACCAATGCAAACGGCGAAAATTCAAAAACTGATACGATAGTTGTAAACAGGAAGAGCAGCGGAGGAAGCAGCAACGGCGGCGGCGGTGGGGGTTCTCCTGAACCTGCAGGGAATGTTGAAGTAAAGGAACTTTCGCAGGCTTTCATTACAAACGGCAAAGCTGCTCAGTTTGATTTCACAAAGAACGCAACATGTGTCGTGTGTATTAGTTTCAATGCTAAAAAGACTGCTGGCAGGACAACAGCTATTGCTGAACAGTTGAAGAATAAGTCTACACTTGTTTCCGGACTGCCTGAAGGAAAGGTCTATAAATACTTCAATGTCTGGGTTGGAAATAGCGGGTTTGCAACATCCGAGAATATTGACAACCCTGCGCTCTGCTTCAAAGTTGAAAAATCCTGGGTCCAGGATAATAAGATAAACAAGGATTCAATCACCCTTAACAGATACAATAACAAAACCTGGGAAAAGCAGCCAACAAACTTTTCAAGGGAAGACGACAAGTATCTGTATTTCAAATCCAGCGTCTCAGGTTATTCATTCTTTGCAATAACAGGTAAGACGACAGAAGATGCAATAACATCTAAACCTGAGACTCAGGAAGATAAAAATGATACTGAAGCAGAAGCTAACAGAACTTCTGTGAGAAGAACACGTGCTCCGGGCTTCGAAATGATTTATTGTATTCTCGGGCTGCTTGGAGTGTTCCTGTATAGAAGAAAATAAACTGAATGTGGAAGAAGATAAACTGAACGAACTGCAGTTAGATGGTAGGGATAACTGATCCCTGCTGTCTAATCTCTTGAATTTTTTCCTGGTTAATTTAAGTTTTCACATTCTCAAAGTCTTTTTTGTATTTGACTGGAACAAGCCAGGTTATTCTGGAGATATTCATAGTATGAAGCAAAACTCCAAAATTATAACTCTTCTACTTTTATTTTGGTGCCAGGTTTCTTTATGACTTATACCACTAATTTTTTATTTTTAGAATTTATTGACACTTTTATCTTTAAATTTCTTGATAAAGTTAATTTTTCTTACTTTATGACCATATGGTACAGAGACAATTTTTTCGTTTCTCTTCAGTAGTTCCGTGCAGGCAACGGTTGTGCATTATAACAACATAGCTGTCATGCGGCTTAAGCATGAACGCTTAAACTCAAAATAATATCAGTTTGTAAATATAATTATTTTGAATTCAACATAAATTCAAATGACTTAACTATAAATATTAGAATGTAGTAATATGTTCTGTTTAATTAACATTCTTCTGTTATAAATTAAATTGCCTCTCAAAACCAGACTGTACGTACATTTTGAAATCTACGATTCTGGTTAAAAGAGTATTTTTGAAACATGAAAAATTCCAAAAACGGGGTTCATACCAGACATATTCGGAGGATAATGATGTTCGAGTCGTAACTAAGTACATAAAAAATATTTTACCCCACTAATCAAAGTAGAACTTCTTTATGTTAAATTTGAAAAAGGCATTTAAATTGCTTGTTTAGGAAAAAGAAGGCATTAAATGCCTTCTTTAAGAAGGTCTGATCACAATGAAATTTTATAAATTCAAATCATGTGCAAAATATGGATTATTCTTCATTCTGTTAATTGGTCTGGCTGGTACTGCTAATGCAGCTACGGGTCATACAGGAGGTATCGCCCTATCATGGGACGATGTATTAAGTGTTGATCCGTGTTATCAAAATTTGGAACTATTTAAGGAGTATAATGCTACGTGTACTATCAATATAAATTCAAATGATCTAAGTACCTTTGGGCAGGGTACAAAAGATAACCTGAGTGCACTGCATTCTGCTGGATGGGAAGTAGCTGCACATGGGCATAATCACGAAGATTCAGTTGCATATCTAAACAATTACACTTCTGATGTGTGGTTGAACCAGGAAATAATTTCGAACATCGACGCACTAAATGCTTTAGGTTTTTCAGTTTATTCCTTTGCATATCCTTACGGAAGTAGAGATAATAATACTGATGCATTATTGGCTCAATACTTCCGGACACTTAGATCGTCGGAATTCGAAACTATGGACGGACAGAATGTAAATGACACACCAGACGCTTATTACAAGTGGGACGATACTCAAGTTCTGTATGCTGTTGAAATAGATGACCAGTCCAATGTTAGTCTGGAGTCCATAAAAGCTGGAATTGATTACGCAATAGCTAATGAATATGTACTGCTGTTATATGGGCATGTAATTACCTCAGGTACACCCGCCGAATATCAGACTTCAACCTCGAAACTGGAAGAAATTCTAAGTTATACCAAAGCACAGGGCGGAGACTTCTATCTCCTGGGAGACCTAGGTAATTCGTCCTGGTCCTCCGCAACCTCTAATGTGACTGCAAATTTCACAATTTCTGCAGATACTATTGTTGCAGGAGGAGATGTGACTTTTGTAGGTTACAGCATCAACCAGACTTCTGAATTTTTAGATTTCGGAGATGGTACTAGCAGCACTAGTGCAAATGTCACTCATACATATGCAACACCAGGAACCTATAATGCTGTTTTAACGGTAACAAATGGCATTCACAGCCACTCGATAACTAAAACAATTATAGTTACTACGGGTCGAACCGGAGGTGTTGCTTTATCATGGGATGACGTGCAAAATATTGGTCCATGTTATGAAAATCTAGCAACGTTCCAGACGTATAATGCCAGCTGTACTATGAATATAAATAATTTGAGTGCCTGGGGGCAAGGTACAACAGATAACCTGAGCGCACTGCACAATGCCGGATGGGAAATAGCTGGGCACGGGTACAATCACTTAAATTCTATTGAGTTTCTAAATAATAGCACTTCTGAAGAGTGGCTGAACCAGGAAATATTCCCTAACATCGCAGAAATAACCGGTTATGGTTATCCGGTTTATTCCCTGGCATATCCCTATTCAAGTAGAAACGAAACTACCGATTCGTTACTGGCTCCATATTTCAGGACACTCAGGTCGACGAATTTCGAAACAGTAAATGTAAATGAATCAAACGCTTATTACAAGTGGGACGATGCTCGAGTTGTTTATGGTGTTGAAATAGATGACCAGTCCAATGTTAGTCTTGAGTCCATAAAATACGGAATTGATTACGCGATGCAACATGGGTACGTATTGGTGTTATACGGGCATGCAATTACTTCAAATGTTACCGGGGAATATCAAACTTCAACATCAAGGCTGGAATCAATTCTGAATTATACCAACCAGAAGAACGGAACATTCTATCTCATGGGAGATCTTGGAAATTCGTCCTGGGTTCCATCCGGCAGGTTTTCTAATGTAATTGCAAATTTCACAGTTTCTTCAGATAATGTATATACAGGGGAAAATGTGACTTTTGCGGATTATAGTGTCAACCACACCATTCAACTGCTCGATTTTGGTGACGGTTCTAACAGCAGTACTGCAAATGTTGTTCATAAATACACAACACCAGGAACTTATACGGTTAATTTAACGGTAACAAATGACGTTTCCAACCAATCGATCACTAAAACAATCACGGTCATTCAATCGACACCTCCAGTTGCTAATTTCACCAGTAATCTGACAACCGGTCTTGCGCCGCTTGATGTAGCGTTCACGGATGCATCAACCGGACTTCCGACACCAACATCCTGGTTATGGGACTTCGGAGACGGATATAATTCAACCGAGCAGAGTCCAAAGCATACTTATTCTGCAGCAGGAAGTTATACAGTTAACCTGACGGTAAGCAACCTGAACAGCACGACTTCAACAACTGCTACAATAACCGTACTTAACGAAAGTAATGTGCTTCCTGTAGCGAACTTCAGTATGAGTGTTACACGCGGCGATGCTCCTCTCTCAGTTACCTTTACTGACCTTTCGCAATACGCAACCAGCTGGACCTGGGACTTTGGGGATGGAGCGAGTTCAACCGATCAGAATCCAACTCATGAATACTCATCAGCTGGAACTTATACAGTTAAACTGACCGCAAAAAATGCAAACGGTGAAAATTCAACAACTGCTCAGATAATCGCAGACCGGAAGAGCAGCGGAGGAAGCAGCAACGGTGGTGGCGGTGGTGGCGGAGGTTCTCCTGAACCTGCAAGAAACGTTGAAGTAAAGGAACTTTCACAGGTATCTATCACAAACGGTAAGGCTGTACAGTTTGATTTCACAAAGAACGCAACATGCGTTGTGTCTGTAGGCTTTGACGCTAAGAAGACTGTTGGAAAGACCACGACCATTGTTGAGCAGTTAAAAAATAAATCTACTCTTGTCTCCAACCTGTCTGATGGAGTTGTCTACAAGTACTTCAATGTCTGGGTAGGAAACAGTGGGTTTGCAACGTCCGCGAATATTGAAAACCCAGCCCTCTGCTTCAAGGTTGAAAAAGCATGGATCAAGGATAAAAACATAGACAAGGATTCAATCACTCTCAACAGGTACAGCAACAAAACATGGGAGAAACTGCCAGCAAGCCTTTCAGGAGAAGACAATAAATATCTGTATTTCAAATCCAGCGTCCCGGGTTATTCATTCTTTGCAATAACAGGTAAGATGACATCAAACGAAGAAGATGAAAGCCATACAGGAGAAGCAACACCTAACTCGGGAACACAGGAACAAGATAATACGGAACCAGGAATTGAACCGGATGGGGATAGTAAAATTACGCCTGGTTTCGAAATGATTTACTGTATTCTCGGGCTGCTTGGAGTGTTCCTGTATAGAAGAAAATAAACTGAATTTGAATAAGTTGTAGTTAGATGGTAGGGATAACTGATCCCACTATCTAATTTTACCTTTTTTTCGTATATATGTGGGCACAATAGTACAGGGAAAGTTTTTCCGTGTTTTTCCGTGTCTTTCCGTTTTCTCCGTGCTGAGAACATTATACATTCTAAAGCTATCATGCGGTTAAACATGAACGCTTACACTTGCATCCATATTGTTTTTTTAAGCTGATTTCTCGTCAACACGCCATAAATATGATTTATACGTTGCTAACTTAACTATAAATATTAGAAAGTCATAATATTCTGTCTAATAAGCACTATTCTTTTGTGGTTAAATTGCCTCTCAAGACCAGACTGTACGTACATTTTCAGAATAATATTCTGGTTAAAGGAGCATTTTTTTAAACATATCAAAGTACAAAAACGGGGTCTATATCAGTACATACTCGGAGGATAATAATGTTTGAGTTATAATGAACTACAGAATGAATATCTTTGCTCTGTTAGTCAAAATAAATTCCATTGCGCGATAATTGAAAAAAGGAGGTTTTTAAAATCAGTAATTAAGGGAAAAACGGTTAATTTATCTCATTAGAGAGGTTTGATCACGATGAAACTTTACAAATTTAAACCATATGCAAAATATGGATTATTTCTCTTACTAATAATTAGTCTGGCTGGTAATGCTCATGCAGCTACTGATAAAGGAGGCATTGCTCTATCATGGGACGATGTAGGAAGCATTGAGCCGTGTTATCTGAATCTAACAAAGTTCCAGCAGTATAATGCTGTTTGTACTATAAATGTAAACACATTAAATGAGAGTTCAGATAGCACAAAAGCTCAACTGGCTGCACTGCACAATGCCGGATGGGAAATAGCTGCGCACGGGTACAATCACACAGACTCAATTGCATTTCTAAACAATAGCACTTCTGAAGAGTGGCTGAACCAGGAAATATTCCCTAACATCGTAGAGATAACCGGTTATGGTTATCCGGTTTATTCCTTTGCATATCCCTATTCAAGTAGAAGTGAAACTACTGATTCGTTACTGGCTCCATATTTCAGGACACTCAGATCGACGAATTTCGAAACAGTGAATGTAAATGCCTCAAACGCTTATTACAAGTGGGACGATGCTCGAGTTGTATATGGTGTTGAAATAGATGATCGGTCTAATGTTAGTCTTGAGTCTATACAATATGGAATTGATTATGCAATAGATAATGATTATGTATTAATATTATACGGACATGCGATTAATTCTTCAGATTCTCCCGGAGAATATCAAACTTCAGTCTCAAGACTGGAATCAATTCTGAATTATACCAACCAGAAGAACGGAACATTCTATCTCATGGGAGAGCTGGGTAATTCGTCCTGGGTTCCATCCGGCAGGTTTTCTAATGTAATTGCAAATTTCACAGTTTCTTCAGATAATGTATATACAGGGGAAAATGTGACTTTTGCGGATTATAGTGTCAACCACACCATTCAACTGCTCGATTTTGGTGACGGTTCTAACAGCAGTACTGCAAATGTTGTTCATAAATACACAACACCAGGAACTTATACGGTTAATTTAACGGTAACAAATGACGTTTCCAACCAATCGATCACTAAAACAATTACGGTCATTCAATCGACACCTCCAGTTGCTAATTTCACCAGTAATCTGACAACCGGTCTTGCGCCGCTTGATGTAGCGTTCACGGATGCATCAACCGGACTTCCGACACCAACATCCTGGTTATGGGACTTCGGAGACGGATATAATTCAACCGAGCAGAGTCCAAAGCATACTTATTCTGCAGCAGGAAGTTATACAGTTAACCTGACGGTAAGCAACCTGAACAGCACGACTTCAACAACTGCTACAATAACCGTACTTAACGAAAGTAATGTGCTTCCTGTAGCGAACTTCAGTATGAGTGTTACACGCGGCGATGCTCCTCTCTCAGTTACCTTTACTGACCTTTCGCAATACGCAACCAGCTGGACCTGGGACTTTGGGGATGGAGCGAGTTCAACCGATCAGAATCCAACTCATGAATACTCATCAGCTGGAACTTATACAGTTAAACTGACCGCAAAAAATGCAAACGGTGAAAATTCAACAACTGCTCAGATAATCGCAGACCGGAAGAGCAGCGGAGGAAGCAACGGTGGCGGCGGTGGTGGCGGAGGTTCTCCTGAACCTGCAAGAAACGTTGAAGTAAAGGAGCTTTCACAGGTATCTATCACAAACGGTAAGGCTGTACAGTTTGATTTCACAAAGAACGCAACATGCGTTGTGTCTGTAGGCTTTGACGCTAAGAAGACTGTTGGAAAGACCACGACCATTGTTGAGCAGTTAAAAAATAAATCTACTCTTGTCTCCAACCTGTCTGATGGAGTTGTCTACAAGTACTTCAATGTCTGGGTAGGAAACAGTGGGTTTGCAACGTCCGCGAATATTGAAAACCCGGTAATCGGCTTCAAGGTTGAAAAAGCATGGATCAAGGATAAAAACATAGATAAGGATTCAATCACTCTAAACAGGTACAGCAACAAAACATGGGAGAAGCTGCCAGCAAGCCTTTCAGGAGAAGACAATAAATATCTGTATTTCAAATCCAGCGTCCCGGGTTATTCATTCTTTGCAATAACAGGTAAGATGACAGAAAATGAAATAGGCCAAATAAAAGACGGAATTACACCTAAACCTGAAACACAGGATGATAAAAACGGTACAGAATCCGAAGTCAATTCAACTTCTGATAATAAAACAGGTCTACCTGGTTTCGAAATGATTTACTGTATTCTCGGGCTGCTTGGAGTGTTCCTGTATAGAAGAAAATAAACTGAATTTGAATAAGTTGCAGTTAGATGGTAGGGATAACTGATCCCACTATCTAATTTTACCTTTTTTTGAGTAGATTTGGACTTTCTAAAGTCTACTTTTCAAGATTCGTTTCGGAAGAAGTATAAGTTCTATTTAAGATAAATAAGTATGGAAAGGTTATTGATCAGAGAGTTTGTCAAAAAGATATTCAACTATGGCTATTCTGGCTATGTTGAGAAATGTTTTGGACTATTATCCTGAAGCGTTGCGAGAATCTGGCACCGATTGGTGAGGAGTACAGATACTTCGGAGCGTCTCAGACTTCGGAGCGTCTCAGCATGAAATTTTGGGAAGGATTTCAATAGAGCCACCGAGGTCCGGTTTCGATCGTTCGTCCAATCGGCCCGAATTCCTGAGTTACTTACGGCTGTCAGAACGTTGGAGAGTGTTACTGCCTGGGTTTAGGATCTCATTATTGCAGTGACTGTCCACCGCGGGTATATTTCGTTGAATCCAGGACAACCAGCCAGTCGAAATCAGTGATGCTTTGAGGAGTTAATGCAAAGTAGGTCGGATTCTTCATACTGCTCGAGCGAGTAGGAAGCGCTACGATTTCCGAACTTGGCAGCCCTCTGCCTTTATGAGTTGGAATGAACCTCACAGGACCCGGTGCTGCAGTTAACAGCTTCTCAAGGGTGCCGGCTTCGGGCTGACCAATTCCATTGGCATCAGAAATTCCCACTGCCGAACCGATAACGACATAGCGAGAGCCGAGCATCTCCTGGAGATGTGCTCCTGCAGGCCACCATGTTAATACGTAAGTGCTTAATTCCCACTGTGGTTCCCATTGTGCCTTTTCAAGCTGTAGGTGGCTGTTGTGAGCAAAAGCCAGCACTTTCCCTCGGTTATGCTCACGGGCCACCATGTACGCCAGATTATCTGCCATCATAAGGTCCCGAAGGCCAAGACCCTCGACAAGCCTTTTACCCAGCTCTGAATTTCTTGCCAATGCGGCATGATAGTTAAGTAATTGCCGTGCGACCGTTGCATAATGCACAGCTTCCAGATAGCGGTTTTTGTTACTTTTAGCCACCAGTTCGGGACGGCGAACGCATAGTTCTGAAATAAGGTTCTCAGTCTCAATTCGCAAAGCAGTTGCAGCTGGTGACAGACCTATTGATTTAGTCGGGTCGGTCATTGCAGCGGGGTTCTCCCAATCAGAGTCCTTTCCAAGAAACGAGTCTATACGTTCGCGATACTCCTGGCTACTGGCACTATCAATTGAGGTGAGGTAATCGAGAACAAAATGCAGGACTTGGCGTGGACTATCTGTACCGGTCATTTCAGTCGGACTATCAAAGCCATAGAACTGGAGTTTGACCTGATGGGAAGGATCGATATTGTACTCCTGCATCCACTCCACGAGTTCTCGATTAGCGTCGAGTCGGCCGAAGCCGTGGCTAAATCCTGTATCCTGCACAGCTTCATAAGATTCCGGCCCTCGACCGTTCACATACTCGTTTACTATATGCGCCCTGGGGAAACTGCTCTCAATTGCAATGGCGCTGTAGCCATGCTTCTCCACCAGGCGCTGGAAGAGCCGGTTGCGAAGTATAAGAATGTCCTCGCTGCCGTGGAGTGCTTCTCCAAAGCCAAGCAATTCCACTGAATCATCAAGTGAGGCTATGACCCTGTCTACGGAGGTGTCGAAGGTTTCGGACGAATCGATAGAGAAAGGAATCGCTTCATGTAGAATCCAGTCTTTGAGGGTGGTGTACACGGGAATAGAACGAGACATGGAATATATTGTTACTCTTTTAGGACAAATCTTTGACTATCATCGTTATACACATCACTTTTATAGGTAGGCATCGTTTTCAGCATTTAAAAAGGAAATGTTAGAAGATGCTCAAGAAAGCCAAATTGTGAATTATCGTGATTGGTCTTTTATTAGTTTCTACCACATAGAACTGAAGAAAAACTTCCTATTTTGCAGAAAGAACTAGTTGTTTAGATTTTTTGTAATTAATTTAGGGGAGCGAAAGGATACGACGATACAGATAGATAAGCAATGGATTTTGATTGCATTTCTGATCCTTTTATTTGTGGTCAGCGTTGGAGCAGGGTTACCGGGACAGAGTACTACTGAAGTTAAGAGTACTGAATCTGGTCAGGTTTGTATTAAGGATAGTTGCTTCTCAGTCGAAATTGCAGCAAATCAATCTCAGAGACAGTATGGACTCATGAACCGTGAACATCTCGATCCTGACAAAGGGATGTTATTTTTTTTTGAAGAAGAAGGAGTTCACCATTTCTGGATGAAAAACACCCTGATACCTCTGGATATTATCTGGATAAACTCAAGCCGGGACATTGTCTATATTGAAAGAAATGCTCAGCCATGTACTTCGGGTTATTGCCCATCTTTTGATCCCGGGAAAAATGCCAGTTATGTTCTGGAAATAAACGGAGGTCTATCCGACAGATATGGTATAAATGTAGGGGATAAGGCAAATATAACTTGTATAACATCATCAAATTTGAAGGATAATTTTCTGATTAATAGAACTACAGTAATTTATCACGCACTCTGGAAGTTTAACAGGCTTTTTGAAAATGTTTTATGAGTAATTTAAATAAAATCTAACCTTTTGAACAATTTCCTAATAATGGAGGAGTTGGATTTATTAGTGACATAGACGAGCAGAAACTTAAGGTTAAATTAATCCAGAAAAGTGAAGAAAATATAGAGGCAATGTTTAAAATCGATTGTGATGCCTTCAATGAGAACTTACTTAGTAACTGGTCACTGGTGCCTTTTATTCGATTCGGACAGGCTTTCGGTCTCTTCGAAAGTAATTCCTTGAAGGGCTTTGCTATATTCATGAGGGCGTGGGACAATCCCGGACTTGCTTATATGGTTGAGATAGCAGTAGAGGGAGAGAGCCAGGGAAAAGGATACGGATCTTATCTATTATTGCAATCCCTGCTCCATCTTAAAAAGAATGGATTATCCATTGTTACTTTAACTGTTGATCCAAGTAATTTACGGGCTCGTCATATTTATTGTGATAAATTTGGATTTGAATTTGTAGAATACCGAAAGAATGAGTACGGGCAGGGACATGACAGATTGTTCCTGGGACTAGACCTGAAGAAAAGAGATCTACTTGAGTAAAATCTTCAAATAGATTCCTTAACTTCAGCTATCTTTTCCCGTCTGAACATAATACCGCCAATCCCGATCAACCCAGCTATGAGTAAAGATGTGTCTTCCATTACACCCAGAGATACCGCGGCCAGAAAACCGATCGCTGTCCACAACAGAGGAATTACCGCTGCATAATATCTGGGCTGTTTGCTGGCAAGTAGGAGGGCACCGATGGTGAAGATAGTTGTCGGGCAGGGAAGACCAAAAATCGAAGAACTTGGGTAAATATGGCCCAGGAAGTATCCCAGAATCGGATATATGATAGAACCAAAAAGAATCAGGACTATACCAGCAGCAGAACGTCAGTCGTTTCTAAAAGAAAGTGCCAGATTATTTCTGATAATTCCTTCAAGAATAAATATCAATCCCTGAGACACGAAGAGGACGCCAAAAAGGCGGGCAATAAAAATATAATTGATGGTGCGAACACACACCATTTATTGAATAAATATCAGTTTTTCATCTCGCATAATAACCCTTTCATCTTTTTTCCACTGGTAACTTCCATTTTCCTCAGTGACTGTCCAGATGTCATAGTCCCAGTATTTTCTGTCTCCGTTCTCATTGAGTATTGTCCATCCGCTAATTCCATGATATGTGTCTGTAAGAGTATTCACTGCCATTTTTAAGCTTTCATCATTATCCGGAATGGCATCCAGATCAACAAATGTAGCTATCCAGAGAGCGTCATAAGCTGTCAATGCGTAAGACTCAGGAAGCCTTCCAAGCCTTTCTTCGATTCTGGGTCCAACAGCCTGATATATATCATTTTCTCCCACGTATCCGTATATTGGCGCCTTGACACTGATTACTGCAGCAAAACTGGCTGCATTATCATCGTTGATCAGTCCTCTGTTCAGCGCCATACCGTCAGTGCCATACCAGCTGACTTTTGACAGGGCAGGATAGTTCCGGGCTAAATCAAAGATCTCTGTTACTTCTCCATAGGAACAGAGAAGCACAGCAACGGACTCCTTATCATTTTCCGAAGTGGCTGCTATTACTTTTTCATTGAGTTCCTCTACTTCTGCGGAAAGGTTTGCATTTTCGGATTCATATTTGACTCCATCAAGCACAGTACCGTTAAGAGCCTCAAAACTCTTCTCGACTTCATCAGCAAGTCCTTTGCCCCATATATCACTCCTGTACATAGGGATTACAGTACCGATTCCTTCATTTGTCATCAGTCTTGCCAGAACAATTCCCTGGTTGGTGTCGTCAGGTACAAGTCTGAACAGATTATCGTCAGAGACCGCTAAAGATGGAGCTGTTGATGCAGTACTAAGAAGGATGATGCCATTCCGGGTTGCATAATCCAGGACAGCTTCCGCTTCATTGCTTGACTGCGGGCCGATAACGATCTTTATCCCCATTTCGTCAAGTTCTTTGAGTTGTTCCAGAGCCGTCTCAGAGTCACTTTCTGTATCCTTTATAATTATTTTTACGTTTTTTCCGGAACCAAGTCCTGAGAAATAGCCATTGATATCCTCAGCTGATACTTCAAGTGCCGTCTGGCTTGCTTCTCCGATAGAGGCAACGCTTCCTGTAAGAGGTAAAAGTGCTCCTATGGTTATGTCTTCAGATTCACTGGTAACCTCTTCAGCCGATTCAACACAACCTGACCAGAGAGTAGCCATAAGCATAGCTATTAAAGCGCATGTTATCTTTTTCACAAACGTCATAGTAAATATTTAGTCAATGTCTGTATTTATATATTTGTATTGTTCGTACATTCATTTGAAGTATCTTCTAAACATTGAAGCTTTGAAGACAGCGTTTTTGAATTTTTCCTGTTAGTTTGTTGAGGTTTTTAAGTAAAAAATAATTAGTAGTGTTTAACATGAAATTATAAATTTCCCGTAAAAAAGTATAGGAGAGAAACACAGAAAAATAAAATGAAAATAAAAACCTCACTCTCTAAAAGAGGTAATTCAAATTCCTTTGTAACAACTGTTCCAAGGAATTTATTATTTCTTAGGGGGATTGATGTTACAAAAGGAAAAACTAAGGTTTTATGGGTCATTGATCTAAAAACTGGGAAATTTATTGTAGACTTTGAAAACGCAGAAGAAAAATAAATGATCATTTAAAGAATGATGAAAATGTAAACTGAAAACTACTTATGTTGTGTAAAATACCTTGAAGACCTTAAAGAAATCAAATACAAACAAGAGACTAAATTATATTAATTAATGAAACTTATTTATATAAGGACGAACATCTCAATAAATTAAGACAAGTAATAGTATTTTGTTTATTAATTAAGTGGCTAAGTAATTGTTAAATTTATATCCTCTTCAAATTGTTGGATGTACTTGAGTTATTGATAAATTCAGAAAAAATCAAGTATATCCATTGTTATGAAAAATACAGAGAGTGTTTATGTATATGTTTTTCAATTACTCGCAACCACTACCTCAACTTGTATGGTAGAAGTAAATTTCACATATTTGCTGAAAATTTAAGATTCGATTAAGTCTAAAAACAGTCTTGTACGACGTGTTCAACGTTCTAGCGGTATTACAAAACGTTGCATATTTTTCAGGTTGAAAAAATCACCCTAGAATTTGAAGAGAATACTTAATTTTTGAAAAAATTAAAACTACATTTAAAGGTAAAGAGAAAATAAACTTAGGAATCTATTCGGAAACTGTTTAATGTTTTAGACGCTGTTGGCAGAATGCTGTTGGCATATAGAAATATTTAGTTTATATTATAAGTAGATTTTTTGGATTTTGGTTTATTGCAAAAAAGTGAGACAGTTGAGGCACCTAGATTGTCAAAATAAGTGGTCAGGGGTAAAAAGTATAACTTAGGGAGATTATTATGAAGGCTGTACCTGATATAATATGTATTATGTGCATTTCTTGGCTAGTTATCTTTTCTATACCAATAGCCTGCGCAGAACCTATCTCAATCCAATACTTTCATCAAAAAGGTTGCCATGATTGCGAGATAACCGATCCAATTGTCGATCGAATAGAAGCTCAATATAATAATACTATTGTTATATCAGAAACCGAAACTAGTACTGCTGATGGTTTTAATCAATGGAATAAATATGGTTTTCTTGAAGTCCCGGCTATTGTGATAAACAATGAAACAAAAATTCCCAAAGAAGAAATTACTGAAGAAAAGTTAAAAACTTTAATTGATGAATATCTTGTGGAAGAGGAAAATATTACTGAATATACTACAGAAGAGGTAACGAGAAAAGAACAGGAAATCGAGTATATAAACACAAACCTGAATTTGCCATTTGCCTATTCTCTCGGACTTTTTGCAGGTTTTTCACCCTGCCTGATGGCCATACTTGGATTTCTTTTAAGCTTTACTGCAGGGACGAGCAATAGTGCGAAAAGTGGAATGGTACGTTCAACAGTGTTTGGATTAGGGCTGGTGGGTTCTTACTTATTATTGGGCTTATGTCTGCTTTCATTCCGAAAGTCAATTCCCGATTTGGAAAGCTTTTCTTTTGTTACAGGCATCGTTGTAATTCTCATTGGCTTAAACCTTCTGGGGGTCTTAAAATCTCCTCTAGTTCTGGATAATTATTTTCAGAGTTCTGCCAGGAAGTATGCAGGCACTCTGAGTGGAGTTTTCTTTCTTGGGATATTGTTTTCGTTTGTAAAAGTTCCCTGCACTGCTCCAATGCTCCTTGTGCTGCTCAACAAGACTATTACAAACGGGACGGTTAATGATCTGGCTCTATTGCTTGCTTTCAGCGGAGGTGTATTGACGCCTTTTATTGGGATTGGCATGATAGGGGGCTATACTTTGTCCAAACAGATCCGTTCATATAAAGTGTATCTGAAGAAAATCAGCGGATTTGTGCTTATATTACTTGGTTTCTGGATAATGCTTTAAATTGACTGTAGAACATATTTCTTTTTTAGGAAAAAAGCATCCACTAGTTAAACCTGTTAAGGTAAAATCAACTATATAATTTTATTGGCAAACTTCTCGATGTTTAAAGATTGGAGAATAGTCATGAGTTTGGAAAAACTCTTGAACAGTTCATTTAAGCCAAACATAAGAAAGTTTTATATGATGTGGTGTTAAATTTATCTGTGGAGTTAAACAATCTCTTCTGAAACCAAAACTAAGTTTAAACTCCACATGCCAAGAGGCAAGAAACATATAATCTAAAAATTATTTAAATATTTGCTTCTTGCCTCTTAAACGAATTAGAGGTGATACTAGGTGACATTAAATAGCAAAGCTAAAAGAATAAGCGGGCTTGTCATGACAACTCTTATTATAGGTATGGTATTGACTATGCCTGTGTTAGCGTGCCCACCAGGAACAAGTTGTGGGAATGACTCAAGTGTTGGGAAGCCTGTAGAACTAACAAACGAAGATAAGGATAAACTGATTAAGACAGCTCAAGAAAATGACCAAGTCAAAAAATATAGAGAAGAATTGGAAAAAGAAGGATTTAAGCAAAAAAACATCGAAGCGTATACTTTACCTGTAACATTAAAAGATGGGTCTGTAACTGATATTCAGGTTGTTACACTTCAATTTGAATCATCTAATTACGAGACTAAAGAGATAAGTTATGCCTACAATACGAAGACTGACGAGACATTAGTAGTGACAGGAGCTTGGTCATGTGCTGAATGTCTTGCAATAATTGTAGGCGGTGGCATTGGTTGTACTGGAGTTTGTGTAAGCTCGGGAGTTCTTACTATGGGAGCCACTTGCGTAGCCTGCATAGTAGCTGCAGCAACTATAGCTTTATGCCCTTGCTATGATTGTGCCTGTGCAGCAGGATATTCTACCGCTTGTAACTCGTATAACAATATTTGCAGATAATGGGTGAAATCTATGCCAAAAGTTGATAATGTACAAAATACGAGGGTTAATATGAAAAAATGGGGTAATATTTGCCTCATTCTTTCTTTTTTACTGATGTCATTTGGTATATTAGACTTTCTTATATATAAAAGCAATTACTCTACTGCTATCATATTGATGAGCTTTGCAGCATTATTTTCGTCTATCAAAATGCGTGCAAAAAAAGATCTGCCTATACTACGATTTGCGGCTGGTTTATGTATTGTTTTAGCAGTTTTTGTGCAGGCAATTCTCATACAAAACCAGTATTTTGCGGTATTGGGTCTTGCAGTGCTTATAGTTTTTACATTAGATTATATTAAGCATTTAAAATCTATGATATCGATGTGATGTTTATGAACTTAAAAATCTTTGTACTCGCAGTAGTAATTCTAATATCGTTAGTGGGAGCTGCTTACACTGTTAATACTCAAAAAAGCCCACAAACTAGTTATAATCTAACATATAACTTTGAGAAAGGTGACAAATTCAACTACAAAAGCGTATCTTCAATCGAAAAGCCAAAAAATACAATCTCAGAAAACATAGACATTTTAGTTTCAGATGTTGGAAAAAACCATATCACTATTCAAGCAATATCAACTGCCACGATAAATGGAAATAAAACTGAAGATTCCTATTATATAAACATGACATCTCATGGAAGTTCTATGGAATTAAGCTCTAAAAACTCGACGATACCAATAATACATTCAGAGTTACCAAACACATTGACATACCCTGAGAAAGAAATTAAAAAAGATGATACTTGGATAACAGCTCTTGATAAATTTGGTAATTATACATCAGATGAAGGATCAACTAATTATAATTTGACTTATGTGACTAAGTACGAATGTTTAGGTCTAAAAACAATTTATCTCGATGCAAAATATTTTGATTGTATCGGTATCAAAAGTGATACAAATTTCACATTAAATACGGCAACAATGGCCTTAAATAAAACTATTTATGTAAACACAACTGGAAATACATTGGGGGAGAGTTGGGTAGACCTAAAAGGTGGATTTTTAGTCAAATCAGAATACGACACAAAGGAAATAGTAAAAACAGATTATTCTGATCTGTATGAAGAAATTGGATTAGAAAAGCTCTATCGGGAGACTCCTATAAATTCACATACAACCTATGAACTTGTTAATATTAAAAAAGAGTGATGAAAATAAATTAGCTAATTTATATAACAAAATTGAACAGAAAAGAAAGAGTTTTAAAGCTTAATTTATTCAACTTTAACTTATAACTTTCTTAAAATAAGATATAGCTACCAATAAATATTTATTACAATAAGTATGGTGAAAAAACTTAGTTATTTTTCAGCTTTTTATGTTTCTTCTGAGCTGCGGCATTTGAAGAAGTGGGTTATAAGGGAGAACTTACCGATTGAGGTTTGATCAACTGGTATTTAGAAATTTTGGAAATGTATCCACTTTAAAACAAAAATCAATATTTTTTTATAATGAGGAATCTCTAGAGAGTAATTTAATGTGAAAATATCTGAAAATCCATATATATTTGTCCTTGGTTCTTCTGTTCTCAGTCTTCAAAACTTAGTTTCAATTTAGAATCTTTGAATTCATAAGAAATTAAAATTGAGGCCTCAAACATATGAAGTAATTAATACAGAAATTGATCAGAATTTGGCTAGAATATACCCAAATAGGATATGAGATATTGAGCAAAAAGCAGAATAGACAGTAATAGAAAAGATTATTATGTTTTGGTGCGGGAGAAGGAATTCTAATCCCTTAACGCCTGCGCAATAAGATTTTGAGTCGCACACCGTTAACCACTTGGTTACTCCCGTCTGTTGCCAAATTATCTGATTAGTCTAACTATTCACTAGTCTTCCTGATTATATCTTGAGTTTATTGTTACGGGTGGTACTGGATAAAACGCATTTTTTTGCATTTGAACTAATCAGATTAAAATGACCTCATGAAAGAGTTAATATTAGTCATTTAATAAACTCAACCTTTTCTGGTAATTTAGCACATAAAGATACTATATTTTATGATGCAAAGTCTGTAATTTTTTTGGATACAAAAGCCAAATGACATTGATTTTTGTGAATATTGAGGAAATAACATAACACTAAAATTTTTCCTATTACATACTAAAAGAATTTGGTTAAATATTGTCATACTATTTCGTTCATAGCTGATAAACGTGATCTAATGCACTGCAGTATACAAAACCACTAATTAAAAAATCTGGTTTTGGAATTACTCACTAAAGGAGTATTGACTTGATGTTATCTATAAAGAAACAGGATTTTAGAAACAGATGCGGGGTTATAGATATAAGGAAAAAAAGCAACGCTATTTTGTATAAATAACGCACAACCAATTCTATCCTAAAGTAGCCTCAACCAAAAAGCATTTTTTTTGTTATGGTATTTTAATGAAAAATTAATTTTTTTATAGACTATAAAAAAGTAATATTACGTTTTGGTAAAGTAACATGATAAATCGTTATACAATCTGACTAAAAATAAGTTAAACTTTTAGTATGTATTTGTAATAAACTTACAGCACAATTTTCTAAGTGTTTATTCTAGTATAATGCTAAATTTTAAAATTACATATAAATTTACTTAAATGAAGATGATAAGATTTTCTTGTTATTTTCATCTGTTTTTTCAAATTTCAATATAAAGCTGTCATTTAGTACCGTGAATAGTTTATTATCATTAAAGCTTTCTTGACCTTTATAATCAAATGGGCCTTGAATAACTTCAATCGAAATATTTTCATGATCGGTTATGTTTCTAACCATAAATATTTCATAACGTCCTCCCAGTTTCTCCCCTTCTATAATTTCAGTTGAAGTAATATGAAAAGCGTTGTCCTTTCCTACTACTTTGACCTCTACATATTTTGGGTATTCTTCACCATCTGGTATATATTCAATATCATATCCTTTACCATCTTTTCCATCCAAATTTATTTCGGCTACTTTTGCATACTCGGAAACCCATTTGACATTTTCCTTAATGCTTATTGTTTTGCGGAGGTAATTATAGACCAAGAATTCACCCAAAAAACCTAGGCCTTCTTTTTGCTTTTTGGTGGTTTTGGAATAATTCATTAAATAATTGCCTTTTCCATTTTTTCGATCAGAAATATCAGCTTTTTTAATCTCAACTTTTGAGAGATTTATTTGAAAATTGCCATTGTCGAAACCAGTTTTTAATTGATGAGATAACTCACAATAATCGTTATAAAGAAAGGTAGTATCACCAATTATTAAACTATTATTTTTTTCCAATCCATTATTGCTCTTAGATGAACTAGTACTGCTAGATACTGGAGTCCATTCTTTAAGACGTATTATCAGGTTCTCGATTTCGTCTTTAAAATATAGTAAGCTTTCTAAATTTGAATTTTCATAGAGAAAGCGACTACCAAGCTCTTTAGAAATTTGCTCTTCCTCAACTCTTTTTTCGTATTTAGTTTTATTGTTAAAATATATAGATTCGATATCTAAATCAGATTTTACATTAAGCAAATCGAGCTGAAATAGATCTTTCACTCTTGAAACTAGGTCTTCTTCAACATTATAATCAATTGTGTTTCTAGAGTACCCTTTAATTGAATCGTATTTATTTATTCCGTCTAAAAATTCCATTTTGTCTTTTTCAGAGTCTATAAAACTTGAATAAAAAACTTGCTTAAATTCTTTTTTCTTGCTATCTTTTATCCTTTTAAAATCGAGCTCATATATTTCAGAAATATCAATCGAAGGATAAACATATTCATTAAAATCATCAATGGATAAACCGGTTTTTTTCAATAGTTCGATTATTAAACGTAACGATTTTTCTTCGTTATAGTTATCATAGTTAATCTTATCCATTGCTATAATTATTTGTTCGCTATTGTCGGGGAAAAGGCGTTTTAACTCTTCTAACAAAATTTCGTCAGCGTCACATGATAGATTAATTTTTTTAGAAGGGAAGCATTTTACAAAAGACTTCCAAAAATTCCATTTTGTATCATTTGTTATGCCTAGCTTATCTTTAGCTGATATTAGTTTTTCAAGATGCCTGTCATCAAATTCTTCACGGATAATGTCATCCCTGTTAGTTGAGGAGTTTGAAAACAGCTCTCTTATTTGCTGTCTTTGTGCATCTACATCAATCAAGGCTGAAAATGCTTCAGCTATAGCAGAGCAAAAGTTTATATCATTTTTTAGTTCCTTTTCTGTATCCAAATATATGGGAGTTTTTATAAAAAAAGTATTAGTGTCATGTTGGTAAAAATATTCATAATCTGATAACTTAATCTCCAAACTTTTATTTTCTAGCTCTAATGAGATATTTAATGTGTTTACTAATTTAAACTTCACATCTTTTATAAGATTTTTTTCTCTTCTTGTACTATCTAAATGTTGCCTATAAATATACACATAAGGCTTAAATGCTTCAATTTCCTGTTCAAATCTGCTATTCAAGTTGTGAAAGTTTGGTTGACCAGTTAAATTTAATTCTAAACCTTTAAGCGGCTTCACACCAAAGATTTTTTCAATCTTTCTTATCCCTCTTCTGCGATCAGCTTCAAGGGTGAAGAATTGTTTTGTAATACTTTCGCCGTACCTTTTGTTATTTACGTAAAATACATTACTTGCTTTTTCGTAACTATTTTTTCCTTCCTTTTTACAAAAGACCAGACCTCTTGATAAAAAATTTTTATACTCATCATCGGTGGTATCCAAATTCTTCTCTTCATAATTTGCCGATAACTCCCGATAGAAAGACTTTGCTTTTTTTCCTTCTGGATCATTTTCAGGAAGTTTTAATAAAATTGAGTAAAGTGTATTTGTTGAGAATGAAGAGATAGTTTTATTGACTCCTACCAAGTTCAACAGATAATCTATTTTGTCACGTCTGATCTTATTGCCTCTAAAGATTGTAGCATCAAAATCAACATTAGGTTTTTCAATGAATGGGCTAAGTTCATCTGCTATAGTAGCCGATGTAGTGCATAAGCGAGGAGATTGTTTAACTCCACTTTTTGTGTTTAACCAGGCAGTATTTGACAGTTTCCATTTTAAGAAATTTCTAAATTTAAGCCCTTGGAGGATCCTAATGTTTATCTTTCTGTATAAAAAGAAGGAAATTTTACTTGTCGGACTCTCTTCATCTTTGTCAATCTGTCTCAATAATTCACTGTCTGAATTTAACCATGAAAGTATATTTTCGCTACTGTTATTTATTAAAATTAAATCTAAGTCATCAACACTAGTGACCTTTATTTCAGAATATAAGGTTAGATTATTTTTAAATTCACTAAAATCCTTAAAGTATTGACCGTCTATTGGGTCTTTAAAATTATAATGCTTCATGGCATATTCAGCAAATTCTTCTGTACCTTCTACTTGTATTTTTCGTGGAAACTCAGCAACTCCAAGCCATTTCAAATAAAAATTCCATGTTTTGAAGTCACTCTCATCAATCCCATATCCTTTTGGCGAATTAACTAACTTACTTTTATTGTAATTATAAATTGCTTCTGTCGTGATATTTCCATATTCTTTTCCAAAATACAGCTTGTTAGCAAGTTCAATTTTATTATTTTTATTAATTAACGGAACTACTGGTCCTTGCCAATTTGTTGATTGTGACTTTTCTCTTTGATATAACCTAAAAATGATTTGGTTTAGTTTTTTTATGTCTTCAATTTCCGCTTTATTGGGATTTTTGGAATAGTAATGACTTATCAATAGCTTAACAGTTGTAGTGAAATCAAATGTTTTTATTTGAAACTTATAGAGTTTAGATGATAACGATTCATAACTATTAGCTACTAACGCCTTTTCCAATTTTTTGGCAAGCTCAGGATGAATTATTTGAATGCCAATCTCTGGTGGCAACACATATTCATTTCCTTTAGGAGGTAAGAAAATATTATTATTAAATGGTAATGGATTAAACTCCGAATCAAAAAATAAGCATGAATCACTGTCTTTAACTGTATCAAAAAGTTCAGTAAATACCTTAATTAATAAAGCATTTTCTTCCATTGAATACTCTTTTCTTTTTGCAGATATTGCACTGCATAATGATTGAAAGGCATGGGTATCATTTTTAAATTTAGGCAAGTATTTCCTAATTTTTTCTTCGTTGCAGAATACTAGTATGTTTGGAAAAACATCTTTTGGGAGGAGTTTTGCGAAAACGTCATGGCCGTACTCGAAATATACAGGCTTATCCTTTAATGAAATATACTTATTGGAAATGGTTGGAAATATTTCTTTAGTATATAGTGCATCTTTGAGTTTATTTTCAAAGCCTGATTCCTGTATAATTTTTGGTAAAGCATTATTTTCGAAAATCGTAAAACTTCTTGCCTTATAATTTACTTGTGTTTCTTTTTTTGCGATTTTTTCAGCCGTATCTGCTATTAAATCGGGTATTAAATCTATTAATCTTTGATTGTACCCTTCTTCATCAGTGATAATGTCATTACGATCAGCATTTAAGTCAAATGTGCCGTGTAATATGCCTGAAAAATGAAATGGGACTTTAGTTCGGAAGTAAGAGTAAACAATATCCTTTTTATCATCCAGTTCATCTTTCCACGCTACACTTAATTGGTAATCTCTATCTAAGTCTTCAAACTTGCCACTTTGTGTGTTAATATTCCAAAACCGTATAATTGGTGTGTCGCTGTTTTTTATTGTTGTAAGTCTAACCAACGAACCAAAAATCTTTTTATCATATATTGTGATAGCGCCGTTAATATTCAATTCTATTCTTTCAAGATGATTCAGAAATATCAATACTTCTCCATCTATATCTTTTTCAATTTGTTGATTTACTTCTTTTAGAGCTGTTTCTTTCAAATCTATTTGGATGATGGTGTCAAATTCTGAATAGGCTACATATTTGTTGGTGTCAGCTGTAATTACTTCCGGACAAGCTAAAGTAGGAATTGGTGCTTCCTTAGTTCGCTCATTAAATTTATTACATTTATTTGCAAACTCAGGATTTCTTAACAAGTCATCTAAAACTTTTTTGCTGTACTCCTTCGAAAATGCTACACATAAATCGTGGCTTTTAATGGTTACTTTATTCGCCCAACTTAAAATAGACCTAAACCCTAAACCTTTATTCCCAATTTGATCTTTTTGTGCCTGTTTTGGACTAAGATGACTATGGAAAATGGAAATCAAGCCGTCATTTGAAAAAGGATAACCTGTATTTGCTATGGTTAGTTGGTTTTCTTGAAGTTTAATTAGTACCTTCTTCTCTCCTTTTGCTTCAATGGCCGCATCTTCTGCATTTTGAATCATTTCAAGTAACTGGCGTCCATTATAATTTTTTACATTTTCTTTTTCACCGTTATATTCGGAAAACATACGTTCAGGACTTAGAAGATAAACCTTTTTGGTGGTTTCTATTTGCTCTCTAGCCACATCTTGTATAGACATTTTATTGAATTACTCCATTAATTCTATCGGTTTAAATAGTGATAGGCTTATAACTTTTGGCATAGTTTAGATAGAATTTGCTATTTGATAAAAATTTGAAGGGATTATATTACCCTTCGCATATTGTACCTGATTTCTCTAATTTAATTTGTTTTGTTTTTAAATCCGGATATTAACTAATTTATTTAGCATTCAGAAGTTTCTTTACCGCTTTTGTTTTCAAATTTATAGTTCCCTTTTTCTTAATCCTATCTTTCACCCTCTTCAATGTACTCCTATGCTTAACTCCTTTCTTTCTGGCTTCTTCAGGGGTTATTGGTAGAATTGCCTCCTTAACCTCTTCCATATTGTTGAAAACCTGTGGCTTAGTTACATCCAAAGGTTGATCCTCAATATTATTGGCTTCCTTTCCAATGTAGATCAGACCAGTAGCCTGAATGTGTTTTCTCTCTAAAACTCCAATATCACCATCAAATTTGCTTTCTGGATGCTCAATATACTGTAAGATGGTTCTACTTAGAGCCTTAAAATACTGGGAACCTTGTTTGATTTTTCCTGTTTCATAATCAATAAATGGTTCATGTACTATCTTCTGAGAATTTTTAGTGAAAGGGGCTAAAGGCTTGACGACCTTACCATTTTCTTCAAATGCGTGAGTGCCTACAAGGCAGAAGTTAAAAGGCTTAATCTGCTCTTTCCAGGGCTTTCCCTTATTCAGTTTCTTGAATTTTCTCAATACATTGGAAGTGGTAACTGTAAGCTGAGAGATTGCAGAAAAGCTAGAATACTTCTCTTCAATGTCATCTTCAGTTGTTTGACCATAATGCAGTTTAAGTATATCTTGCCAGATTTCACCATGCCAATCCTTAACTACTTTATGGAAAGGGTTTGTTAAATGTCCAAGCCCATGAAGCATGTAAGATCTTTTTTCCATAAAGCTAATTTTCTCATTCTCATAATAGTACAGAGCATATCTTTTAGAAGAGATCCCATAAAACCAGAGATTTTCTTTTTCAGGCTTAAGTAATGGAATATTGACACTATATGGGTTAAGTGGCTGAAAGAAATCCACAATCTTTTGAGCTTTTTCAGGAGGCACGAACACCGAATCAGTATCCATGTAAGCGTGAATAGTTCCAAGCTCTTTTAATCTGGCTTCAGCCATTGTTAAGAAAAGCCTGGCTCCTGAAGTTATCATAGCTCCGAGAAGAGGATGAAAATACTTCCCTGGCTCTTCATATCTGTTTTCCTTAGTAACAAATTTCTTAAGCCCATAAACCTCAAGATCACTTTTTTGATCTTCGGGATTAAGCTCAATGAAGATGCCATAGCCTAGAGCATTTACAAGGATCTTCATAGCCTGGGCTCTGCTCGATAAATGCTGATACTCAGGGTGATTTTTATCTATACTCTTTAATTTCTCCTTAATCTTCTGCCTTTCTTCTACAAGGATCTGGACAGCATTATCTTTTTTTGGATCAATATCAGTTCCAAGAATCTTGGATTTCCTTAATTCCTTCTGTACTCCTTCAGGAACAAATTTCACAGCTTCTATGATCTTGGGAACCTTACCAGTCAAAAGATAGGACCCTACAATATCAGGCAACGAATACCACATTTCATAACTGGAAGTTAGATAATTCACTCCTACGTTATACACTGAATTATCCTCTTTGTAGTCCCTCCTAACAGGCAAAATATCTTCATCTGGTTGAATTTTAACCATGACTACAAGTTTTTTCCATATATCCTGATTCTGTAGGTCTGAAAGTTTCAGGTTTGAAAGGAGCTCTATGGTTTCGTCTGTAACCTCCTGGATCTCCAAACTTTCAGCTGTGATATATTTCCAGATTCCCATTAACATTATAACTGTAGGATACATGCTTGTAAAATCAAGAACTGTAACCTTTGTTGGTACTTTTCTGATCTTACATTCAGTTCTTCCCCCAATATAAGAGGTCATTATATGTCCAATAACTTGCTCCGGAAAGTCTGGGTTAATTTCCCGGAATGGTTTTACTCCTAACTGCTCAAGAGCATGTTTTCCAATGGAAGCAGAGCTATAGATTTCCGTTGGAGGTATGTCAATCTGATAAACCTCAAGCTCCTTAACAAGTGCCTCATATACTTCACAAGTAACTTGAACGTCTATAATGTTGTACTCAATGTATTTTTCAGTGACTTTTCCATGCTCAACCCCTTTCATCTTCTGTGTAGGAGTGTTAAGCCTCTTTGCAGCTTCTTCCAGAGAAATCCGATCTTCTTTAAGGAGAACTTCAGCAAAATTTTGAACATCGAGGAAGTACCCTTTGAAATAATTCTCTCCTTTGTTCTGCTTGGTTCTTGAAAAACTGAAGCTGTAGGCTTCTCCAAGCTTTTTGATTTTTATGGATGGATTGAAAGGGTTATCTGAAAGGGAGAGGGTAAA
This sequence comes from Methanosarcina horonobensis HB-1 = JCM 15518, assembly GCF_000970285.1. Lineage (NCBI taxonomy): Archaea > Methanobacteriati > Methanobacteriota > Methanomicrobia > Methanosarcinales > Methanosarcinaceae > Methanosarcina > Methanosarcina horonobensis. The sequence continues at coordinate 2,723,754 of NZ_CP009516.1, read as the reverse complement.
TCCTCCCCTATTTCTTCCTCTTGAATCTCCTGATCTTTTTGCTATCCTGCTAAGGTCAAAAGGTAAGTTAAATCCTATACAGAGAGTATGGTTCGAGAATACTTCTGGATAGAATACATTGTCTACAAACTCATCCCTGAGATAAAGATCTATATCGTGCTCCCTAGCGTATTTTTCTATAATGCTTATTTCCCTTTCATTCAAAGCAGAAGGATCATAAAATAAGCCCTTGTAATAATAGCCATCCTGCGAAATCTTAAAGGACCCAATTTTAAGATTTTGTTTTTCGTCTGGTACAGTTTCAGTGTCAAAGGCCATTATTCTTGAATGTTTTAGAGGTCCATAAATTTTAGGTCCCTTAGGCTTTTTAACTTTTTTAGTAAAGCTTCGAACTACAATTTTGGACATAATGTATCAACTCGTGGCCAATTTTGATTAACTGTTTTCCAGTATCCCTTAACATGGCTCCAATGGTAACTAGCTGATAAGCAATCTTTTCAAGATATGAAGCATCTGTTGACCTGGATTTAGGGCTTACTTTGTTTTGTTCGTTGGTGATTTTGGCATGACAGTTTTTACAGAGTAATACTATCTCTTCGGAAGCATTTCTTGTAAAATTGTGATGTTTCTCTAATACAACTTGATCTTCTTCTCCACACATTACACAACGAGGAACCGATATTCCATTCCTTATATCTTCTCTTACACATTTTTGATAAATTTCTTTACTCATGTTTTCACCTATTTAGTGTACATAAAGTTCCTGAAATTCGGGCTCTTCTTGAGCTTCCATGATCTCATAAAGGGCCTGGAGATCTGTTTCAAACCTATGTTCTTTGCCGTTAGCATCAATGATTTTTAAATCTTTGAATTTGTCAAGTATTGAAGGATCATTGTTTTTTAACGCTCTAGTTACCCTGTTAGGATATTGAGCGAGTAAGGATCTATCCTTTGAATTAGCCGTTACAATACTTATCAGGCCTTCAGTGGAATAGATCCTCATTTCTGCCTGAATTGAATCTGTTTTTGTAACCTTCCAAGTTCCTCCTGATTTGTACAGGTTCTTTCCAAGATGTTTGAGTGCAAATTCTGTTCTTAAGCCCATTTTTTCAAGTACAGAAGAAAGGTTTTCTCCTTTTCGCAGTCCCCTTAAAACTTCGAGAGATAGTAGCCTATCTGTCTTCTCCTGATCTGAAAGACTGTCCCAAGCACGTTTGCTTAATTCATAATCTTCTATCCTGGCTTTTCTAAGCTGACTCAGGCTTCTGTCAGGAAAATACTCATGTTTTCGGATGATTTCCTTAGCATACTTTGAATCTCTGGGCTGTGCTTTCTTCCATCCACCGTATGTTCTATGGTCTTTGGAGAACCTTGGCCGACTCATTTATCAGCCTCCAGGAGCCTGATAAAAGAAGTTCTCAGGACTTCAGCTTGAGAGCAACCGAATTCTTCTGCTTTCTGTGCAAGTTTCCTCTTAAGGTAAGGAGGAATTGTTATCACAATTCTGTGTTTGGTTTTTTTCTTAGTCATCAACTACTAAAAAGGTAAAATGTTATATATACGATGTCATCTAATTATACATCAATTATGACATCATTCATTTATATAGAAGGCAAATAATGAACGAAAATGACGCAGATACTGACACTCAAATTGTAAATTTCATGAGGGGAAGGCCCTATGTGCAGTCTATAGAGATTATTGCCAATTTTGCAAGAGAGGGCCCAAAGAAGCGTGAGAGTAAAGAAGATAAAAAGTTTAATGAAGATACAAACGCCGAGAATAACGGAATCGTAAAAGAAGATTCTAAGAAAAGTGAGAGTAAGGAAATAGATTTCAAGGTGAATGAAGAGAACAAGAAAGGTAAGAGAACAATTCAGAGAAGAATTCAAAAGTTAAAAAAAGACGGTATAATTGCCGCTTTAACAGAAAAGCAACTCAAAAAGTATGGGATAAAGATCACAGATGGACAGAAAAAAGATGGCCGAGCCAAATACCTTGTTCTAAAAGAAACTATCGAGAGGGATGGCGAATTAGATAAGATAATTGATAGTCACATTAAAGGGGATGATCTTGATAAAAAAATGATTTTACGTGAAATAAACCGTTGCAAAAGATATATTTTGCTTCCAAATCAACTTGATGCTTTGGCATCGAAATTAGATACTGAAGATGCTGAATTAGTTGAAGGTTTTTTGCGTATTCTTCATGAATATATTACGAAAAAGGAAATTAAACCACAAAATAAAGAGGATTTGGTGGAAAAATTAAAGAAAGTATTAGAAAGATATCCTGAAGGACATAAAAAACATACAATGATAAGAACTTACGCTATCCGGCTTCTTGGAGATTATGATGATAATGCTGTTATTGAACAGTTGATTAAAGATTGTGAAGTAGGTAATTTATCAGAATTTAAAAATGACTATTTTGATTGGACTACAGCTAAGGTCATTAAAAAATCAAAAATAAAATTATTTAACTTGGAAAATAGTCTGAGAAGAGAAGGAGACACAGAAACCGCAGATATTCTTGCTGACCTTAGAGACTGGGCCGAGGAGGTACCTGAAACACAAAAAGAAATGGATGAACTTTTTAAGTCTGGACCTTGCGAGACAGGCGAAAAACCAAATATGGGTGGGCTCAAAAAATATTGGGATAAAAAATAAAGTAAAAATGCTTAAATTTTTTGGCCCAATACAAAGACATGGGGGGTTAAAAATGAAACTTCTGTTATTGGATGGGTATGGCATAGATATGCGTGTTGATGGGGGTAAGCTTTACATTAAAGAAGGCAGGTCCTCAACATGTGAAGAGCCTAAAGAATATGTTTTCTTTCCAAAAAGGATAGACATTGATAGTATTATCATTTATGGCAGAAAAGGAAATCTTACCTTAGATGCTATTCGATGGCTGATTAAGCACAATGTTCAGATTTCCATTCTTAATTGGGATGGTAAGCTTTTGACAACAATGCTTCCTCCTGAAAGTACCAATGTGAAAACAAAATTCGCTCAGTACCATGCTTTTGAAGATCAGGAAAAAAGGGTTGAGATCGCAAAAAAGTTCATCGAAGCCAAATTTAAAAAATCTCAGGCAGTCCTTGATTATCTTAAATTAAGATATCCCGAAATTAATTTTGATGTATCAGATGAACTCAAAAAATTAGAAAGAGTCAAGGCCGTTAAAGAAATTATGGGAGTTGAAGGGGGTTTGGCCTGGAGATACTGGAATGAGTTTTCAAAAGCAATCCCAGAAAAGTATGAGTTCTGTTCAAGAATAGATCAGTATAGAAGGCCTATGGGTTCAGGAGATATGGTAAACACCATGCTTAATTATGGCTATGCTTTGCTTGAAGCTGAATGCTTGAGAGCCATTAATTCAGTCGGGTTAGATCCTCATGTAGGGTTTTTACACGAAATGAACCCTAGCAAGAACAGTTTAGCCTATGACCTTCAGGAGCCTTTTAGATTCCTTGTGGATCTGGCTGTTATCAACCTAATAGAAAATAACACGATGGATAAGAAAGATTTTATTATAACTGACAGTTATAATTTAAAATTAAGAAGCTCTGGGGCCAAAAAAATAGTTAATGAGTTTTCTAATATGTTAAACAAAACTGTGAGTTATGATAATAAACAAACAACCTGGGGGTCTGTTTTACTTTTAAAAACCAGGGAGTTAAGCCATTATTTAACAGGAAAAACCAAAAGACTTGAATTTGTTAATCCTGAGTTTGGGGTTTTTAGGGTTGATTCTCAAGAAATAAGGCAAAAAATCCTTAACATTTCTTATGTTGATTGGAAAAAACTAGGTTTTTCCAAAGGAACTTTACATTACATGAAGCAAAATGCCAAAAATGATAAGCCTTTCACGCTCAACAGCCATGTTTTAGAGAGAGTTAAAGCTTGGGAAAACTTAGTTTCTGGGGGGCAGGTTAAGGTTTAAAAGTTTTAAGTTCTAAAGTTAAGGGAGTTAGCGAAAAATAAATGTTTTTTTTCAAAGCTTTTTAACATTTTTTAAAGAATTGTTTTTCCAAAAAATTCAAGACAAGTTATTCATGAATTCTTGTAATCAAAAAGAACAGTTTGTAAATGGAATAAGCGTTAAAACCAAGAATTTCCTAATTTTGAGTTAAACAACATTGAAGTTAAACAACGATATTTATATCTTGTTAGTTCTCTTCCAAATTCGACTATATATTATATTTTAGACAATATAACGTAAAAAAGAGAAAATTCAAGGAATAAGTTTTCTTTTTCCCATAAAATGTTAACTATCTATAATTAAAAATTATATAGAGTTTAGTTTTAATCATCTGATGTTTATCACGAGCTAAAAACTAAATTTCGAAAGTTTGATATCTATTAATTTTAACTAAAATAGTTATATGGACTATGATGAACCAGAAACCGTAACTACATGGATTAATAGAGCAGATATATTGTTACTTCAGATGGAGTATAGAGAATCTCTTGAAGCAATTGAAAAAGCACTATTAATTGAGCCTAAAAATTCGGAGATATGGTTCAAAAAAGGGATTGTTCTAATATACCTTAAAAGATTAGAAGAGGCTTTAAAAGCTTTTAGCAAAGCAATAGAAATAGACCCAGAAAATGTAGATATATGGAACAATAAAGGGTATGTTCTTTTTTATCTCAAAAGGTATGAAGAAGCTCTTGAAGCGTATGAAGAGGCAATAAAAATTGACCCTGAAAATGTACGAACATGGATCAATAAAGGGTGTATTCTAGAAGACCTTCGAAGATACGAAAAAGCTCTGGAAGCATTTGACAAAGCGATAGAAATTGATCCTGAAAATAAAGAAATATTGGCTAGTAAAGGGAAAATTCTACTCTCTCTTAAAAAGTTTGAAGAATTTCTTAACGTAATTGAAAAGCAAACAGAAATTGAACCAAGAAATGTAAACTTGCATCTACAGAAAGGGATTATTTTAAGTACTCTAAAAAGATATAATGAGGCTTTTGAAGTTTTTGATGAAGCAACAAAAATAGATTCAGAAAATGTAACTGTTTGGCTTTATAAAGGAAATTTTCTATATGAATTTAAAAGATATAAAGAGGCTCTAGAAGCTTTTGACAAAGCAATAGAAATAGATCCGGAAAATGCAGATGCACGGATACATAGAGGAAATGTTTTATTTTATCTTAAAAGATATAAGGAATCTCTGGAAGCATATGGAAAGGTAATCGAAACTGAACCTGAAAATATAAATGCATGGATTTATAAAGGATCTGTTCTCAGCCATATCAAAAAGTTTGATGAGTCCCTAACTGCATACATAAAGGTAATAGAAATTGAACCTGAAAATGTAGATGCATGGTTTAATAAAGGGAATATCCTCAACGAACTTAAGAGGTATAAAGAAGCACTGGAAGCTTTTGACGAGTTACTATTGATTGAGCCAGAAAATGCAAAAGCTTGGTTCAATAAAGGATATGCGCTGATTTACCTTGAAAGATATAAAGAAGCTTTGGAAGCTTTTGACAAAGTAATATTAATTGAACCTGAAAATGCAGGTGCTTGGTTTAAGAGAGGAACTGTTCTAATATTTCTTAGAAGGCGTGAAGAGGCTCTAAAAGCTTTTAGCAAAGCAATAGAAATAGACCCAGAAAATGTAGATGTATGGATCAATAAAGGATATGTTCTTTTTGAGCTGAAAAAGTATGAAGAGGCTCTTGAGGCGTATGAAAAAGCAATAAAAATTGACCCAGATAATTTGGTACCTTTGACAAATAAAGGAAGTGCTCTTATTGATCTTAAAAGATACGAAGAGGCTCTAGAAGTCATTGATAAGTCAATAGAAATAAACCCCGAAATTGTAGATAATTGGCTTCAGAGAGGAATTGTTCTAATTTATCTTAGAAGGTGTGAAGAGGCTTTAGAGGCATACGAAAAGGCAATAAGAATTGAGCCAGAAAATTCTAAAGCATGGGTTAACAAAGGGGCCATTTTAGATAACCTTGAAAGATACAATGAGGCACTAGAAGCTGTTGAAAAGGTAACAAAGATTGAGCCTGAAAATGCAAAAGCATGGGTCAATAAAGGTCACGTTTTAATTCATCTCAAGGAGTATAATAAAGCTCTTGAAGATTTTAATAAAGCGATAGAAATTGACCCAGAAAATGAAGATGTATGGTCTAAAAAAGGGAATGCTCTATATTATCTTAAAAGATATGAAGATGCTCTTGAAGCTTTTGATAAAGCAATATCAATTGAACCCAAAAATGCAGATCTGTGGCTTAAAAGAGGAAATATTCTAAAAAATCTTAAAAGATGTAAAGAAGCATTGGAAGCATATAGAAAGGTAAACGAAATTGAACCTGAAAATATAGATGCATGGATCAATAAAGAACGTATTTTATTAAGTATGGGGGGAGAGTATAAGGGTTATTCGGAAGCCCGTGAAAAGATAATAACAATTGAGCCGAAAAAAGTAAATGATTGGATTAATAAAGCTTGGATTTTGTGGACCTGGAGAGAATACGAAAAGTCTTTAGAAGCATATAAGAAAGCAATAGAAATTGATCCAGAAAATGTGGATGCGTGGATTAACAAAGGCAATTTACTGACTTATTTAGGAATTTACAGTCGTGCATTAAAAGCATATGATGAAGTAATAGCCTTTTCCCCGAAAAATACTCGTGCATGGATAAGTAAAGGTGTAGCCCTTTATTTTGCCAAAGAATACACTGAATGTTTGCAAGTATTAGAACAAGCCTTAAATCTTAGCCCTCAAGATGCTGAAATATCTTATATTTTAGCTGAATATTATTTGATGTTTGGAGATCTAATAAATGCTTCCAAATATGCAGAAAATGCCCTGTTAATAGATAAAAAAAATGATGCCTCTTTGTGTATAAAGGGCAAGATCAAAATTGAAGAACATGATTATGCCACTTCAATGGAGTATTTTAAAAAAGCTATTTCTGTTAATTTAAGAAACCCAAGATACCTTCTGTGGCATTCTTATGCAAAATATTTAATGGCAGAATCAGAACTTGCATCGGATGAAAAAAAATACCAAGATATGATACTTGCAATCATAAGAGAACTTGAAAAGGTAGATATCTACTATTCTCAAAAATATAGTACAAACATAAAGATAGTTCCTCGCAGATTAAAAATTTTGGGCATATATTTACTAAAACTTATAAAGAAAATTGCAATTTACTTTGATATGAGCGAGAAATCAACGGTAAAGTTGGTAGAAAAGATAAACCCACTATTAACCAAATTGGAAAGGTCAACAATTACAGCTTATAACTATTATTTTCTAGGATGCTTTTACTACAAAATTAATGATTACTTTACAGCAATTGATTATCTTAAGAAATGCAAAAGTTTAACTCCAGATAAGAAAATAGAGAAATTGGCTAGTGATACTCTAGATAATATTTGGAATAGTAAAATAAGACCTTCAATTTGGAAATGGTGGTTGTACTCTCCAACAAACCGTTTCTTCAAGGGGGTTACATTTATAATACTTACACTTTCTTTAATTGGACTTTTATTACCAGCTCAAATTGGCGAGCTTTTCGCGAGTAGTTTTTTTTCTGCAATCGATTGGAAAGAAAATACAACCCAGTTAACGTTTCTAACTCTAATATTACTTTTTATTTTATCATCACCCAATATTCAACATTTCAAAGGTAGCCAATTTGAAATTGAAGTGCGCCCTCCTCCTACATTTGAGTTAACTCCAAGTCTAATAGAAAAGCAACTTAAAGACCTTGAATATGCACTCAAGCCATGAGATCATTAGATCTAACCCAAAACGGTAAAATATTTTCCTCAGTACTTAAGGTGTTCTTTTATAAACCCAGCTATTTTTCGTCATGTAAAACCACAGAACTTATAACTAATTATTACAACCATAAAAGAAGGTTAGAAGAACACTTAAACCTAAAAATACTTTAATTTATAGCAGTTTTATTGTTTTAATTTTGTTTTTACTCACCCAAAATTTTAAGCACACATTCTAGGATGATATTGGAGTCTTAGGGAGAAAACAGGTTTGGGTTGTTGGGCTGATCTACATTGGAAAGGAAGCTAATAATATTGAAGATCAGCCTTTTGAATATAATCAAGTCACAGACTTTTGTTAATATGGAAGAAATTAAACAGAAAGCTTTAACAATAACACCCGAAAAAATATAAAAAAGGAATTAGTAAAAGCGATATAAAATATATAAGAAAAATAAAAAAACAAAAAGTTAAATTTCAACGCCAAAAAATGAAAAATATAATATATTTTTACTCTTAAATAAAAAATAACAATCAACATACCTAACGTCTTAATTATCTTTAAAGAAAAAATCCTTTTGCTGTTTCAAGATCCTTTTGAGTTTCTGCATAGTCAAGTGGATATTCCTCAATTGTAAAGATTTCTAGAGCTTTTTGGTATGCATTAATAGCTTTTTGACCGTTTGTTTCCTTGTCTCTAACCTCAGCTAAACATCTATATGCATTCCCAAGATTATGTTGAATATGTGCATAGTCAAGTGGATATTCCTCAATTGTAAAGATTTCTAGAGCTTTTTGGTATGCATTAATAGCATTTTGAGCATTATTTTCCGTATCTCTAACCTCAGCTAAACATCTATATGCATTTCCAAGATGATTTTGAGTATTTGCAAAGTCAAGTGGATATTTATCAATTGTATATACTTCTAGAGCTTTTTGACAAGTATAAATAGCATTTTGAGCATTTGATTCTTGATCTCTAACCTCAGCCAAACACCTATATTCGTCGCCAAGATTACTTTGAACCATGGCATAGTCAAGTGGATAATTATCTAAAGTATATATTTCTAGAGCTTTTTGAAAAGCATTAATAGCATTTAGAGAATTATTCTCATAATCCCTTACTTCAGCCAAACACCCGAATGCATTCCCAAGATGATTTTGAACCATGGCATAATCAATTGGAAATTTCTCAACTGTATATATTTCTAGAGCTTTTTGGTATGCATTAATAGCTTTTTGAGCATTTTTTTCCTTGTCTCTAACCTCAGCCAAAATAGAATATGCATATCCGAGATTGCTTTGAGACCCCGCATAATCAACTGGATATTGCTCAACTGTATATACTTCTAGAGCTTTTTGGTATGCATTAATAGCATTTTGAGCATTTTTTTCCTTGTCTCTAACCTCAGCTGAGTACAGATATGCATTTCCAAGATTACTTTGAACCATGGCATAGTCAAGTGGATAATTATCTAACGTGTATATTTCTAGAGCTTTTTGAAAGGAATCAATAGCATTTTGTACATTACTGCTCCTATCTCTGACTTCAGCTAAACGTATATATGCATTTCCAAGATTATTTTGTACCATGGCGTAGTCAAGTGGATAATTATCTAACGTGTATATTTCTAGAGCTTTTTGGTATGCATCAACAGCATTCTGAGCATTTGCTTCTTGATCCCTAACCTCAGCCAAACATCTATATGCATTCCCAAGACGATTTTGAGTATGTGCATAGTTATAAGGACATTTCTCAACTGTATATACTTCTAGAGCTTTTTGATATGCGTTAATAGCATTTTGAGCATTATTTTCCTTATCTCTAACCTCAGCTAAATCCTGATATATATGCCCAAGATTACTTTGAGCCCTTGCATAATCGGAAGGAAATTTTTTATATGATATTTTAAGAATATCGTTATATTGTTCAATTGCTTTTTCAAGTTGTTTGGTATTGGAAAAAAGATTTGCTTGATCAAAACGATAATCAATTTCCTGTTTTGTTTCTAGGTTATCGTTATATGACTCAATTACAAAAACAGAGACTAATATTAGAAAAATTCCTATAATAACTTCGAGAATTATAGGTTTAATATGTTGTTTTAAATCCTCTCTCCACATACAGCTCTAAAGTTTAATTTTTTTCTTTAAAAACATTCCTAAATAGTTTGAATCCAAGAATAAGGACGTTTTTAAAAAATATATGAATTAAAAAGCATTTAGAATATCTTCAAAAAATGTAAGAGATTATAATAACATCCTAAAATCTAGGTTATTTATTAAAAAACTTTTATTTTAAGGAGAAAATTTTGAAAAATAATACTTATACATTATCCTTAAAATAAAGTACAAAAATTTTGAATGTTATATAAATCAGGTTATAATAACAATATCTATTTAGATTTAAGGCATTTTAGGAAAAAGGCGGTGATGCATAAATTTGATAGAAAATTAAAAAATTAAACTTAAATTTATTAAAAAATATAAAGTAAGCATTAATATTAACTGGAACCGCTTTATCATGAAAACCCGTCTTTTGACTGAAATTTGTTAAAAACAAAAAAATCAAAAAAATTAACCTTAAGTTGTACAATGAAAATAAAGGTAAGAAGCTTATTTATACATTGCATATAGGGTTAGTATTAATCCAAAAAAACTAATAAAAAAACCTGCAACTGCAAAGAAAAATCCTACGAATTTTAAAAACTGACTGTTATCAATTTTGTAATTTATTTTCCATAATAAACTTGCGTTTGTTTTAAGTTTATTGTCAAATATTAACTCTAATATTTTTTTTATTCCTAAAACTTTGCAGGAATTTGACATTTCTATTTCCCGAAAGTCATTTTTTTCGTATAATTCAGCCTCAGTTTTTCCTTGTAAAAAATAAATACAAGATACATTATTTAAACTTAACAAGTTGTACAATTTCCCTTGAGGCTCATGCCCAATGTATTTTTTGCCGTATCTTTCTTCTATAATTCCATCTAAGTCAAAAACGTTCTTAATTATCGGAGGTTCTTTTCCTAGTAACTCCTTATATCTTCTTTCAAGAACCTGTGTTCCATACGAAATGTTCTTTAAATTCCAACCAACATAAATTTTGTCTGGATTATCTTCAACGTATTTAAAAAAAGCAGAGAGAATTTCTTCTTCTGTTTTAGATGCTCTTGAATAAGTTATAGCTTCATCATTACCATATTCTGATAATGTGATGGCAGATATTTTCACTGGATGCTTTTTCATGTCAGAAGAAGAATAGTGAAGAACACAAATTTTATTTTTTATTCTTTTTAAAGTTTCTAGGTTAGAATTCATATATTTATTCAAAGATTAAACTTATATATTAATTTTTACTTATTTTCAATAAACATGCTATTTATATTTACTTTAACTGCTATTTTTTGGGACATATACTAAAATTTGCCTAAAGAAAATTACTCCTTCTCTTGTGCCCTTACATTATTATTGAAATAAAATCAAGTGATAAATAACAAAACAATCTGCACAGGAAATCTTTTGAAAGGTTACTTTTGATAACCACTTATTTTACACAAATAGATACAAAAAAAATTCGAGATAATTATTCAAATAAATGGATATAAATAATTTGTATTTTTGAGTTAAACAACAAATAAGTTAAACAAAATCTAAAAAATCAATTGTTGTGCAAAACTCTCATAAAACAACATACTAAAATTTGATTTTTTTATTAAATCCAGTTTATGAAAATCGTAGTTTTTTTGTTAAGGCAAATTCTTAAAATTAGAGGTTGTGCAGAAATCTTACACATGCGTTGCTTTTTTTCCTTATATCTATAACCCTAGAAACAGATGCGAGGGGTGGGATTCGAACCCACGAAATCCTTCGATATCGGATCTTAAGTCCGACGCCTTTGGCCTGGCTGGGCAACCCTCGCGCCTGGAAAAAAGCTGGCTGGTTTTGAGCCGCAAAAAGTTTGTTACGCGGACATGCTTTAAATAAAGTTAAAATATTTAAAGTTTATTCTTTACCCTATGGAGATTACATTTCTTGGCACTGGAGTTGCGATCCCTCAGAAGGGTCGGGTACAGTCCGGAGTACTTGTCAGTCTTGAGGAAAAACCTCTGCTTATTGACTGCGGAAGCGGCGTTCTGAGCCGTTTTCCCGACGCCGGAGTCTCACATACGAATGTTGATACCGTACTTCTTTCACACCTTCACCTTGACCATGTAGCTGACCTGATCCCCCTCCTGAAGGCTAACTGGCTTAGAGGAAAGACTGATATGAGGGTCTATGGGCCCGACGGGACAGAAGACTGGTTTTCGAGGGTGCTTGGGGCTTACGAGTATATCCTGGATGGAGTTGATGTGGACGTTATAGAGCTCTCACCGGGGAAGGAATTCACGCCTGAGGGATTTGACTGCGAAATAACCTGCGCAGCTACTGACCACAGTGTTCCTACTCTCGCATACCGCGTGACTGCAGAAGACGGAGAATTCGTATACTCAGGAGATACTGCACCCTGTAGGGATATAATGGACCTGGCAGTTGAAGCTGACCTTCTTATTCACGAGTGTTCATTCCCTGCCGGTACAAAAGTAACAAATCATACAACTCCAAGTACTCTGGCTGAAATGCTTGAGGACTATAACAACGAGATAGGAAGTATCTGCCTCACCCACTTCTACCCCGAAATGAGAGGGCACGAAAAAGAAGCAATACACCGCCTCAAGGACTATGTTGAAGGCGAAATTATCCTTGCAGAAGACCTCATGAGGCTTGAACTATAAAGCCCTAATTTCTCTTTCCGAGTTTTTCTTCGCCAGCAGAGTTGCGGCTCTGCAGTGCGCTGTCCTTTTCGCTTCGCTCAAGAGGACTAATTCACTTTAGAGCTATACACTTGATGAGCAGGACTAAAAGGAAGAGAATCGAGAATAATAAGAAAATTATGGACTTCTCAAAAATTAATTTTCATCTTCTTCTCTTTCCAAGACACTCATATAAATTCTTTAGAGCTTCCCTAATAAAAAAATAAATAATTAAGCGTGTTTTTAAGAGATTTACTTACTGGTTAAAAGGATGAAGGATCCTCAACCATTAATTTATATACAAACGTCCATAAATTCAAAATACTATGAGACTGCAGAACCAGCATGACGTTGACATATATATCAAAAAACTGCAGGAAATTCTTCCGGAATTGAAAAAAAAATACCCTATTAAATATATGGGAGTTTTTGGTTCATATGTCCGGGGAGAGCAGAGTCCATCAAGCGATCTGGATATTCTGGTGGAGTTTAATGGGTCCATCACACTATTGGGTTATGCCAGGCTTGAGAATGAATTATCGGATGAGCTAGGGGTCAAGGTTGATCTTGTATCAAAAACTGCCCTGAAACCCAGAATAGGTAGACGTGTTCTTTCAGAGGTAGTCGAGATATGAAAAGCAGGGAAACGGGAGACTATATAGAAGATATACTTAGTGCTCTGCTCGATATTGAGGATTTCACCGCCGAATACTCCTATGACCAGTTTGTCAACGATAGAAAAACACAATATGCTGTGATCAGAGCCATAGAAATCATAGGGGAAGCATCTAAAAATTTGCCCCTTGAGATGAGAGAGAAATACAGTTTTATTCCATGGAGAGATATGGCTACCATGCGAGACAGGCTAATTCATGGCTATTTTGGCGTAGATCTGATAATTTTATGGGATACTGTACAGCAGGATGTTCCCCCTCTTATTCCTTTATTCAGATCCATTCTTGCTGAAACAGAATGAATAAAGATATTCTAACCTTTAAGCGTCAAAGCCGGCAGGAGAAACAGAAAGCTCCGCAGCCTCATCTATTAAATAGCAGAAACATAGATCATCTTTTGTTCAGGAATATCTCATAAAACCAGATTTTGCTTAAATGTGGTGATCATAATGGCAAGAATACTTTCAGAAACAGATATCGGAATCTTAAAGACGGTTGCTCCGGAGTGCGAAGGGTATCTATGTTCAGGGTCAGGAGTTAATTACCGTTCTATCCTTCCACCTCTGGCAAACCATTACTCAAAAGATGCAGACGATTTCCTGAGAAGGATCAAGTTGCTGTCCAGATATGACCTTGAATACCTTATCAGGCTCATTCTGTCAGGAGAAGAAAGCCTGGGCTGCATACCTTTTGATTATTTCGTTCTCTTCGTAGAAAATGTATCCGAAAGGCTGGGTAAAGATGTTGCAGTCCAGGTCAGACAGGCATATGAAGACTCCGAATGTCCTTCCTGAAAACCTGATGGAACTGGAAAAAAGGAAAAGAAAAAAGGAAAAGAAATAAACAAGAATCAAACTGAAAAAAGGCTCTGATACTTTGATACTCGGGTTGATCTGGAGTTCAGATAAGTATCATTGCCTTAGCTATAAAGTTATTATCAACTCTGAATCGTAGTTAGCTTATTAAGGTTTTAGTCGAAATAGGTCCGAATAATAAATTCGGATAAGCTTTTTTATGCTCTCCCGTATTTGTCTTCAAACCTTTCGATATCGTCTTCTCCCATATAATCTCCCTGTGCAATCTCAATGAATACCAGGTTCTGGCCACCTATATTACTAACACGGTGTATCTCATTTACCGGCAGGTCAACCGAATCTCCGGTAAGTACCCTTATCTGATCGCTGTTTTTAGTTACAAGCCCTTCGCCACTAACTATGTACCAGTGCTCGTTTCTATGGGCATGACGCTGAAGTGAGATTTCTTCCTGAGGCAGGACAGTTATACGTTTGACCTTATATCCCGGTCTTTCGGTAAGTATTTCATAGAAGCCCCAGGGTCTTTTTTCTTCACGCTTGCGTTTTTCTAGGATTGTTTCGTATACTTTAATGTAATCCTCTACCATTCTGTCAACGGAGAAGCGTTTTTCCACACTTTCCCTGCATTTTTTGCGGGAAATGGAACCAAGCTTCTGTACAGCATTTACAGCTTCATCTACGCCGCTTACAAGGAATCCGGTCTCTCCGTCCATAATCAGTTCAGGCATTGCACCTTTGTTTACTGCAATTACAGGCGTCCCGCAGGTAAGGGCTTCAACCACACCGAGCCCGAAGGCTTCTTCATAATTGATCATATGCAAAAGAGCACGGGCGTTTGATAGAAGCTCTTTTTTGCGCACCTGGAATACGTGCCCCTCGTAAATTATCTGTTCGTTATCTATATGGGGCTCGACTTCTTTTTTAAAGTATTCAGGGTCAGCAATAAAGCCAGCCATTCTTAACTTCATTCCTGACCTTTTTGCAACCTCTATTGCTTCTTTTGTGCCTTTATCTCTGTGAATGCGTGATATAAAAAGAAGATAATCCTCTGGTCTGTCATTAAAAGGAAAAGTCTCGGTATCTATTCCATGCCGAACCGTTGCTATATAATCCAGTTCATTACACCTGTAGGCGTCACTTATGGAGACATAAAAGGTACTGTTATTGTACTTTTTATAGACAGGCAGAATTTTTCGCGAAGAAAAGCCGTGTATGGTCGTTACGACAGGCGTGTCCACAAGCTTACTGTAAGTAAGAGGTAGATAATCAAAATGATTGTGGATTATATCAAATTCATTTGCCCTTTCAAAAACTTCTGAGATATGCAGGCCTTCGTACACTTTCACAAGAATGCTTTTATCCTCTTCGTATGGTCTCGGGCACACTGCATGAAGCTTGCCTGCAGTGTGCGAATCAGCTGTTGCAAAAAGTGTAACGTCAATACCCCTTTTTACCAGTCCTTCAGTTAATAAGGATACCATTGACTCCCACGGACCGTACTTTTTAGGCGGTGTGCTCCAGGCAATCGGAGATAACATAGCAATTCTGACAAAGATCCCCCCAGTATTTTATTATTCATATGCTCCCAATTCTCCAACTTTTACTCATGGTGTAACATGCTTGTGCTCTTCAAAAAATCTGCAGTAATCTTCAGGGCACTGCTCCTCAGGGCATTGATGGATATAATTCAGGACATCACAAACTTTTGCGGTTGCCAGGGATACAGAGGTATCTGCACTTCCATAATAAATACGGATCTCATCACCTACCAGGACCCATCCGCAGGGGAAAACAACATCATTAACATCTCCACTGCGCTCATAGAGTTCACGAGGCCCGAAAACCCAGCCTTCTGACCTGTGGAGCACTTTCCTGGGATCTTCAGGGTCAAGAAGAGCCATCCCAAGGCGGTAACTAGCTTTGGATGTTGTCTGGCGTACCCCGTGATACATAATTAACCATCCGTCAGACACACGGATCGGCTGCGGGGATAAACCTATCTTACGCGCATCCCACCATCCTCCTTCTCTGGCATACAGAAGAACCTCATGTTCTCCCCAGTATTTCATATCCGGGGAAAAAGAAATCCAGATATTTGCTTTTGCACCCGCAATATTTGATACAGGTCTGTGTAACATTGCCCACCTGTTGTTGAATTTTACAGGAAAGATAGCAGCATCTTTGTTTTCTGGAGGCATGGTAGGCCCCATTCTTTCAAAGGTACGGAAATTTTCTGTAAATGCAAGGGATGTTAAGGGGCCGGAATCCGAAAAAGCCGTATATGCTACAGCCCACTTTCCCATCTCATCTATGTAAGTTATACGCGGGTCCTCAATGCCGTATATCTCTTCAGGATAGTTTACAGGATCCGGGGCAAAAGTTGGCTCGGTATCAATTTCCCAGCCATCTACCCCGTTATTGCTCCTGGCTATTGTAAAGTGAGAAAAACCCCTGTGGTCTTCTACACGCACAAGTAATAAAGTTTTACCATCAACTATTACGGCTGCAGGATTAAAAACCGAATTAGCCTGGTAAGGCCAATCCTCAACGGTAAGTATAGGATTCTTTTTATATCTTACAAACAGTTCCCCGTGGTCTTTCCAGATTACCATATCACCCACTCACTCAACCTGATTTGCTGATAGCAGGCTCTTTCTTTTGGGCAAAACTTCTTCAATTGCTGGCTTGAATTGTGTGCCATATGCCCTATCCGAATGTTTATTTATTGAATTTAAAGCCATAAGGTAACAGATTACGGATTCTGCACCCTGGTTGCAGTTCATCCCGTCGCAGTTGAGCCCGTCACAGACTGCACCTGTCGAAGAGTCATACATAGGAGTTCGAAGGCGGTTTCTGCCCAGGAAATATTCAAAAGAGTACCTTGCAAGCTCCAGGTATTTTCTCTCGCGGACCGTCTCATAAGCAGAAACATAAGCTTGAGTCATGTAGCCTGCTTCTATGGGCTGCTGGTCAAAAATAGGTTTTTCGCCATCGCAGGAGTACCAGCCCTGGTTCCCGACAATGTCAAAAAAATCTCCTTTCCACTGGATATCTGTAAGAAAATCCAGAGTTGCAAGCCCGACTTTTCTGTAAGTCCGGTTCTTGGTATAGTTATATGCCAGTATAAGGGATTCACTGAGTTTTGCATTGCTGTATGTGACCGTGGGTTCAAACCAGTTCCAGCCTTCTTTATGATTAGTCTCATAAAGATCAACCAGAGAGTCTGCATGGCTGATAAATATGGATTGAAAGGTATCCTTGTCCACAAGGGCATCTATGGACCTGACAGTGTCCCTGCGGGAAATAAACGTAGATTCAAAGTCATCTGCACCCACGCCTGCTCTGAGCATCTCATAAAGTCCGCACATTGTGTAGGCTTTTGCTCGCGGGTAGTTCAGTTTTTCCATCTGCATTTTTGATTTGCTGATAAGCGTGTGTGCAAATGTACGTATATTCTTTGACATATAAGGGCAGCTTACTACGTGTCCAAGCCCGTAAATTGCACGCCCAAGAGTATCCTCACTGCCTTCCTTATCCAGAAATTCCCTTCTATAATTCATAAAATTATGGAAGTGCCCGGAATCTGTCTGGGCATGTTCAAGGAAACTCATATATGTGGTAATCAGTTTCCAGAGCTCTTCGGCTTTTTCCTGACTATCGATAATCTGAGTTAATGCAACAAGTCCTCTGCCCACGTCATCAGTACTGTACCCATGGTGTCTGGCAGGTACACCCAGATTGGTGTGCTGGATAATGCCCACATCATCGGTCAGCAGTTTAAGGTAATCAAGTTTGACTTCAGGAAGCTGGTTTGGAAGAAAGTTAAATCTATTCTGTATTCTGGGATAGGTATTGTAGTTCTTCAAAGCCTTGGTAAAGACAGTATTATACTCTTTACCTATGTTTTTCCAGGTCATTTTTCTGCCAAAATCGTATGCTTTTTTACGCATATTGTTACACTCGTCTGGATTTTCGATCAGATACAAAAGAGAATTTTTAAAACCGTCCGTATCTCCGAAGTCCACGAGTATCCCGCGGCTATCGGAAAGCATTTCCTGGGCGTACCAGTAAGGAGTGGATATTATTGCTTTTCCCATGCCTATGGCATATGTCAGGGCTCCGCTTACTATTTGTTCTCTGGAAAGATAAGGAGACGCGTAAATGTCGCTGGCAAGGATATAAGTGCAGAGTTCCTCTTTTTCGACAAACTTATCGTGAAATACCACGTTGTTCTCAAGCCCGAGTTCTGAAACTCGTTTCATAAGGTAATCTCTGTAGGCTTCCCCATTATGCTTTTTGACCACAGGGTGGGTAGCGCCCAGTACAAGGTAAATAAGGTCTGGATACTGACTTACAACTTCAGGAAGAGCCTCAAGCATACTTTCGATACCTTTGTTCTGGCTCAGCAGGCCAAAGGTTAGGATAAGCGGAGAACCCTTCAGATTCAGCATCCGTTTATACTTGCTGCAGTTGTTAAACGGATAGTCAGGTAAGCCGTGAAAAATGACCTCAATTTTTTCGTCCGGAACCTTATAAACGTCTTTTAGCATGTCGACCGCAGTCTGGCTCATTACAACCAGCTTTTCTGAGTACCGGATCAGTTTTTCCGTGGATGCACGGTATTCAGGTTCCGGTTCCCTGATGACAGTATGCATTGTAGTAATCACAGGCTTGTTTATTCCTGAAAGGAGAGTGAAGATATAATCGCCTGCATTTCCCCAAAAAAGCCCGAATTCATGTTGAAGACACACGATATCCGCATCGGACTGGTTTATAAAATCTGCAGCCCGGTGGTAGTCTTCGAGTTTGTTTCTTTCTATTTGAAAAACGACTTCTTCCGGATAGTTGTAGGTTTCAGACGGGTCATTAAGGGCAATGACTTCACAATGTATATCGTCATGCACCCCGGATACTGAATTCAAAAGATCAAAAGTAAATGTAGCAATCCCACATTCTTTTGGAACATAAGTTCCTATGAACAAAACTTTCAGTTGCTTATTCAACTATTTCCCCCCAAATATAGAGCAATCAGGGTCGTACTTCCAACTAACAGAACTTAAAAAACTTAATTGAGTATGCTCCCACTTAGCAGAACTTAATTAAGCCTTACTCCCCTGTTTTAATTATTTTATAGTTTTCATTAATTTATTGTGTTCTTAAATCAATATAGATCAGCTTTAGTATTTGTGCAAAGACTATATCCACAAAGTTTATTACCGTATTATATTTAATATATATATATATTTATTGTAAAACGCGCAACTGCCTAAGAAACATATAGTCTAAAGTCTAAAACACATAGTCAGGTATTATAGAACATTGGCCACTAATCGCTCAATTTACCAGTAGAGAGCGATAAATTCACAACTCCCACCGGATTACTCAATTACTAAAATTTAGCAAAATGAGTAACAGAATACTGATTTGATATAACAATTGTATTAACAATTGTATTCGATAATATTTAATACTATTTATAAATATAATTATATTAGTTAGCTAAAAAAATTGATATGCCTTTAATAAAATATTATAACTGAGGAGACAGCTATAGCGATTTCTTAACAAAAGGTTATGAGAAAAATACGCAATCATAGCAATTATATTTCATTCATCTATCTCTTTCTGCTCCAACAGGCAGTGAAACCATTTTAATTATGTTTTTTAACCAAGATCTTTAGTATGAATCACTTTTTTATTCATATTGATTTTTATCTGAATAAATCTGATGTTAATGTTTTTAGTAGATATGAGATAAATGGTATAGCATGATCTAAACATTTGCGTTAAGATATGCATCCTGCACTTCAAAGTAGAATTAAGCTTTGTAATCTGTGACTTTGCAGGATAGATTCTATAACGGTTTACTTTAGGCATATTAAGGAATAATGAAACTTTACCTGAATAAAGGTTATTTTATTAAGTTGACGGCTGTATCCCGTCATTTTAATGGCGGGGATTACCCTTATTGCTCCTAAAAAATCTTTTTTAGTTGAAATTCTCCAGAGTTCGGGTTATAAATTGGTTGACTTTTATTCACTACCCTAAGCTTTTAGATTCTCAGTCTAATGATTTCAGTAGTTGTGCTTCGGTGTTACTTCTTTTTTTCAATCTGCCCAAATTTGAATGATGAATTTCGCAAATATTTTTATAATATAATGTATAAAGTACAATATAACTTAGTCAATTAAGTTAGGGGGATAAACACAATCTATTTATATTGTTTGCAGCTGGGAGAGCCAGTTCAAGCAAGAGATTAAATCCTGGAAAGAATGGTCCTGTACTATTTATCTAATCAAAAAACCAACACAATAGCCTCTGGTCAGGACTCATTTTAATAATTCTTCTGAGCATCAAATATTCGGGTAGTGTATACTGTCTACTGTCTGCGAGATTTGAGTTTATGGCATTCAGAAGAGAGTATGGCTTCCGAATGTGAAATGAAAAAAGGATATTGGTCAGATTCGGATTTGAAGATTAACAAATTTCAATCACTGTACATTTTTTTTAATTATCAAATACAAAATTTTATTTGATAGAAATTTAAGGTGATAACTCTGTTGAATCGAAAATTAGTAATATTTTTTGTTGTAATTTGCCTTGCCTTCTCAAATGTTCCTGCCGCTTTATGTGCTAGTTCGGCACTGGTTGTATATGTTGCAGGAGACGGTAGCGGTGACTTTAATTGTGATGGAAAAGACGACCATATACAGATAAATGAGGCTCTCAAGTTCGTGGCCGAGAATTCTGCATATACAACTGTTCATCTAAAGGGCCCGTTCACATATGTCATTGACGAAACCCTTTTGATAGGCAGCAATACTATTCTTGAGGGGGATTCGAGTGCAAAAATAAAACTTGTCAGTAATGCTAACTGGGAAGTTTCAAAGCCAATGATAAAGGAAAGAAGTTCAGGCAGTCACGATATTACCATTAGAGGCTTTACAATTGACGGAAACCGGGAAGGAAATACCAATGTCGAAAGTGGTAAGGGATATTATAACCTTATTCACCTGAGAAACTGTCAGAACATAAGTGTGTATGATATGTGTCTGACCAATAACCACGGAGACGGCTTGAAAACAGATAACTGTTCTAACATAAAGCTCTATAACAGCAGGATATATCTGCTTGGACACGACGGCCTCTATGCCAGTAGCTGTTCAGGCGTGGAGGCTTACAATAACACAATAACCTGCAGGACAAACAGCGGACTCAGGCTTTATAACACAAACAAAGCCAGTCTGCATGACAATGTAATTACATCTGACGGTTCTGGGGGTGCAGGAATTGAAATCCAGAAGTATAATTCTCCTTTAATGGATGATATTGAAGTATATAATAATGTAATATACAAAACTGCCCGTGTAGGGATCTGGATTTTTGGAGCAGGCTCTTATTCACCATCCACAACAAATGTCCACGTTCATCATAACCAGATCTATGATACAGGGACCAAGTCAAGCAGTATCATAATAGGAGGAATCATATCAGATGGATTCAATGCACTCATTGAAAACAATGTTATTGACGGAGTCTACGGAGCTGGCATCGTACAGAAAAACGTGTATTCTTCTGCCCCCTCCGGTTCAGGCTATGTAATTACATTGAGAAATAATATAATTTCAAACTCCAGGTCTTCTTCGGGTGGAATCGGGTATGCAGTGTCCAATGAATTAACAGGTACACATTCTTTTGTCCTGCAGAACAACTGCTTTTACGGAAACGCAGGTGGAGACTACAAAAATGTCCAGGCTTCATCTTCTGATATAAAGGCAGACCCGCAGTACGCTGATAGGAGTAACCATGACTATCATCTTAAATCAAAAGCAGGAAGATGGAACGGAAAAAGCTGGGTGACTGACAGCACAAGTTCCCCATGCATTGATGCAGGGTATAGCCTTTCGGACTATTCTGCAGAACCTCAGAACAATGGAGGCAGGATTAACATAGGGGCTTTCGGGAACACTAAGTATGCTTCAAAATCCGGAACACAAACAGCAAACAATCAGGCTCCTGTGATAAAGTCAATCCAGAATGCCGTTGTTGAGATTGGAAAAGCCTTTACCTTTACAGTTAGTGCATCGGATGAAAACGAAGATACCCTTACTTATTTCGCTTCAAATCTTCCCGCAGGCGCAACTTTAGACAGCAGTTCAGGTCTTTTCAGCTGGGCTCCGACTGCCGGACAGGAAGGAACCTATGTAGTAACCTTTGAGGTAAGCGATGGAGAGCTAAGTGCCTTGACTACAGCAACCCTGAGCGTTGTCAAACAGGAAAGTTCTTCCCCGAGAATAGGAGAGCTCTATGATAATCGCCTGCGTGAAGCTTCCCCTGATACTGTTTTCCAGAGTACTTCTTTTATTGATGTAGGTGGAATGAATAGTGTCAGGTACAGAGATGTAATATGGTTTGACCTGAGCGAGTACGCAACCTCAGAAGAAATCGATAATACAACCCTTTCTCTTTACTGGTATTATCCGGCAGGAAGCACAAGGTCGGAAGACACAGTGGTCGAAGTCTACAGGCCTGCTTCATCCTGGAATCCGGACTATGTAAGCTGGAATAAAAGGGATAAGGGAACTGCATGGGAAAACGCGGGCGGAGACTGGTACGATAAAAATGGTGTCTTGCAGGGGAACACACCTTATGCCACGATAACTCTTAAAGGTAGCAACCTTCCAGATAACAGATACTACGAACTGAACGTGACCGATCTCGTAAAAGAATATACAAGCGGTAAGTACGAAAACACGGGATTCCTCATTAAAGGAAGGATTGAACGTAATAATTACATAGCTTTTTACAGTTCCGAAGCCGGAAACGAGAACCAGAAACCCATACTTGCCGTAAATGAGAAATCCTCTGTAGATCCGGTCCTGAACATAACCATTACCGGGGCAAAAGATAACCGCCTGCGTGAAGCATCTCCTGAGGTAGTCTATCAGGCAAGCTCTTTTATTGATGCTGGCGGGATGAATAGTGTCAGGTACAGGGACGTAATGTGGTTTGACCTGAGTAAATGCGATGACGTTACCGAAGTTAGTAATGCAACTCTTTCTCTCTACTGGTATTATCCTGCAGGAAGCTCAAGGCCTCAGGATACTTTGATTGAGATTTACAGACCGGCTTCTTCCTGGAACGCAAACTACGTAAGCTGGAATAAGCGGGACAAAAACGTTGCCTGGAAAAATGCTGGAGGAGACTGGTATGATAAAAACGGTGTCTTGCAGGGCAGCACTCCGTATGCTACACTCACCATTAAAGGCAGCATCCATCCTGACAACAGATATTACGAACTGGATGTAACGGATCTCGTAAATGAATATATAAGTGGAAAATACAAAAATACCGGAATTTTCATAAAAGCCCGCACGGAAAACAATAATTACATTGCCTTTTACAGCACTGAGGCAGGAAGTGAGAATCAGCGCCCGAAATTGAGTCTGAGATCATAACCGCAACTTAGAGTAACTTTTAATTTTAGGAAGGGTTCTGCAGAGTGAAGATATGAGAATAAAAGAGTGATCGTTTACCTTCAATCTTCACACTCTTTCAACAACCTTTTTAAAATGCACCAGGGTTTTCCGCCAGTTAACCCTCAAATGCAGGAGGAAATGGTACGTAAGTACTGATATGTTTTGCAAAGTTCGCGTTCAGGTGAGGACTCTTTAGTTTCTCAACAACCATTTTTCCGAAGATTTTGGTAAAATCTCCCTTTTGGTAAATCTCTCTAATAATTAAGCCTCTTTTCTTCTCTTTTATTATATCATTTGTAGAAACCGGGTTAATTCTACACAAACTGATGAAAAAATTTAAGAACATCATGTTATATATATACAGTTAAACTATAATTGAGATGTTGGCGATATCTATGGTAACAAGTGAAGCAAGACAGAAGGCGAATCTAAGCAGAATGAAAGAACTGATGGATGAAATTGAAAACACAACAAATGACTCTGCTTTAATAGCCGAATTAAATGAACTTTTAAGAAAAAACTATTCACTATCCCTGAAATGGCATTTGATTATATTTAAAAGTGAAGTTGAAAGAAGCCTAAGATATCTGGAAGATATAAGAAAAGAAGAAGTAAAAATAGCCAGCAAAAGCCGAAAACTAGGAAAGGAATTAAAGGAAGGCCCAAAGCAAGTTTACTATAAGTCTTCTGAGATTCCAAGCGCGTTTAAACTTGATTACTGTCTGGTATATGATACTAACATAAATCAGTATAAATGGTTAAGATGTAATACTCCCAGAAATACCAGAGCAAAGGTTTTCACAATTCCAAAATCCATGATAGGAGAATATAGACTCCAGTGGAGTGAAGAAACAAAACAAAAATGGGGAGAAGACAATATTGGGCAAATGGAACTGTGGGAAAAAGCTATCAATAATTGAAAGATATCTTGGTCAGGCATATCAAAAATCAAGGAACTCTTTACTTTATATGCCTGATCTTGAAACAATGCGCTGAAGAGCAAAAACTCTTAAAACCGATATTATTGAAAAAAATTGATAAAAAAGCAGAATCTAAGAGTTAAACTTAGTCTTTTTATCAAATACTTTTTATTTCCGCAAAATGCTGCTGAAATTTGACCTTAATTTATTTTTAAAAACCAAATATATATTTTTAATTGTGTAGTTTCTTCTAAAAGGAGAGTTTACCGGAGATTAGAGACTTATTGTGGAATCGAATTGTGGAATCGATGATCTGTAAAGTCTAATCTCCAGCAGAGTCTAAAGGGTCATACCTTTCCTGTGCGATCAGGCAGGAGTTTCTTTTGTTAGAATATAAGCAATCATTTCAGGGTTCAGTTTGCTTTCTCTTGAAACCTTCTTTTCGATTTCCTTAGCTGGTCTGCCTTCGATTTTCATTTCCTTAATTTTTTCAATCACTGAGGATGGGATGCTGTAATATTCGTTAATATCCTTTCTGTGTCCCCAGACATCTCCTTCAAGGAGCTGAATCCTTTGCATTTCAAGGAACATTTCTATGGACTTTGATACCGTACGCCTGTAAGATTTGGGTAACTGAATCACCTCAATCTTAGGGCATGTCTCTACCAATCCAAAGATATCCTTGTTAGAAGGTCTGAAAGCCAGATGAACAAGACGCTCATTCGGATTGAGTGTAAAGATTTCTTCTCTTGAACTAACCACTCTTATTCTCATGTTTTTCCCCCACTGTAAAGCTTTCTTATGTTTTACTTAGTAACTTATTTCATGCTTTTACTGCATTATATACTACATATACTTATTATAAATAGTTATCTCATTTAACTAACATTATTTAGATAGTATATTAGATCTTTTACTTTTATTATGCGTTGGAGTAAGCATAAAGGAGTCTTATAATAGGTAAAAACCGTATTATATGGGTTATTTTTTAGCTTTTACTACAAATTTTGCAGTCTTTCAGCATAAATATATTTAGTAAAACTGAGTTAATTATTCGTTTTATGTGTTGCAGATCTTTTCGCATTACATAAAGAATTTAATTATTAACTTTGGTTCTCAGATGATGGAATTTTCGTTTTAACTGACCCTCTTATTTATGAAAACTAGTCTTGATCTCAAAACTCGTCTGCAATGGAAACTTAAATGAGAATTGTTGACTATCAATCCATAAAGATCTCTCAGTAAAAGTTGCTCAGTAAAGAGCTGCAGTAGCACCATATAAGTGTATAAAATTTTATTCAATTTTTTGAACCTGTCAAAAAATTGGGTTTATCGGAATCCTCTATTATTCTCGAAAAACAGGAAAGCTCAGAAGAAGCTTCCTGAAAACTTCAATAGTAGTAGACTCACTCTTCCGATTACTTCTGATCAAAATTTTATCTCTCCTGTTTTTTCGTGTAATAGATCCAAAGAAGGATGCAAATAATTCCCAAGGCAATGAGGCTTATAACAAGTATTGGTTTTTTCTCAGCTGGTTTTTCTAACTGAGTTTGAGTTTTGTTAATGTTTTTATCGGGTACATTTATTGTATCGGGTACATTTATTGTATCTTTCTCCGGTTCTTTTTCGAACTCTCCTTCAGGATTGTTTTCTTCTTGAATGTTCCCTCCGGTTGTGTCATCTAGAGTTTTGATGGGCTTCAGTGTAATCAGACGAGGATTATCTGAGTGGCTTGAAGAAGAATGCCATTTCTTGAGAGTTATGATTTTTGAAGTGTCCCCTATTGTTATTTTGTAATCCCCTTCAGGCATCTTACTGGTATCATATTCATATCTAAAGTTTCCTTCCGAATCAGCAGTGATTTTTTGGCAAGCGGTAATCCTGAGCTTTACATTAGATTCTTCTTCCAAAGCGTCTCCATACATTTCAACTCTATAAGTCAAAGGAGGTACTCTTGATTGAGAAACAGTAGCGACTCCGTCAATAGCATTTTTGCTAAGAGTAAACCCTACAATTTTTTTTACCTTGATGTTCAGGTTTTTCACTTGCTCAGCCCTTACAGTGAAGAGGTTATTATTTCCTTTAGGAATTTTAACTTCCTTGACAGTATACTCATATTCTCCTTTAGATGCGATCACGTTTTTCTCATATGAAACTTCTGCTGTAAGTTCTTGATTAGGATTGGCATTTCCGGTTATCACTAAATTATCACCAAGGTAGGGGTTTGAAGGGACAACATTCCATTCCCCAGCCGTGGCTGTAAGAGAGAAAAACAACAAAGTCAGTATGGATGCTAAGATAATAGCTGCAGAATTTAGCAGTTTTTTTGATGCGGAAAGAGATTTCATCTTTTCTTGCATGAAAAACAACTCCACTTTATAGATTTTTTTAAAAAGTATTAAGCTAGATAAGAGTTGGGAAGATTGTAAAATAATGAAAAAGTCTCCAGAGCTCTTTATTATCCTGAATGCTTAGGAGAAAAGAAATAGAATCTCCTCTTCAAGGTATTATATTAAGGCTCTACCCCTCCCTGATTTAATGCGCAGTAGCGTTTAGGGATTAAAAATCTCTAAACTTCGTACATAAAATAATAGTGTTCAAAGTACTTCAATGTTTCTATAAAAAGTCATGAATTTTTATAAATGAAATATATAAATTCTTTGAAATTAGCTTTTATTAATAAAACATTGAGCTGATCCCAAAACTCAAAATTGCGTCTCAAATCTCGAATTTAGGATGATCACCCGAGTTCTCAGTAATGAAAAATAATTTTAAACTCTCACTATTTGGGAACAAAATTGGTTTTGGGATAGGCTCATTTACTAATGAAACTTAGAGCCTATTTGAAAAATCAGTAATACATGTTGAAAGGCACAGTAGATTCATATCATAGTACTGTTCCGGTTTTGCATATTGCACATTGTAAGAATTACGGTAAGTAATCACTTTTCGGATAGGTTCTAAGCGAGAAATAATTAATCGACTCAAGGAAATATACTCTACCGATAAGGAAATAGAAGAGGGGATAGCAAATACTAAAAACTTCAAATTATCAGAAGAAATGTGAAATGGATTATATAATCAAAAATGATTTTATAAGACTATTTTATTTTTACAGAGTATCATATCCTCTTTATCATTTGGCAGTGATAACTCTCCCACATTCCGTAATTACAAGATATCCACAACACGGACTTTATCCTACAACACGTACACTCTCACACTGGCAATTGTTAGGAGCCTACCAGATTTATTTGAAATTCAATCTAAGACACTCATATACCTGGAAAATATTGCCAAGAATATGTGTTCCCATAATAAGACAAATTTAACTCTCCTTTGTATATATTAGGGTCTTAATGAAAATAAGCATAAAGGATGAGTAGATAAGAATTTACAGAACTTTCAATATATTACCAAACTCCAGCAGAATGTCTGGCAAATAAAACAGTGTTAATTGTGAATAATACTCTAGAACCATCTATTGATAAATAAGTAATTTTAAAGAAAATGGCAAAACCTCAATATTTACTGTTTTTAATTTCCCATGACGGAGCCTGCGCAAAAATTCATAACAAATTAAAGCATTTTTAAAAGAATGTCTCCAACATTAATTTTTAAAAGCTTCACCGAATTGGGAATCCCTGAAATATATACAATACTTTTTATTATTGTCATTTATTATTTAATTATTAAAAAATTTAGAAAATAATATTATGCGAAGCCAGAGTACAAATTTAGAGATTTGGTTTCAAAAAATTCAAAGCTCCCATTAGCTGACAAGCCATTAGTTTTAGCTGCTATAAAAAAATATTCTCAATGGAAAACAAACATACCAAAAAGAGAATATACACAAATATTTTTCATGAAAAAGAAGTAGTATATAAATATAACTTATTTTGATTCTTTTTTAATGCTTAAAAATTTTTAATCTTATTTATAAAATCAGAACTAAAGAGAGATTATTTTTTGACATGCGAGCACACATCATGGAATAATAAATAAATTTAGAAAAGTTAATATTATTTGTTTTTATGCTATTTTTATGAATAAAAAAGATCAATTCATAGGAAAGATTAAGCCAGATATAAATAATTTTATTCATCTAATTCGCAATAATAGAAGATGTCAGGAAGGGAATGAAAAATCATTTTCCCTTTTTAATTCCCCAATTGAGGTTATTGTATTATCTAACCAAGTGACAGATTTTAATGATATTATAACTAAGATAGTCTATTATGAGGATTTTAATGGAAGTTTCTCAACAAAGTATGTAGAACAAAAATTATTTGAGCTGCTTCATAAAATATTATGTGACCACTCCCGAGCTAATGAGTATATTGGAGAATTATATACAAACTTTATAGACGATTCTAAAAATAACTGGCGGGTTATTGCTCAGCTCGAAAATGTAAGATTTGTGGAACGTGCTGTTTTTAAGTTGATGGATAGCACTCTGAAATTCATGAAGCCAGAGGAGTTATTTGATTGTACTTTAAAACTAATGAAGCCAGAGGACTTATCTGTTAGTATCAATTCATTACAACGGGATTTATTAGGACCTCATTATTCTAACTGGGAATTATCGCACTGCATATACACAGATGTTACAGCAGGCGATCAATTAAAAGCGGAAGAATTAGCTATTGATAATTTTAATTTGTCTCTTAATTTATTAAGGCTCTATTTTCCAAATTTAAACATTAGTATTAAAAGACCGATATCTATGTCAGATACGCAAGAAAAAATTGCTTATGAAATTATTTCGACTAATGTAACAAAAAAGTACGGTAATATATCGGTAAAAAATAATGAAAAGAGATGCATAGATTTGAGTCCTAAAATCTACGATTACCTAGTGAAAAACGGAATAAACAGTCTTTCAAATAATAGCCAAATAGGTTGTGCTTTGAAAATAAGCGATGTAGTAAAAGACTGTTTATATTGGTATGGACTTGCTTTGAATACAAGTCTTCTCTCAGCGAAATTCCTTCATTACGTTACTATTTTGGAGGCAGGCTTGAAACTGAATAGAGAAGATTCCGAAGTAACTCAAAAAATAACTGATCGTTGTTCTTTATTCTTGGAAACTGATGTTGGTAGAAGGCGGAAAATAAGAAAAGAAATTATAAAAATTTATGACTTGAGAAGTAAGGTTGTTCATACAGGCAGGATTCTCGGCAAAAAATCCGAGAAAGAACTTGAAGATATGGCATTACAGATGAGATTAACAGAATCAGCCAGTATATATGCAAGAAGTGTATTAATAAAACTAATTAGAGAAAATAATCAACGAAATGGAGATTTTGAAAAATTCATTCAAGATTTAGATGATATGAACCACAAGAAATGTACATAAAAACCGTTAGTTCTGACTCTGGACAAGTCCTGTATTTGAATGTAGTAATAGAATTATTGGATCATAAGTTTTTTAGCGGAAAAGAAGAAGCTCACAAGTATTCAATTGACAACATAGTAGTTACTGAAACTTTAACGCTAGGGGCACTCGCGAAGGAAATAAAAAGATACTGCTATCTGCGGACAAATTGCCCGAAGATCTCGAAAAGGCATTATCAGATTCTTTTGGGATCTCTAAAGAAGCAGTACCCGAATTAGTCGAATATATGTTCTCTTCAAGTAATGTCTTAATCTGATATTTATAAGACATGCCGCAACGTTATAATTACACAATCAGTATTAATTCAAGTTAGGAAAACGCATAATTTTTATTCGAGAAAAAAATAATTTGTATTAAATCAGTATTAAACTCTACAAAAACAGAAATTAGCACTACCTAACTTCTTAAATAGAAGTGATAGGATTACATTCAAGGAAGGTATAGCCCGGCACGGATTCGAACCGAGGTTGCAGGATCCAGAGTCCCGCATGATTGACCACTACACTACCGGGCTTCGATGATTTTTCGCTGTGGGGCTTGATTCTTGCGCCCTGAAGCGTATCTTCTAAAGGAGGATTTTATATATATAGCTTTCGGGTGAATACCTCTGGATTTGTCAAAGGTCATTAAAGGCGTGTAATAAAAAGATTGGGTAAGAATAAATTATCGAAAAGAAATTTAGTCATGAAGTTCGATTTGAGAAAAATAATGATAATTGGATCATTGGATCAAAAAAGAACTATTTTCTATGTTTATCACAGGCTTTCTTCGGACTGATCGAGGACAGCGGTCCACCACCAGCGAGCCATATCAATAAGATCTTTTGAAAACTGGCCGGAAAGCCGGTACTCTTTATTTTTAATGGAAATGAGCCCCGCCCCAAGTAGCTTGTTGCGCATTGCATAAAAAGAGGCACGACCTATCTGGAGCTCTTCCAGAACGGTCTTCCACTCATCAGTTCGGATGGCATTACCTGCAGCCTGCCGCTCTTCAACCATTGACAGGAACTTCTGGCCCCGGACAGCAGTGGAATCTTCCTGGAAAATACGCCTCATAAGATTATAATATGGATCTCTTGAGTGACTCACACGGGTATTGGCGTCTGAACGTACAACAATCGTGGTTGCTGTTCTTGGTGCGTTTTTCACAATTGACATTTTATATCAGGCAATTATGGCTTGAAGTGATAGTTTCAGGCTGTGGAATCAGTAATTGTCTTTGTAGGTGAAGCAACTATCTTCATAAGCAGATCTATATACTCTTCTCTTAAAAGATAGATCATAGGGGTTTTGTAGGACTCCTTGTGTGCTCTCAGAATTCCAAGTTTGGAATGAATGTATCCTACCATGGATGCTACCGTGTTTCTTGATACGTTGTACTTACTTGAAAGCATTTCATGCAGCTCGTCAATAGTTGCTTTCTTTACCTTGATGAAGATACACAGTATAGCCCTTCGATATCCATTGGAATCAACTTCAAGGAATTTCTCTAATCTGGATTTAATTTTAGCTCGGATGGATACCATAAATTACCACCTTTACTGATGTAGTAAACTATGTCAGTTATAGCTCTATATATAGGTTTGTAAATTTATTCGTTCTGATGGGAATGGATATTAAAGTTCCTGCTCTTCGGGCAATTTTACTTTGCTTCAAGTTCAGTTTTGTGTATATATATTCCTTCTCCAATATATCACTTTTTATTATCCATTTCCACCATCTATGCTCCTGGAATTCTCCTAGGAATCGTCTTGCCTGGAGATATAACTCTTATATTTTTGTTTTTAATTACTCTGTTTGATAATGCTTTGTACTCTCTTCAAAGCTGAAAAAGCCTTTAAATTCCTGCTAAAAGTTTGAATACTTACATAATATATTTACTTAACAACATTATTATTTTCTTACGAACATATATATTAAGTTTGTGTTCAACTCCTAAAAATAGACTAAATTTATTTGATTGATATAACGTATGTCCTGTTTTTCTGTTTGGCCAAAGTATTCTGGAGATTAATTCAGAGTCCTGAAAAATACAAGTAAACTTGAAGATGTTATTGTTTTTCAGAATTTGCCCTCTCTTTCTCCTTCACAGAATTGCCTTTATTTAAGTGAGCTGATTACATATAAAAAAGCTATTTAAAAATGTATCGTTTAATAAATGTCAGCAAACTTTTGTTATAAAAGATAGAGGAGATAAAAAATATAATAAGTCTAAAAAATATAATAAGTCTAAAAAATATAATAAGTTTGGTTTTGAACTCCAGATCTCCTCCTCAAAAGCAAAAGTAATATTTATATGAATATTCTTTCGGTTAGTAGCTTCTTTCAATTAGTGACACTTTCTAATTTTTAACATAATTTTCCCGAAAGTGATACTGAAAAATAATAACAGGACTCGGAAGAACTGTAATCGAAACAAGTTACTTGATATTTACTATAATGATTCCAGATATCTTTTCATATATTCTTCTTCGATTTTTTCAATTTTGATAGCATACTCACCTTTTATGTATTTAGCTCTGTAAAACTTAACTTTTTTCTTTTCGTCTATATATTGCTCGCAAACCATATCATAAATGTTCTGAGCATCGTTGCGTTTTATTTTCAATCCAAAAATAATACCATCCAGCTCGTTTTTCTCATACTTTTTTACATATTCCATGTGAAAATATTTCTTGAAGAGTAACATACGATATTCTTTTTCGTATTGCAATTCACGATATTTGGTCAGAAAACATTCCCAAACTTGCTTTCCGACTTCGATTCGGTCTAAGTTTAGTATATTTACTTCACCTGGGCATTCATCTTTATATTTTACTTCCCTGAGCTCAGCAAGTTCTGACCCCAGGGTCAATCTATAGATGTCATTTATTTTTCCAGAACTGGAATCAGCGCATAGACTTTTTTTAGGTCTGAAACAGAGGCATACTCCCGTGTGATAATTGGCATAGTGATTCCACATCAAGATACTATCATTTCTT
This sequence comes from Methanosarcina horonobensis HB-1 = JCM 15518, assembly GCF_000970285.1. Taxonomy (NCBI): domain Archaea; kingdom Methanobacteriati; phylum Methanobacteriota; class Methanomicrobia; order Methanosarcinales; family Methanosarcinaceae; genus Methanosarcina; species Methanosarcina horonobensis. Next base: position 2,690,928 of record NZ_CP009516.1, on the reverse strand, counting down.
GTGCTCAAACAGCAGATTCTGGGCAGAATGCCAGAATTAGTATCTAAATAAGATACAATTTTCTCTCCCTGTTTCACTGACTTTCCATTTTTTAGATCATCTTCAATCTTCTTCTCAATCTTTTCCTTTTCCCATTTATTTGCTGCATAATAAGCGATCCACTCTTCCCTACTGCCTTTTCTACAGAGAGCGGTTTTGCTATCAAAAGGATCATTAAATTCTGTGGGATCATGAAAGAATAATTGATTATTTGATAGGTTTTCAAAAAAGTATTTATTTATTGATTGGTACTTATAAAATAATTTTTCGTCCATTGTTTCATTAATCATGGTATACAGAAAGATAACATTCAATAAAAATACTTTGAAATAAATCGATATAAGGTATTATTATGAAATTGTCTTCTAACCGAATTTCTGCATGTAATGTAAAATAAAAAAATGCAAACAAATATGGGCTCACATTAGATTAAAAATTTAGTATTTTTTGTAAATTTCATGTAACTTATTTTTATTACATTCCTTCTGATTGTGATTTTGCCAACATAAAGCTATTAAGCAGAAAATTGATGTTAAAAATATAATAGTAATACAAACTAAAAGAAAAAGTATGTTTTTCGATTATAAATTTGAAAAATACCTCTCAAAAACGAAGACTATCTATACCCGATCAATATTAATAGGGTTATTACCTTAGACAGTAAAAATCAAAGAAGAAACTAACCCATCCCTGAAATAAAAACTTGCATTCCGGGATTTCAGGCCTAATCAGGAGCGGATAACATGGAATATAGTTACGACCTCAATGAAAAAGCTCTTTACATCGAAGAAAAACGAACATCTGCGTATAGCCTGGAAAAAAACGAGATTGGAAACTGTACTAGCTGCGACTCCACTCTTATTAGCCTTAGCTATCACTTGGCTGGGGAGAATATAACAGTAGTAACAAAGTGTACATCGTGCGGTGCCTTCTATGCAAATATATATGATTCTGACTGGAACTGGGTAGACGAGGCCAGCGTAACGCTTCTTCCAATCCCCATACCTATAAGCAACCCTGTAATTGACAGCTGGGAAGAACTTGAGGCTATTCCCATAAAAAAGCTTGAAGCTGTTTTTTCGAAAGGAGAAATCGAAGCTCTTTTTGCTCGGGCTAAAGACAAAACTCCGGTTCGTCAGTACCTGTACAGGGCTCGCAAAAAATACAGACTGTTTGAAGAAATTTTTAATCTAAAGCTGGATTTATAATTTTATTACATGAGAAGTTTCTTATTTTTTGTAGACTCCGCTGGAAACAAACTAAAAACAGAATAAAATATAGGTAACACTATTAAGCCACTTTTAATTAAAGCTATTTTATCCATATACTATTTGAAGAAGCGCAGGTAACAGAATTTAGTTCAAAGAAAAATATATATTATAGTTTGAATCCGAATATTCTGAACAGAAATCCTCTAAAAAATAAATATTTATAGAAAGTCATTCTGTTTATTATGGCAAAACATAATATTATATGTTCAATAATGAGATCTGGTTTAACGAGGAAATGAAAATAAGAATGTATGGAATTAGAGAACAGTTTACGAGCTGTGTAACTATTTAATGACACATTTAGGAATAGCATAGAAAAAAATTATTTATTTAGTCTTCCTATATTTAAACTACCAGTAGTAATTAAAGTGTGATTCGACTTTATATAGCCATATATCACTATTTCTTACGTATGTGTTTTAGCATAGTTTTTATTTATGTAGTGTAGAGTATTTGATGAAAATTTCAATATATAATAATAGTATCATAAAAATAATTTTTTATCATCGTATATATAATTATATAAATATGTAAAAAAAGTGTAAAGAATTTGATAGAAAACATAATAGTTTGAAAAGAAAGGTGACTTCACTTAAAAGCGGGCTCATATTTTCAACTGAGTTTTGAAGTTAATTTATCAGTGCCAGTTAAGTTATTAGTACAAATCTTGAATTCAGTTCTTGACTCTTTTTGCAAATATATGGAGCCTTCTTACTTAACAAATCCGCAATTTTTTAATATTTGTTTGACTTAATAATTACTTTTTTGCATATTGCTATTTTTGATTTCATAACTTAACTTTGAGCCAGATCCTGCGCACTATGCAGGAGCTTTAGAAACAAGTATTCATATAGTGTCTATGAATAATATCTCTTATTTTCAGAATCTTTTTTCCTTAGTATTGTTTTCTATTTAATGTTGCGGTGTTCGGCCATAATGTATTTATTCATATAGTCTATAGAATAGCCGACTTGACAAAATTAGGGGTTATACAGAAAATTTCACTTGATGTAAAAAGAGTTACTATATACTATAAGAATAAGAAAACGCATTATTTTAGTCCAAATAAATGAGAAAATTTTAAAAAATAAATGAAATATTGTTATTTATAGTCAAATACTGCAGAAAAATAGATTATGTTTCAATTTTTTTCCTATGTTTTTTTACTGAAGTTTTGACTGAGTAGTCTACCCTATTTGGCCAAAAAAGTATAATATAAATATATGCTTATAGAATGCAACATCACAAATAATATTCTAAATGTGTTCAATGAATTTTTAAAAGTTAACCAGCAACAAATTTTTACCAATCAATTTAAAAAAATATGTATTTTAATGAATAAGTTTATTTTTAATATGCCTTAAAAAAGAAAGCACTTCATAATACATAATTTGTAGGCGTGATAATGGATTATTAAAGATATAGTAACTCGGTAATAAAGAATTTTTGATGAATATAACTCAATATACTTTTAGTTAAATATGTGTTATAATATGAAGTACTTAGCAATTGACCTTTTAAGAAATATATTTTAACATATATACATCCAATAATTACTACATACTAGAATATAAATATTAATAAATTAGCAATAAGTCTCAAATATATATGACATTTATCATATATTAAATAAGATTAGTAGTGTATATATTTTATAATATAAAACAATTTAATGTTTCGCATTTAAAAAAGTGTATTATGAAATATGTAATTAATCACACATTTATAAGTTTGCAGAAAAAAGAGTTGACAAATAAGAATTAATAAAATCTATTATTTTAGATATTTGCTTTAAATAACTGATATTTAGATATATATTATCGGATAATAGGTTATATGTATCAAAATATTACAAATCTCTCACTATATGTAATGAAAAACGATTATAATAATGGACATTAAGAAGAAGTTCTAACTTCATAGTATCATCTGATAGATAGTATATAATTACTTATTTAGTAAATATTAATGAGAATTTTATAGTCATTCAAAAAGCGTTAAGATTGAATTCTTGTAATTAATATTGCACTATATTTATAAAACAGTTTCTCATCTCATAGGTGTAGACTATCTAAGATGAATTATGTCTAAAAAGCATAATATTAAAAAGAAATTAAACTTTTTCGATATTTAGACTGACTATTCATTTTTTGAACAATTCAGATCGGAAATTCTGAGTAATTAATATACAATGAAATGAATATAGTGAAAACTATAATATGAGAAGAATAAATTTAATAACAATTATCTTTATTTCCGTAACTTATTTGTTTCCATAACTTATTTATTTTTATTTTCTATTTTTTTCAATTTACTTGTACTTTCAATCTATATTAAAAATTTTAAATAGTTTGTGGACGTACTACGTAAGGCATTTATGATATATATTTTATGCAGATTAATGATTTCAGTAAAAAAGCATTGAGCATAAATACATAAAGTAATAAAGTAGTATTGGATACACATAATCATTATATATACTTAAAATAAAGATAAATTTATATTAAAATTGAATTCATAGTTAACATTACTTTAGACAAAATTATAAGAATTATTTTAAAAATAACAACGGTTCAAGTATGCTAGAAAATGTTGATCTTTCCCAGGCAATTACAAGTGAAGAATATAAGAAGAGTATAAAAACGCTTCAGCTTGAGCTGGGTGAGCTTCAGCGAAAGGCATGGGAACTGAAAATACCCATCATAATTGTTTTTGAAGGCTGGCATGCTTCGGGAATGGGAGAGGATATCAACCGTTTCATACTCCCCCTGGACCCAAGAGGACTTGATTTCTATACAATGACCAGACCCTGTTATGAGGAAAAACTCAGGCCCTTCATGCTGCGGTTCTGGTCTCAGATTCCTATCAAAGGAAGAATGGCGATATTTGATAGAAGCTGGTACAGCAGAGCAGTAATCGAACTCTTCGGAAAAGAAAAAGATGAGAAAGCCCTGGAAAAAACTCTGGAAGAAACAACCTATTTTGAGCGCCAGCTTGCAGACGATGGATACCTCATACTCAAATTTTTCCTGCATATCAGTGAAAAAGAGCAGAAAGAACGTTTTAAAGCAATCAAAAAGATGGATATTCCTCTTATTCTCGATGAATACGAAGGGAAAAACGGAAAAGAACTGGATTTTATCGAAAAATATGATGAATACCTGCCTGTTGTTGAAAAAATCCTCGAGAAAACAGATGTCCCTTATGCTCCATGGACAATAATCGAAGCAAACGACAGAAACTTTGCAGTCCTTAAAATCATGATAACGGTAACTCATGCAATAAAGACTCATATTGAAAAAGTGACACGGACTCCGGGACAGCAGACAATAAAGTACCTGGATATGGCAACCGTAAATCTGCCTGCGCTTAACGGTTCAACCCTGGAAAAGACCGACCTCTCAAAAAATCTTTCTCTGAAAGAATACAGGGAATCAAAAAAGCTTTTTCAGCATAGGCTTGAAACCCTCCAGTATGAACTTTTTAGAAAAAAACGTTCAGTATTAATAATTTTTGAAGGCTGGGATGCTGCAGGCAAAGGAGGAGATATTCGCCGCCTTGTTGAAGAGCTAAACCCACGACTTTACAGGGTTGTACCTGTAGGCTCCCCGAATGATACTGAAAAAGCTCACCAGTACCTCTGGCGCTTCTGTGATGCAGCCCCTATGGCAGGACACATAACTATTTTTGACAGGAGCTGGTATGGACGTGTCCTTGTTGAAAGAGTTGAGGGGCTCTGTACTGAAGAAGAATGGAGAAGGGCTTACAGGGAGATCAACGAGTTCGAAAAAATCCTTGCCGATTCAGGAGTGATTATACTTAAGTTCTGGCTGCACATAGACAGGGAAACCCAGCTCGAACGTTTCAAAAGCCGCCTCAATGACCCCGAAAAACGCTGGAAAATCACAGAAGATGACTGGCGGAATCGGAACAGATGGGAAGATTATAAAATTGCAGCCGATGAAATGCTACAGAAAACAAGCACTTTAGGTGCACCCTGGATAATTATAGAATCTCGGGACAAGCGCTATTCAAGAGTAAAGGTTTTGAAAACGACAGCTGAAACTCTTGAAAAAGAACTGGAAAGCTGACCAAAGATCATCTAATTAGAAATTCAACTTAAAAGCTAATTCTTTTTTCACTGACCCTACTAACTTTTTTGAGGGGTGGAAAAGGGAAAATATTTTTTTATATATTTAATCTACTATTTTCGTAGAAAATTGCTCAAGAAAAAAGTGCTATCTAGAAAGATAGCATTAGTAAGTAAGTGGGACAACGTGCAAGTCATCATAAATTCCACTAACGGGAGAGAATACAGCGTTTGAGCCATATAACCACTGTGGATTCCTACCATTTCGACTTCACTGGTACCAGCGAGACGGAACACAGGAGCGCCACTGTCACCAAAATCCCAATCGTAAAGTGCTACACATTGATTATAAAGATTTGGATACCCAGAAACAGATTGTATATGGGTAATATCAGTAATGCGTCCGCTCGATGTTAATCCTGATGCTATACCAGACATCTTTACATATTCTCCGACCTGTACATTAGTGTCATACGAAGTAACATCCATTACTTGATTGACATCTCGATAGTATATTTGGTTATCAACACTTCGGTAGTCATCCTCTATAAAAGCTGCATCTGCATATTCAAACTCAAGTCTATCAACCGTGCCTATGCATTTTGAACTTGACTTATATGGCTGATACATTTTTGAACCAATTCCTCCGGTACTGTAAACAGTATGTCCAGCAACTAAAAAGCCTTTTTGATTTGTGGTTGTATCAACAACAGCGAATCCAAGCGTTGAATTAGCATTGTTTTCATTACATACTTTTATTCCGCCAATTAAAGTTGTCCAAGTACTGTCTCGTGCTGAGAACTTAAATGGTGGTGAGTATTGGAATACAACTGGAATTTCTTGAATATCTTGTTTTTTGCCTTCTTGATCGAATATATCATAAACTTCATTGATTAAAGAGTCATCAATTTCAGTTTCTTCTAATATATTAACAGTCAGATAACCTTGGTAGTTGAGGCCGTAGGATATTATTGGTCCTTCTGATTTTACGTAAGGTTCCATCTGGTCTTTTAAATTATTTCCACTTTGATCTAAAATGTTAAGCCAATTCCTTTTATCTTCCTCAATTTCTATTTGAGGAATTTCTCCCATTGCTTTTACTACAGTCTTATTTTGTTTAATTTTTTCATAGATTTGAGGACCATAATCTGGAAGTTTTTCTTCAATTGGCTGTACTTCTTCAACTGCGTATGTAATAACAGGGTTGTTTGAGTCAGCTGATCCAACAAATACGCCTCCAATAAGGACTAAGCTTAAAAGGAGGCTACCAGCTATCCATTTTATATTCTTTTGCATTTGTAAACATCTCCCTTTTGCATTTTAACTTACTAACATTAAAAATTAATCAAAATTGTTAGTAAGTATATATAGCAGATAGATGTTAAACTATATAAAATATTTATAACTGTAATTATCAATACCCGCAAGTTAATTTGTATTCCAAAAAAAACATAGTGTTGCACAGATTCAACATTAAAAATTGGAGAGAAGACATGTTAATCAAAATTTCAAATAAAAAAACAATCGTAGTTCTCATATTTCTTTTCACACTTGTGGAAGGATGTATAGATAATACTAAATCTGCAAACGTTACAATGGAGGAACTAGGATTGGTTGCAAACGAACAAAGAGTTAATAATGAAAGCAAAAATTCCAATCTAGTTTTTAAACAATACTACCGTCCTGAGCCACTTGATTTTAAGACTCAGGCAGTACAATATCAATTGCCACTTCAAAGTGAAGATATCTCAAATTACAATGAGTTTACTTCTGTAATTCAACTTAATAATGAAGCAAGGAACAAATTGGAAAAAAATGGTTTTGTCGTTGTAAAGAATCCTTTTAATCCTCAGGAAGAGCTTATTACTGAAGTGTATAGCACTCTTGAAAAGAACGAAATACCTATCGTTATAACCTCGGATTCTCTGTTGCATTTATATTACATCCAGTTTGATGAAACGCTGAGACGAATAGAGGAAAAAGAGTTTTTTGATGATCTGTGGGAAATGGATTCAGAACTACTCAAAAAATCTATTGAAGATTATGAGACATCTTCTGGAGATGCCAAGGAAGCTGCTCGTAGGAATATAGCTTACTTTGCAGTGGCTTTGAGTTTGCTCGAGCCGGAAACTGAACAGGTTGCAAATGGTGATATCTACACAAAAGAAAATATAGAAAAATTTAGTTTTGAAGAAGCAGACAAGTACTTATTTGAAATTCCTCAGATCGTCAAAGATGATGTGGAAGCAGAACTTGCACTCATAGAGAACCATGAAGGATTTGCTCTTTCACCTATTTTCAGCTACAAAGAAGATTACTCTCAGTATATTCCAAGAGGACATTATACCCACTCTGAAAAGCTAAAAAATTATTTTAGAACTTTCATGTGGCATGGCCGCATGGGCATGCTACTTAAAGACGATCTCATAGAAGTAGCTAACCCCAAGCAAGAGGCAAGAATACAGACTTTTGAAGCCAGCCTGATAGCTTTGCATATGGAAGATAATGTTCAGCTCATGGAAAAGTGGGAACGGATCTACTCAGTAACTGCATTCTATGTTGGATTTTCTGATGATCTGGGACCATACGAATATATAGAAGCTCTTAATGCCGTAATGGGAAGAAGCAATAATATCGAAGAACTTGATGTAGAAGCATTGAAAGTAGAACTTGTGACATACCATGTTCCTGAGATCTATGGAGGAACTGGGGCTGTGAGAATAGACCAGGCTAATCCCGATGAAATTGATAGGGTCCTTGAAGAAACAAAAGGATTTAGACTAATGGGTCAGAGATCCAACCCAGATTCTTATATGTTTCAAAACTTGATTTATCCGACTGTGGACGGAAGGCTCATGCCCAAGAGTTTGGATGTGATGGCACTTCTTGGTTCGGACAGAGCTTATGCACATCTTGAAGCTCAGGGAGATACCAAAATGCCTGGTTATATAGATCAGTTCAGTAAGTTGCAGGGCGAATTAAATACTTTCAATGACTCAGATTGGACAAAGAACCTTTATTGGTCATGGCTCTATTCCTTGCAACCTCTGATGAAGGATTATGGAGCAGGGTATCCCACGTTCATGCAGACCGAAGCCTGGCAGGATAAGCAGCTGGTAACATGTATGGCATCTTGGACAGAACTAAGGCACAATACCGTATTATATTCTAAACAAAGTTATACTGCATTTACAAGCATGCCCGAGGAAACTGAAGATAAAAATGCCGCAGGTTATGTTGAACCTGTCCCAGAGTTCTACAATAGACTACTTTCTCTTATACGTATGACAAACAATGGTCTGGGAGATATGGGTGTGCTTGATACTTATTCAATCAACCGTCTAGATCGTCTCGAATATATACTTGAGAGACTGGTAGAAATTTCAGAGAAGGAAGTGCAAAATGAAGAACTTTCTGCAGAAGACTATGATTTTATCGAGTCCTTCGCAAAAGAGTTTGAAGGCTCCATAGATAATGTTAATGAAGAGAATCAGAAAACCACTATAATAACAGATGTACACACTGATTCTAATTCAGGTAGTGTTCTGGAAGAAGGTGTTGGGTATGTGGATATGATAATTATGGCATATAAGGTTCCAGACGGTAGAATACTCATAGGTGCCGGTCCGGTGATGACATACTATGAGTTCGAACAACCTATGTCAGATAAATTGACAGATGAGAAATGGAGAAAAATGCTTGAAACTGCTACACTTATAAAACCTAAAGTTACAAATACGTTCTCGGTTTGAACTGTAATGCCGCTTTTGAAAACAAATATCTATCTTTTCTTTTTCATTGAAATGCAAATGGTTCTTCTAATTAGACTAACATATGGATCCCAAAAAGTTATTTTCTAATACCTGAGACTTATTCAGAATGAAAAAAGCTATTTAATCGAGAAAAAGATGATATTTATGTTAGGAAAAAAATTATTTATAAAGATATAATTATTTAAAAAAAGGCAAGTTATTTTAAGTTCTGAGATCGTTCAGCGTACTCGATAGGTTCGTGAACTTTTCGGAATTTTCTTTCACATTTATCAAGAGTTTTCTCAGAAACTTTTGCAGGCTTTTCGAGAGAACTTTCCGAATTATCAGAACCCTTTTCAAGCTCCTTTTTTTCCATCCTCTGCCTGCGCAGAGCCACATCAATACTCTTCTGCAGATCCTTTTCGTCAAAGGGCTTTACAATATACCCCAGAGGCCCCGTCCTCCAGGCGTGCTCCACTATTTTGCTTTCGGAGCAGGCAGTCAGGTAAACCACAGGTATGCCTAAACGTTCTTTGATCTCCTTTGCAGCCTCTATCCCGTTCATCTCTCCTTTCAGCATTATGTCCATGAGCACAAGATCAGGAAAGGTACTCTCCGCTTTATTTATGGCATCTTCCCCGGATGAAGCGACGCCTGCCAGTGTATACCCCATATTCTTTAACATGCGCTTTATTCCCATAGCAACGATATGTTCATCTTCGACAATCAAAATTCGTCCTTCTGGCATTCATTACACCTTCGTTTTGTACTTCAGCAACTGAATCGTTTTTATTCCCCTGTTTGCCCTGCTGAAGATGTTGATTTGACTACCAGCATCTTTATCAATCTTTCTCTCCACTGAATGCAAAACCTTACTCCTCCCTTTAAAAAAGGTATCCTTAATGACGATTCATAAGGTAAAACGGAGACTCAATCCTGGATTTCATCTTATACAGAGTATCTTAGTAACTCTATATAGCCTCCCCTCTACGGTATTGACAGAAGAGAAGAGATTATTTCAAGCTCTTATCCTGAACAGAATAGAGAGGTAACGACAGAAGACATGCGATATTTTGAAGCCATTCAAAATTTTAACCTCAAAAATATATTCAAATTAAAAAGACTGTAGAATGAAGCCCCGAAAAATTTCACAAAAGTCCTGCAGAAGACCCTATAAAAATTCGTTGATTTAAAAAGAATCTACATGGCAAAGAGCAAAACTTACACAGAAAAATAGATAAAAGCCATTATTTGAGAAAAGCAGTGTTTAAGAAGCTGAATTGGGGTTGAACTCAAGAATGACCCAGGCTGAAAAGCTTCTGGTGGACTTTAATTGCTTATTTTTCAGCCTGTACTTTCTTTTCAGGTTTTATTCTTCAGTTCTTCCTTCAAGTTTTTCTTTCCTGTACCTGTGCAGGGCTATTTCTATATTGCTGTGCAGGTCTTTTTCATCAAAGGGTTTTACAATATAACCAAAGGGTCCTGTTTTTTTTACTCGCTCAAGAATATTGCTGTCAGAATAAGCAGTAAGGTAAACTACAGGCACATCAAAACGTTCTTTTATCTCTTTTGCAGCCTCTACACCGTCAAGTTCTCCTTTCAGCATTATATCCATAAGCACAAGGTCAGGAAAGGTGCTCTCGGCTTTGCTTATGGCATCCTCTCCTGATGAAGCAACTCCTGTAACCGTATATCCCAGGCCCTTTAGCATACGCTTTATTCCCATAGCAACAATATGTTCGTCTTCGACAATCAGAATTCGTCCTTCTGCCATTCTTCACACCCTTGGTTTGTACTTCAGCTCCTGAAAAATAATTTTGAATCCGGTCCCTTTGCTGGCATCAAGTTCTATGCTTCCATTAATCTGGTCCACAAGCGCAGTCACAAGCTGGAGCCCGAGGGAATCCGTGCCTCTAAAGTCAAGACCTTTCGGGAAGCCTCTGCCGTTATCCCGGACAATAAGAGTCAGCTTATCATCTGCTTTTTTATACTCCTGTGCCCTGCTTATACCAGTACGGTCTGTTTTCTCGCTCACAGAAACTTGAGTTTCTGTATTTTTATAATTTTCTCTATAGAGAGATCTTCTTTCATTTCTGTGCAGCTGAATACAGATTTCTCCGTTTTCTTCTTTGGAAAAAGCGTGTTTAAGGGCATTTGAGACAAGTTCGTTGATAATAATGCCCAGAGGAACTGCGGTGTCCATTCCGAGAAATATATTATCAACATCGAGCCTCAGACTGACTTTTCCGCTGCCCACGGAATAAGAATGGAAAAGGTAATCGGAAAGATCCTTAATGTAGTCTGCAAAATCCACACTTACCATATCTTCGGACTGGTAGAGTTTTTCATGCACAAGAGCCATAGACTTGACTCTGTGCTGGCTCTCTTTGAAGGCTTCTACTACCTTTTTGTCCGAAAAATTTCCGGATTCCAGATAAAGTAAGGTTGAAATTACCTGCAGGTTATTTTTAATTCTGTGATGGATTTCTTTTTTGTGAATTTCTTCGATCTGCAAAAGGGCTTCTTCAGCTTTCTTGTGCTCGGTTATATCAAGTATAACTCCCTGCAGGTGGATCTCGCCTTTTTCGTCCCTCTGGATGAAAGTCCTTTCATCCACCCAGCGGACTTCTCCGGATTTGGTAAAGATCCGGTACTCCGAAGTATAGAGGTCACAACCTGATTCCACGTTCCCTTCAAGCTCTTCATGCATCTTTTCGAGATCTTCCGGATGGACGATATCTTCATAGAGAATCCTCTTAGAAGTAAAATCTTCCACTTCATATCCTAACCGGACAATATTCTCCGAGACGAAATCCGCAGGCCATCCAGGTTTATATTTCCATAAAAACACAATTACTGGACTGTTGTTTATTACCCGCTCCATTTCTTCTTTAAGCTTGTTTGAGTGCTCCAGCTCCATTGCGTAGTCCAGTAAAGCCTTTTCTGCTTCCCTGCGCTTCATGGTAATAAGGCCAAGCGCCCTGCGGGTTTCTTCAATTCCGTCCGTAAGGAGCTTGAAATCTCCCTGCCCGTGCACAAGGATCTCTCGCTTGAAATCATTGTTTTGAAAAGCAGTAAGGACAGCATTAGAATCATCAATAATCATATTGAGAGTCTCTGAAAATTTGTCGAGAGTGTCTCCAAGTTCCCTGAACTCTCCCTGCACATCTGCCTTAACTCTTTCTTTTAACTCTCCTTTTGCAAGGGCATTGGTTACCCGTATGGTTTCCCTGACAGGAACAACCACAGCTTTAAGAATCTCATTCAATCCTACCGGGATCTCCTGAAAATCAACTTCCACATCGATATTTGCCCTCACATCCAGTTTTCCTTTGACTGCTTCCTGTGCAATATTCTTGAAATCATCAACAATATCATCAATAGGCCTTGTAATGGATCTGGCAATCATATAAGCAAGGGCAGCCATGAACAGAATTGAGACTGCAGAGATGATAAGAAGCCTATCCCTCAAATCAGTTACTCCGGCAAGCATTTCTTCTTTAGGAACAACGAGCACGAAAGCAAAATCTCCTGTTTTAACAGGTTCATAAAACATAATCACAGTCTTGCCTGTGGTAGGATCCTTAACTTCGATATGCCCACCGATTCCCTGCCGAATATCGGAAGCAGCACTTTTTATTTCTTTCACGTTAAAATCAGAGAGACTTTTCTTGCCAATCCAGTCTTTCTGTGTGGGGTGAGAGAGGAAAACACCGGTATTACTCACCATGAAAGCATATCCCGTATCAAAAGTTCGGATATTGCTTGCGACTTCGTCCACATACTCAAGCGGGACATCTACACCTGCAATTCCTGCAAACTCTCCACCTTTAAAAACGGGAGAGTCATAACTTACCATGAATACTCCTTCGTAAAAATAAGGCTCTGTTAGAATATCCCTGCCAGTTGCCTTTGGCAGCTGGTAATAGTCAGAAGAATCGTAGTGGACAAGAGGCTCAATAGTCATAGGCCCTTCAATCTTATTGCAATACGGAACAAACCTGCCTGTTACATCGTGCCCTGAAGTATTAATATAATCCCTATCCCTGCCGTCAAAGGCATTAGGCTCGTAACCCAGATAGACACCTATTAACTGAGGGTTCTCTTCAAGGATTCTTTCAAGAATGTTCATTGCCTCTTCCCTGTCAGATGCCCCATATTCAGCCATAGTAAGGGCAAGTGTTCTTGCAACAGCCTGATTTGCCTCCATCTGGGCATCAAACTGGTTTGCATAGTTACCTGCCATTTCGATGGATTTTTCATAGGCAAGCTTTTCTTCCTGAGAGGTCACGGTCCCTATTATAACCGCTGTAGATACTGCAAGAATGAGAAAAACTCCAACAACGATAAAAATAACCAGTTTAGATTTCAGGGGGACATTTTTAAACCTCAGAGTACCAGACTCCCACAAATCAGGGTTTTTTAGGAAAGACTCAGCATAAACCGGCAACCAATTATGTTTAAAAAACCGGGATTATTAAGGGGGCATTAAATATCTGTAACTTTCCTGGCTGATTTTTTATAGTGTGTGAAAAGCTCCCTGCCCCAGAGAAGGGCACTTGCATCGAAACTCATCACCTTTCTGTGATCATATTTTCCCTGTCTGTCGAAAAGACAGAGGTACATGAAACGGTCCGTAACAGCAATGGTAGGAATACTGAGGCTTTCTTTACAGACCACTACAGTTGTATTCTCAGAATCTAGAAGAGATCCGAGTTCGTCAGGAGATTCGTTTTTCAGCCTCTCAAATACGGATTCAGTCAGTACGAGCTCAACTTCAGCTTCACTCTTTGAAAGCTTCGAATAAAGCGAAGGATAAAGAGGATGGTAATAAGAAAGGGAACTCATGATACACCCGGATTTTGTAAGGTTTTCCGTAAACTCCCTGGGGAGGTCAAAGAGATGGTTCAGGTCAGGTTCAATCACCATGCATTCCCCAAGCTCTCCCAGACGCATGAACAGGTCTTGAGGCACGGCACTCACATCACGGCTTGCCCAGTATTCTTTGTTTTCCTCAATAACCTCAAGGGTATTCAGGAGAGGGAGCATGTTCCCTACAACCAGTATTCCGATTTCGGAAAGCTCGTAAGTGTCCCCTTTCTGGAAAATCAACCCCTGCTTTTTCAGAATCTTAATCTGGGGCATCATCGCTTTGGAAGTCACGTTGAGAGAGGTCTTTACCTGCTCGATATCCCTGGGTCCTTCCATAAGCAAAAGGAGGAGGTTTTTTCTTTTTTCAGAAAGCCAGATAGTATCGCATAAAGAGGAGCTCATTGATATTTCCTTATATAAATAAACTTTTATTAATATCTTTGTTTTTGTAATTTCCGGTTAATTTGAAGATATTATTAAATGTTTTTATCATTAACATTAAATATTTTTTACCTTTAACATTTTTTAACAATTTCGGAGCATTTCAAGCCATTCAAAAAATTTAATGGCATTAAAAAATCCTGTACCAGATGAATATCCTTTTTACTCTTTCTTTTACCTGAGAGTTTTGACAGGGCATTACGGGTTGGGCTAAATATCATTGAAACTATAAAAGTAATCAGGCACAGAAAAACAAAACCTATCCAGCATAGTCAAATCCTCTGGATAAAAAAATGGCAAGACCGGAAATACTGTCGCATCCTCAAAAATAAGAAACCTCCCCGGACAAAATGTAGAAGTGCGGTCCAGTGCGGTCCAGTGCGGTCCGGAAATTCGAAGTGTTCTGGGAAAACAGAGAGCAGAATGGTAGCCGAATATCCAATGGCGATCAGTTTTCATATACTGCTCCCTGCCCTGCAATTGCATTAAGAGATACACCAGAGGAGAGTAACAGGTGGGAATGTTGCGCTCCTCAGGGCTCTCCGAACAAATACCTTTTTTCAGCGTTTTTTTGCGATCCGGATTTTTTTGCTATTGTAGAGCTTCGGTCTTTTTTCAAGCGCTTATGGTCTGTTTTCAAGGATTTATGTCTGCAATTTCGAGTCTGAGAAATTTTTAAAGCCATTGAAAAAACTCATGGAAAAGGTAATGTCCAGGATCTGTTTCTCCAGCCATAGCCATCTGAAGAAACTTTACAGGTTGGGCTATATATTATTGAATCTATAAAATAAAGGTGTCAGGAAAAGGAGGTTCAACCTGACATGATTTTGAGGCTAAAAAGAAGGGAAAACATTATTCCAGCACATAAGGCCGATGCTTCAAAGAAAGAAGATGTGCAAATTCATAACACATCAAAAAGAACCTCAAAATAGACAATGAGTTTGTTGGATATGAGTTTGGGAACTCACTGAGAAAAATAATAAACAAATACGTGGATTAGATAAAATACCTTACAAAAAGTAAGAAATGTCTGACTCGGAAAACTTATTAAAAATGGCTTAGATTAAATTTGGACAAGGGTTGGTAATTCATCGAAGTAATTCGTCAGGAAATGAATTAAAGGGAAATTAATCGGTTAAAGTGGGAAAATCAGTTAAATTCCTCCAGAAGCGATTCCGGTAAGTGAAGAAAATCAGATTAGTGGGCTGCCAGGTCGGACAGTGTTCAGGATCTCAAGTAAGGATTTTGACTAATATTATCCTAATAGTGACTTGAGAAATGGCAAACCTGAGCTCATGTCATGACCTAAATGGTCAGGTTCAAAAATTAGCCTTAACCTGATTAAGCAGTCTGTTTTTCCTTTTTCTTGTCTCCGGACAAAGCAAACCGAAAAGTAAGAAAAGCAAATACTGGCTTAAATACTGAAGTATCCTCTTCCCTCGTTTTCTGACGAGTTTTTACCTTCATACCAGCTGGCTTTTCAGTCAAATTTTGTTTATTCTCTCATGTTTTGCTGGTCTCTGGTTAATTTGTTGATTTATGCCATAACAATAAGGAATATCTCAGTTTTTCTCTTCCTTGCCAAAAGGCTGGTCTTCAGGGCTGAACGGCTGGAGCCGGCCTGCAACCGGTAAAAAAATCTGAAATCCACCAAGTTCTGAAAACACCTTTTTAGGAACCGTTACCGATTTGAGTAGTAAAATATTGAGTAAAAACATTACCCTTAATAATTAAGTTGCTCTGCCATGCTGACAGAAGTGATTATTCGGATCTGTATCTTTGAGACCATACTCTTTCCAGACATCACACGAATCACAAATGCATTGTCTGTCAAAGTTAAGGTCCTTACATCGTGGCTTCTCTTCTGAGCAATACACCCCAGGGATATACTCCGGATATGGGACGTCTCCTGCGGGCATATATTCCATTGCTTCTCTTGAACTTTTAATTTTATCCTGTGCACATGGACTGTCAGCTTGGACCGAACACTGCGGGCATTTACATCTACTAATGTTTTCTTCAGTTGATTTATCTTTTCCCATACTGTGATCCCCCAAAATTGATCCTCCAATTAACAATTCCTTTTTATAATTTGTATATAATAGTAAAAATCCTTGCATAATTATTACTCAGGCAGTCAAAGAACCCTTATGAGAATTTTTTGCTAAATAATTTTTTAACCTGCCCGAAAAAGAGAAGAACTATCCCGTTATATTCCCAAGATATTCACGGCATCCTTACAGGCAATCTCACATTTTAACACGTTTTTTAAGTTAACCATTAACTTTCCCGTTTTCTTATTTTAGCAGGTAAATTCCTCATTTCTCCCGAAAAAACGCTAATGGTTTAAATAGAAAGTTTTTTACAACGATGCAAACGCTAAAAACCTTTTTCCTTATTCTTGACCTTATATTCTTTCATCCTCTTGTTCTGTAATGTACCTTGAAGCCCGCCACGAGGTGTGATCAGACTGCACCAATGTTCAATATCTTCCTAATAAGTTGGCTGACTCCTATAGAGCAAATAAAGTACCAGTAAAGCCAGTGCTGAAAAGGGCCAAAAGCATGAGAAGTAAGCAACTGTTTACCCCAGAAGGGAAAAACCATAGTAGCGGATTTGTGGCCGTTGATGTAGTAGTGAACCCACATTAAAAGAGGAACAGAAATGATACTGATATAAGCCATGGGCTTGAACTGTTGTTTGGACATCTTCATCTGGTCTTCCATCATATCCTTTCGTTGATCCTCAAGTTTTTTCAGCATATCGGTATTTTGGGAAAGCTGTGCCTCTCTGAATTCCGTTTGGAAAGACTTCATCCGTTCTTGAGTATTCCTCATCAGATTCCAGTCGATTGTATACTTCTGGATAAGAGATGAATAAGTAGCAGTAATAGCCGCCGCTACTAAAAGGACCAGATAAAAGTTCTCCTCTCCGACCAGAGCAAGTACAGGATTCATAATAATACTGATGACTTCTCCCACAGCCTGCCTGAACTCCTGTCCAAGAATCATTATCCCGAACATAAGGGAAAAACCGAAAGTTAACAGGAATCGATCAATCTGCTTTTTTAATGTATCTGAAACCAAGTTGTCTTCACCATCAGGTTCAATAGAATCATTTTTTTCTTTAAAACTCCAGCAAAGCAAATAAGATTTTTCCATCTCAACAAGGAAAATGAAGCTACAAGTGCTAGGTTAATTTTCGCAGTAAAATCAAAATAGGTAGTAAATAAATCTTAGTGATAAGAAGGTAAGGGAAATTCCAGTTTCCCAACTTATTTCTTTTGATTTTACCCTTGTCACTGCTTTCAGAAAACTGCAGACAAAAGCTGATTATAAAGTATTACATTATTGTGAGATAGATGGTATTACTATCCTTACTTCATGCGTTTTAAATTTCTCGATAACAGATGCAGGTAGTGGAAATTTTGCCACAGGATTTATGTAAAGACGAATATCGTTTACTTCATTTTTCCGCAGTATAATAACAATGAATCAAAAGTACAGAAATCATCGAATTATCTATTCTATCATGTTGGTATCCCTTATTTTAGGCAGTTCATGGAAAAAGTGCCTAATAAAAGAGGAAATTATAAAAAAGATGATCTTAAACTGAAAAAAAAGATATAACGCTTGATATTATAACCCTGTCTTAATTTAGAGTTTTCGTAGATATAGCCAAACAAAAATTTCAGGTAGGAATAGGAATCATGAAGGATATAGAAGATTTAATCCAGAAAGCTGTGGAACTGCAGAGCAACGGGCTTATTACCGCCCAGATTGCCGATGAACTCAACATTTCAAGAGAAACGGTTGTCTGGCTTTTAACTCGTTCAAAAAAAGAAGAAACAACTCCAGCTCCAAAAGATATTTCTGTAAACTGGAGCAGTATAGGGAAAAGTGCTAAACGTCTCCACAATGTTTCGCTTGCACTTTGCGACATGGTGCTTGAGACTATGGAAAAGATAAACGCCGAAGTAGATGTGGTCGTTGGCATTGCCGCCAATGGTATTCCCCTGGCAAGCATGATGGCATATGAACTGGATGCAGATCTAGCTATTTATCATCGTAAAGGTCAGGAAAGCGTTAAAACAGGCCACCGAGGCATCATAAGTAGAAATTTTGGATCCGTTGCCGGTAAAAACTGCATTATCGTTGATGATGTTATTACCACAGGTTCAACAAGTACGGAAGTGATTGAACAGCTAAAGGAAATGGATGCAAAACCAAGAGTCGTAGTGGTACTTGTCGACAAAAAAGGTGTAGATACGATGCATAATGTTCCGATTCAGTCTCTTGTAAGAATTGCACGTTTAGACTGAAAATATCTGGAGCTCGTTACAGAATAACTAAGAAACATATAATTATTTTGGAACAAAACTGATAGAGATGCTTGCGAAAATAGTTAAGCACAATGAAAAAAAACGGACCTGAGTTATTTGGCGTTGGGTCCTCAGAAGGTCAACCTATGCCTGGGGTTGATCTTCCAGCAGGCAAGAATAAGGCGAGGCCTATACGCCGAATGTCCAAAATATCTATCCTTACCGAGCGACAGCCCTATCCTTTTAGATTAACTTCAAAAATTAAAGGGAATTAACTCAATGAAGTTTGTTCACTAAATCTTAATAAAGAAGGTTGCTAAGGTTGTCTTGCCTGGACTGAATAATAGTTATTCTGCTTTTTATATTGTCAAAAATCAAAACGTTTCCAATCAAGAAGTCCTATGGCTTTTTCACTTCACGAACTCCGATGCTATTATATGTCTTCCCGAAAAATAGTGTAATTGATGATTTTACATGGGTACTGTTAATTTTAAAAAAATAGTGATTGCAACCGATGGCTCAGACTGCTCCAGGCTGGCCGTTGACAAAGGGATAGAGCTTGCTCAATTGGGTAGCGGAACAGTTTACGCGGTCTATGTGGTATCAACGGCCTACTTATCTATGGACGGGGATTACTTTATGGGTGTGAATCCTTATTGGGAGTCGATACAAGAGGCATGGAAAACACAAGGGCAGCAGGCTGTAAATTATGTAAAAAATTTAGGAGAGATGAAAGGAATCAATGTGGAATCTGTCCTGCTTGAAGGCAATCCCTCAGACGAACTTATCCGATATGCAGAAGAAAACGAGATGGATATCATTGTTATGGGCACTCTCGGAAAGACAGGACTGGACAGGTTGCTTCTTGGCAGCGTTGCAGGAAACGTGGTCCGTCACTCGAAGGTTCCTGTTATGGTTGTAAGGGATGAGTGTATTAGGTAAAAAGTCAAATATCTAGCCATAAATTAGCCAAAGATTAGTCCAAGTTACTCAAGATCCAGCTTCAAGCCTTGTGACGATGTTAATAAAAGGTTTTTCGGGTCTATTCAGAGCCTGTCCAAAAAATAGATAAATTGTATGTAAGGTAATGTGTAGCAGTAACAACATGAAAAATCAGACACAACTATTACATATTTAATGAATTTCAGAAATAAATAGAAACTTTACTACGCTATCAAAGCACTAATATTCAGTGTAGCGAGATTTTTTAGATAAACTCTAATCAAGCTTCTTCTCGCATTACCGAGAATACTGTAATATCATCTCTGTTCTTATCATAGAATATGATTTCGTCATATTTATGATCGCTTGACTCATTGAGTTCGATGCCTACGTAAATTTCACCGTTTATATCTTCAGTAAACCAACCTGTAAAATCATTGTCCACTAATTTTTCTAGCTCTTTTAAAATTGCTATATTATTTCCCCACTCTAACTTTGTGAACTTAAGAAGTTCTTCGAAAATCCTGGTATTTCGATAAACACCGTCATCTCCCAATTCAAAATCTGCCATAATGTCACCCTCTAATATAATGTCACCCTCTAATATAATGTCACCCTCTAATATATAGTAGTGATTTCTATAAAGCCCTATGCTAAGAAGGTTTTTATTAAAGATTTTCTCCTGGGTATCTCTATAATTCACGGACTATGTGTAAAGTGCTGGTAAGCGAAGATAAATTTATTCAATTGCCTGCAACGTATTTGATTTTATAACATCAAAAACTGAGTCCAGAAATTGATTCAAAAAAGCCTCTAGGAATATAAAAAAATAGAGATTTTTCGTTGAAGTCGAGAATGGTACCAAGTATATGAAGTGTGTAAATTGGTATGTATATGACGTGCATGATTATAAGTTTAAAAGAGTCCAAATTTAACAAAAAATTAGCTTTTTCCTTAATCCATATCCTCTTTTTTCGGCTCGTTGAGCCTCTTCGCCAGCTTCAAGACCAAGCTCTAATGCTCCTTGTTTGTAATGCCGGAATAAGAAATATCTTGTAATGACAAAACGTAAAATCAGCTACGATTACGAGATTTCTGACGAATTTTGGAATAAAATCAAACCATTATTACCTTTTCCTAAACCAAAAAAGAAGGCTGGAAGACCCAGAAAAGATGATAGGAAAATAATGAGTGGTATTTTTTATTCTTCGTACTGGTAGTGGAAATTATTGCCCCGGTTTTATGGAACCCCAAGTACCGTACATGATATATTTCAGGAGTGGCAAAAAGCTGGATTATTTGAGAATATGTGGAAAGCTGGTCTTCTCGAGTATGATAATAAACGTGGAGAAGAAAACATAAGAAAAAAAGAGATACCAGGTTACAGAGCAAGAAGGTGGGTAGTGGAAAGAACACATTCATGGATTAACAGATTCAGAAGGCTGCTTATTAGATGGAAAAAGAAAATTGAAAATTACATGGCTATGCTCCATTTAGCATGTGCATGCATAACATTCAGAGCAACAGGACTTTTCGAATAGGCTCTAAATATCGAAAGTCTATGATTGAGCAAGCCGGAATTGCTATTTTCATCTATGGAAACAAGCTTGACTCTTCAGATAATATTGTCCTATCTGAAGGAATGAAACAAGAATTTGAATTATGCAAGAAAGCTGGGGTTCTGCCGATTCCTATTGGAGTTACTGGATACATGGCCGAGAATCTATGGAATGAAGTTTGGGACGATTTCGATACTTACTACCCAGACGCCTCTCCAGGATTTAAAAGTAATTTTGAAAAACTTGGTGATAAATCTCTAGCCACTTCAGACTTGATTTCTGTAATCTTAGACCTAATTCAAGATATACAGCGAAGTTATTAATGGCAAGCAGTTAGTACTTATTTCAGTCGAATACCCCGTTAGCTTGCAGTTTGTCCGACAATTACCTCCGGTAATAAAAGAATTCCTTCTTTTTTGATTTGAAAATCTTATTTGCTTTCTTTTTAGCACTTTTTTATTACGATCAATAATTGTCGGACAGCCTCTTTAGGGTGGGGTGGCCGCTCGCAATTTGATTTTTTGATTTTGCCCTGTTTTTTGCCTCCAAGAGCTAAGATTCAGATCCTGATGGTTTGCCCATTGAATTAAGACAGTGGTAAAGATTCGAAACATCCCGGTTTAGATCAGACTTAAAAGTTTAGAAATTTATATCAATGTCGCATGGAGATGACAATATCACATCCCTGCATTCCGTGTTGCTATTCGGGCTTCGCGGCATGGCAGCCTGTGCCTGGCATGCTCATGTCCTCGGCAAAGTCAACTTAAAATGCCTGGTGCTCCTTGATGAAGTAAATACGGCAGCATATGATCAGCCGGTGCCACCAAAGTTTCGATGAACATAGATAAGAAACCGTTCATCGTCATCTCTAACCATGACCTGCTGGACTTAGATCTTTTCTTAAAATTAAATCTGATTCTATAATTAGAATAGAATTTATGCACCTGACTGAAAAACAAGCATTAAGACATTAAACACCTAGGATATAATTTAAATCATAATGTCTACAGTACTTGAATTTATACTTTGAATGCGTAAGTCCTATGGGGAATAAGTATTATCCTTAAGGTCTATGTGTACCTTAATTCCAGAAAAATTTGTGATTTGAATTTGGAGTTAACATTGCCTCTTGTCCAATTGTAGAAATAATTTGAATTTAAGGCAGTCTCTTGGCTGGCTAGAAAGGGATCCACCGACAGATTCGTCGAAAAACTGGAAAATAAGAAATCCTTAAGGAAAAGAGTACGATCAAACACTCGAATAAGAGTATGATCAAACACTCGAATGAAACGAATAAGAAGTGCAGCTACATGTCGATGAATAGTCTCAAGATATATTATTATGAAATCCGTGGAACTGACAGAACGTTTTTCTTGTTTCACGGTGGTGTCGGTGAAAGCGAAAAGTTCGGCCCTATTTTGAAACATAACTTAATTGCGCTTAAGAAAACTGCATAAATTGAGGCTAAGACCAGATTTTTTGAAGGAACAAAATATGATCATGGGTCCGTGGGAGAGAAAACTTGCCAGAAATATATATGCCGGCAGCCTGCTGGAAGTATTTATGGTTACGGCTGTAACCGCAGTCCTTGCCATAAGGTTCTTTCTTGAAATCACAGGTTACCCCCAGGTAGGAGGAGGCGGTCTCCATATAGCTCATGTACTGGTCGGAGGCTTTTTCATGTTGGTCTCCATATTGATCCTCCTGATCTTCCTTGGCAACTATTCAAGGAGCCTGGCTGCAGTCCTTGGCGGCTTCGGCTTTGGCGCCTTCATAGATGAACTGGGGAAGTTCATCACAAGCGACAACGATTACTTCTTCAAGCCTTCTATTGGCTTGATCTACATTACCTTTGTTCTTCTTTTCATTTTTATCAAAAAGATAAGCAACATAAGCTATCTCACAGAAAAGGAAAAACAGATCAACTTCCTGGAGATATCCGGGGAGGCGGTTCTCAAGGGCAATGAGGCATATGAGATACTTCTATCAAGGAGTGTACTTGAGAGGATAGAAACCCAAAAGGTATTCCCAAATGACTCAGATAAGACCTCAGGAGACCTGGATGAGATGCCAGATCTGCCTCCTCCTTCAAGTCTGGAGCCCAGGATCTACACTACTGCCAAGATAAGGGCTGATAATCTCTATAGCTGGATGATCAGAAGGACATGGTTTATTCAGTTCCTGATAGCCTTTTTCTTCCTAAAATCCCTGATATCCCTGATAGAAGCGATCTACCTCAACGTGGATATACATAATGCCATATTCTGGGCAATCTTTGCCTTAGTATCCCTGGGGGTTTACGGAATCCTGGTTTCAGGGATATCGACCATGAAGAAGGCAAGTTACATTATGATTCTCATAATCCTGACTTCAATCTTTCCCTTCACTATCCTGGACATGGCGCTACCATCTCTATCCTTGATTGATGGGTTCCATCTGGGTTTTACAGTACTGGCAGGTGGCTTCTCTATAGCAGGAATTCTAAGCATACGAAAAAACAGGCTCAAAGCTTACCGTCTTCTTGAGAGCGCAGTGTTGATTTATATCTTTTTTGTCCATGTCTTTGATTTCTTCGAAATTCAGCTCTACGGACTCTTTGGCCTTTCTGTTGACTTGGTAACGCTTATAGGGCTGAGATATATGATTGATCAGGAAACAAGGAAGGAATCAGGGATGTAAAAGCAATCTAAAAAGATAGCCACTTAGATAACAAGACGTCCTAAAATAACGTTTTTGGGATAGATGCATCGCCTGGCTTTCGATGATTATTCCAAAACTTGAACATGATGCCGATGTGCCAGATCTGGCATAACGAGGATAACCTGGCTTGACTATAAAAAAGAAGTAAAGTTTAGCTATTTAGCACATGAACCTTAAAATCTGAAGTATATCGGAAAAAAGCCGGGGAGAGGAAAACATAAGAAAGAGATACCAGGTTTTAGGGCAAGAAGATGGGGTGTAAAGAGAACACATTCCTGGACAAACAGATTCGAAAGGCTACTTATTAGATGGAAAAAGAAAATTGAAAATTACCTTGAGATGCTACATTTGGCATGTTCATGGATAACATTTAGAGCAGCAGGATTTTTCGGATAGGCTCTAAGTGTTTTTTTGCTTAAAATACGAACATTCTATCCTAAAACGTTCGTATTTTGAAGTTACGAGAATACAAGTTTTACAAGAATACCCCCAATACAATTATAAATAGTGTTTTATATATTTAAAGGGCGAAATTATTTCGGGATAAAACATCTTTTGCTATCAGCAAAAAAGATATTAACGATCTCTCACGAACTCTTCTTTGCTGATAACAAAAAGGACTATATTATTTCCTTCTTAAAGGATTATGTCATTCAACCGAATTATAAGCCCATTCGATCCATTCACAGAGGCATTGTAAATCCTCTTTCTCGACGGTAGCACCGCACCAGATGCGCAAGCCAGAAGGAGCATCCCGGTAAGAACCGATGTCATAAGCAACTTTTTTTTCCTCAAGCGTTTTAATCAGTGCTTTAAGCTTTTCGTCGGATAAATCAACTTTAAAGCAGACACTGGTGCTGGACCTTATCTCTTTTGTTTCCGCTAAGAAATGGATCCAGTTGTTTTTAGCAACAAATGCCTCAAAGACCGCCAGATTTTCATTTGACCGCTGGATAAGTTTTTTAAGCCCTCCGATAGACTCTGCCCATTTTAATGCTGCCAGCCAATCTTCATTAGCCAGCATGGATGGGGTGTTAATAGTAGAGCCTTCAAAAATCTCCTTATTCAGTTTACCACCTTTGGTCAGTCGGAAAATCTTGGGCAATGGCCAGGCAGGAGTATAGCTTTCTAAACGCTGAACAGCCCGCGGAGATAAAATCAGTATCCCATGTCCACCTTCCCCACCTAAAACCTTCTGCCATGAAAAGGTAATGACATCCAATTTATGGTAGGGTATATCCATAGCAAATATAGCAGAGGTGGCATCGCAAAGCGTGAGCCCTTCCCGGTTATCAGGAATCCAGTCGCCGTTGGGTACTTTGACTCCGCTGGTAGTCCCATTCCAGACAAAAACGACATCATTCTTGAAATCGACCTTCTTTAAATCCGGTAATTCCCCGTATTCTGCCTCAAAAACTCGTACATCTTTTAATTTTAACTGTTTGGTGATGTCGGTCGCCCATTCTTTACTGAAAGATTCCCAAACCAGGACATCAACCCCGCGGCATCCCAGCATAGACCACAAACTCATTTCAAAAGCGCCTGTATCGGAAGCCGGCACAATACCTACCAGATAATCAGCAGGAAGTCCAAGCATATCTCTTGTTCTTTTAATTGCTTCAGCTAATTTTTCCTTGCCGGGTTTGCTCCGGTGCGACCGGCCAAAAGGTGCATCCTTCAGCTCTTCAACAGAATAACCTGGATGTTTGGCACAGGGCCCTGAAGAAAAACAGGGATTTTTAGGAACTCGTGTTGGTTTCATTTTATCTTTTCCTTTTTTGGTACTGTTATGTCTTCGGGGGATAAGAAATTTTCCAGCTACAGGCGAACATGCAATTATAGCCATCCTCCGAAGGCTTAACAGTACCTTTTATTTATCTTTTCGTGCTGCTTTTGCACGGTCAGAACCGAAGTTCGTAGCTACCAAAAAATGCTTATATTAAGGGAATTAGACAAAGCCCTCAGATTTAATATATTCCCTGCAAAAAATGGGAATTAAGGTTATTAATTTAGTTTGGTGGTGTTTCTATGAAGATCGGATTTGCGCAAAGCAACGATATCGATGGCTGGATTAAATTACTGGAGCTCGTAAAAGATAATTTTCCGGGGCTTGACATGGAAGAGTATAAAAAGGGGCTGTCAACAAGAATACTCGAACAGGGCGCTTTGGTAGCGAAAGAAAACGATATGTTGATTGGAGTCCTGCTGTTTTCAAGAGAATCCAAAGAACTTGAGTTTCTCGCGGTACACCCTCAGTACCGCAGGCTGGGCACGGCGACTGCCTTAATCCGGTACATGCTTGCCATTTTTCCTAAAGGTAGTTGTTTTACCGTTATAACCTACCGGGAAGATGATCCAAAAGGCAAAGCAGCGCGGGAATTGTACAAAAGAATAGGTTTTATGCCTGGCGAACTTATCACGGTTTTTGATTATCCGTGTAAGAAATTTATATATACCAATGAATAGGCAAACTGTGCTGAAAAATATTGAATATAAAAGCGGTGTCGTAGCTTATCTTGAGTACAAAAATCCTATGATTTAACTTTAAGGCGGGAAGTCCCCTTCCTCGGAGCGAAGCGACAGGTGGGGGATGAAAGCCGTCAACTTCCTCACGTTCTCTTGTTATTGATTCTGCTAACTTACTTGTATTATTAAGGCCATTATATAGTGCTGTATTGTCACCACAAGCTGAAGCGAGAACCAAGCAAGGCGGTTGGAAACAGGATATGGCAACTCCTGAAGGGATCGGGAGATAACGCCACTGAAAGGTGGAAGCTGTAAAGCATCTCAAGTATATCACGCTCATAGATTCCAATTCAAATTCCATCACCTGCGGAACGCGGGGAAGAGCCTGTATGACTTGTCGCCATTAGGCGGAGGGGTGACTCAGGAAGCTCCTCCCTCAAAACTCTGAGCTTCGCGAAGAGTTTAGGGAGGGGTAGTTCACTTTTCAAATTTTCTCATAGAACACTATCTTAATGTTATAGCAGAAGGGATTTTTTTAGTCAAGCTGCGTAATTTCAATTATACATGTTACAGGTTCAGAACCTTGTCCATATTTATACAGTAATCCTTCTGGAGTAGGGTCTTTAGAAATAACTTCTGCTTTTATTCTTGCTTCTTTTTCATTTTCTGCCTCAACCTCGGTTACATCTACGAAGTGTTCTTTTTTTGCAGAATGTCCTTCAAACCGTACTTTATATCTGTGCATATGTAACCCCCAATCATTATATTAATAAGTGAATTTTATTATAGATAATCATATCGTCTTGTATGCCCAGATATATCGTAAGGTCTGTGAATCCTAGTTTTAGATTCGATCTCAGTCATAATAAACAGGAACTTAATACGCGAATTACCTTTCAAGTTATTTCCCAACAAATTTTTTGAATATTGGATTTCTTTTTTAATATTTTTTATGGGATACAGTTTTTTATATTTGGCATGAAAGCATTTGAAAGTGCTTTCATTTTTTGGATATGTTACTCGAAGAATATCATGCACGTTTTTAGAAGATATACAAACTTCTCATATGGTCCGATAGCTCTAACCTTGAAAAACAGGTACATTTACAGGCAATCTCACATTAAAACAAGTTTTTAGGTTAACCGTCGACACCATCATCTGTTTTAATTAATTTTCTTACAAACGCAATATTTACATAAAGACATAGCCTCTGATAGATACTTACTTTTCATTGGACAAAAATAATTGTCTCCTTTTTTAAATATTTTCTTGTTACCATCAATAATCATGCCTGGGGGATGCAGTGGCTTCTTTGCTTTAAAGGTTAAATAGGTACATATAATTCGAATATATTCTTTTAAGTCTTTTTGATTGGGCACATTTTCATCCATATATTGATTTATTCGGAGAATGAAGTCTTCGAGTTTTTCGTGATCAATCTCTTCAAGAGTATCTACGTAATTCCGATTTCGAAGCTCTGAGAATATTTCTATTATTATATCTGGCAATATGCTGGATTATATATTTGGGGCTTTCTGGAGGATCTTGTATATGTTTATTATCATACTCTTTTGCCTTCATCAAATATTCAGGTGATATATTATCAGATTCATTCTTTAATCAAAGTTGCGCTGGCGCACCCCGCTGCAAGCAACGGGGTATGTTCGCGCCACCGCTCCAAATTTCGTTAAAGTAGACAATAACCCTAAATAATTTAGTTTGAGCAGAAATTGACAGCCCAAAAATGAAATTGATACATTGAACTTTCATTAACGGTTACTGGGAAAGTTTTCCATCCCCGCAGCAAGCTAGCGGGGTATTCGACTGAAATAAAAGCAATAGTTCACTGGAATTAATTTACTCACCTCAAGTATTATCTAAAAACTTTTTGAAGATAAAATAGTTTTATTCTAGCCTGTAATTATGAAATTCTTTTTCTAAAATCAAGTTTTCTCCCACAGAGAAAACACTAGAATTAATAAACATCAAATTTAATTACCGAATTTGATTTGGTGAATGATGATCTTTTTTTAGGCTAAATTTTTGTAAATATCGGTTTTAGCTTCCATGTAAGAGTTAATTGCTATCTTCATTGTTCCATTAACATTGATAATATTCATGTTAAAAATTTTTGCAAACTCAGAAGCATTTCTATGAAAATTAGCATCTTTATAGAGTTGATTGTTAATCTTAAAAAGAAGACTATACATAGGAGAGGTTAGGTATTTGCTGATCTTTTGGTAAGATTCAGAAGATTTATAATTGGTTTCATTCAGTTCGGAAAGCCACATTGGTGTTGCATATATGGCTCCTTTGCCATTTCCCAATAGCATCGTTTTTGTGTAAATTTCATTCCCCCCTAATGCTACGCTTATGCAGTCATCAACAATATTTCTTCCTTCATCCCTCAGAAAACAAATAGGACAACCAAGTTTTTGCAATTCTGCTTGCATTTTTTCAGAACTAAAGCCACATTTTCCATAGAATAAAAGAACACCATTCGAGATTTTTGACATTTCTTTGGCATTCAGATATACTTCAGATTGCAAAAGGTCAATATCAGAATGTAAATCTTTTCGTAGAAGGTTTACAACAACAGTTAATTTTTGCTGCTTTTTGTTAAATATAACATCATATGTTTTCTTAAATAAAGGAAAGTTAGAAAGCTTTCCCATAGGATTACCAAATGATTTCCTATTGATTTCTGAGATAAGGGGATACAACTTCTCTGGAGAAAACACAAAAGGTTTAAGATGTTCAGACTTTAGTTTCTTTACAAATCGGAAACTGTTTCTGTTCTCTATTACAAACAGCCTTTTAATTTCAGGGTCTTTTGAGAGAGCGTATACTAATTCATCTTCAAGCATTTCACAGGCAACTATACTCAACACTGGCATTGAAAGACCTTCTTTAATCAGCAATGATCGCATATTTCTTTCTTCATGGAAAGATAACATTTTTTGAATATTTCCTGATTACCATCAACTTCAAAAGTACTGTATCCAAACAATTTAGCATATTCTTCGATCTTTTCATCTATGTTCTTTACATATGTCAGGCCTGTATTGACTTTTGCAACTCTTGAATATCCTGCCAGGTCATTTACCATTTTTGCCATTTTCAATGCCTTTTCAGGATTAGAATGGAGTTTATTTATGTTTAAAAGCTCTTTCCATGAACTTGCATACATCGGTGTAAAGAAGAAAGCAGGCTCCTTACTATGGGTTTTAAGCAATTTGAGGTAGTTTGCACCACCGCCTACCGTTGCTCCTATGCAGTCATCTACAACTCTTTCATCATCCCTCAGTATCCGCACCGTACAACCATCTTTTTCCAGGCAAAAATCTTCCTCAACATTACCCAGAACATTTCCGCAAAGACCGTAAAAAATGAGTATCCCATTCGAGAAAGGTATCATTTCCCTGATATTTTGATAGACCTCAGATTTCAATATTTTTGGTGCTGCATGAAGCCCAAGTTCTCTCAGATTGACCACAAGAGTAAGTTCATCCCTGTCAATATTTTGAAGGATCTGTGGCAATTTCTTAAAAGGAACAATATTATAATTTATATGCTGTTCATCTAGTTTTTCTGTAAACTCAAGGATATTTCCATTCTCTGCGATTATAACTCTCTTTATTTGCGAATCATTTGTAATAAGCCAAACTATCTCATCCTGAAGTATTTTACAGCTTAATATGCTTAAAACAGGCATCATGAACATCTCCTAATCTATATTTTTTACGAATTTCAGTTCTTTAGAGCAATTGTTTATAATTCGAATTTGTCTACTTATACATAAGTAGGTTCTAAGTGGATAAATAAAATTAATCCTTCCATCCAAGATCAGATTTGATTAAGGAAATAGACCTGACAAGTGTTTTTCTACCTTGGATACTAGATAATAGTCTGGCCCCCATCAATGTCTCGACTACCAATTCTGCGCGCACTTCTACAGGGTCTGAAAAATTGAATTCCCCCTGTTCCAAACCGGTTCTGAGAACTTTGGTGATCCAATCTAGTATATAATTTAGTAGCAACAGATTTTGCTTTTTAACTTCTTCTGGAAGGCCTTCAAAATTAAGGATCAATGATCCAGGAGGGCAGATACTTTTACCTTCATCAAACTCCTTTAATGAATAATCGAAATAGTATTGAAGCTGCTGACGAGCAGACCCTCCAGATTCCGCTATTTTGAAAATATTCTCAGCTAAATTTTTTCTGCTCTCTTCAAGCAAGGCTGCAACTAAATCTTCTTTTTTTGGATAATAATGATGTATTGAAGCGTTTTTTATCCCCAGTTTCTGGGAAATATCCTTGTAACTAAATCCATTGTAACCCTGGCATTGCAAAAAGTGTCTTGCGTAATGGAGTATTTGTTGATTGGTCTGGTTTATATCTGTCATATGAAAACACTTGTTTCTTGTGAATACTTGAACAGTACTGATTCATATAAAAATTAGTCCTAACTCTGTATAAATGAAAGACATCTTGCAGCTCATACAATACATGTATCAGTATCATACCCATCCAGCTGTATCTCCTGTTTTTGCTGTCATGATTATTGCTCTTACAAGACATCCCTCTAAAAAAGCCAGACATTCAGACTCCAGAAAGTATGAAGCATTTTTATCAAACAGAATTTGAACTTCACAAGGAAATTCAGCATCTTCTTCATAATATACGATTTGGAGGAGGATTTTAGGCAATGCTTCAAGAAGCCATGAATAGCCGCCCGATTTCAGCTTGCCGTTAAAAACCCCACCTAATCTGCAAATAGCTTCACTGAATGTTGCATAATCTTGACTGAATGTTTTACTAAGCGGATCGGTCATCCATTTTGTATTTGTGCTGGATGATATTACTACGCCGGTAAGATTATGAATTGGCACATATGAATACGCAGGTTCGCCTTTACCTTTTGATAATAAATAGTAAGCCAGAACACTGCGGTTGTTGACATTAACCGGCTTGCCGTCAGTTGGATTAATACCTTGAGAACTTATCTCATATTCCCGACCAAGAAAATTGACAGATAGGGCTCCGTTCGGCTGAAGTAACAAACCAAGACGTTCGGCAACCTCTACAAAATCGCATTTGTCTAGTTTGAGTATAAGATTTTTATAAATTTGATCATAACCACTATTCATAAAATACTCACTTTCCGAATGGATTCATGTATTATATACCAAGTTTCTGACAGGCCCATAAAGCAGTATTGCGAATATTTTGATCTGGATCTTCTACAGCTTCTTTAATATATTTATAATACTTCTGATCTCCACTATTGGCCATAGCTCTCAAAGCATTACACTTCCATATCCATAGGCCATCTTGTCCTATATACCAAAATCTAGGCTGAATTACATCAAGGAAAGTATCTTCATCCATCTTCCATATACTTTCGAGAGATAAATGTGGTGTAATGTCTGATAGATCAATGAAATTTTCCTTTTCTTCCCATTTATTTTTATTCTTGGGACATATATTCTGACAGACATCACACCCATATACCCAGGTTCCCATCTTGGCTTTCAATCCTTCTGTCTGCGAATTTAACCCACTTGTGAGATTAGCGATGCACTTTCCCCAGTTCATTGATAAAGGCATATTCAAAGCTCCTGTTGGACATGAATCTATGCATTTATTACAATTATCTGGACAATTTAATGAACGCGTTGGCTTGTCATATTCCAGCTCACTGTCAATTACCCACGTTTCAATGAAGACCCAAGAACCATATTCCTTCGTGTAGAAAAAGTTGTTATTGCCTATACGTCCTAAGCCGGCATTTACTGCTGCCAAACGAGCTGGAACTATTCCATAAGCATATTTAATTCCCAGCCCGTTTAAATAAGCTTCAAACTCGAGTCTCCAAGAATATTCCTTAGAATGTTTTAATCTTCCATCAACCAAGTATGCTTTTCCTATATAGCCATCGAGTTCCTTTGGAATTTTATATTTTCCATATCTTCTAACACAAACAATAATTGATTTGGCCCATTCTACATTTTTTTGAGGAAAAGCTAGAGGATACAGCATTTCATATGATGTACGTGACTCGGGGAAATTTCTAATCCTCTCATCAAGACGTGATGAATATTCCTCAACCAAATCAACTGGTGTTATTCCACATAAATCGTAACCTATTCCTAAGGCTTTTTCTTTTATGCATGATGATAGGTTGATACTACTCAATTTTTTGTGCCTCCTGATAATAATAAATTTTCATAATTTAATTTATCTCCTGGACAAATCTACCTGCATGTAGGTAGGTATACTTAATATAAGTATATATCGATTAAAGTAAGAGACAGTCGAAAAATTATGATTCTAGAGGGGAAATTGAATATTTCGAAGTTGAATCTATATTTCTATACCGCCTGAGAATATAATTCTCCGAAATCTTCTAGGGCCTCTACATTCAATTAATAACAGCCACCTTACCCTATTATAGTGACTTATAATTCTTCATATTCCAAGTAGAAGCCTTAACCTTTTTAGATTAGTTTAAATATGAACCTTCGAGGTAATGTAGCGAATTTATCTTAATGTCGATGTCTCAGACCTCAGACATTAAGATTCAGGCTTATGGGATAATTATGAAAGGCTGACGCGAACTACCCGTTGCTTGCAGTGGGCTGTTTCAGCACAACTTTGATCTTGCACTAATCTAGGGATAAATTTGATCTCGAATTTGGATGTATTTTAATGTGACTTGTTTTATCTACCCTGAAAGAAAGTAAAAATCAGTCACAGCTTTTCCATGTTATATATGCTTCAACTATTTCCTGCCCTTCCAGAAATACAAGATCATGCTCTTTACCATATTCTTTTGCCTTTTCTTTAGAGAGAGCTTTTCCATTATAATCGTCCAGCATTTCGCAGACTACCATTGCAGGGGTAACGCCTGCCATATGGGCAAGAGCAACTGAAAGTTCGGTCTGCCCGTTGCGTTCATCCAGAAGCCCTTCGGCAGCTCTTAGGAGCGCCACATGACCCGGGGTCCTGAATTCGTCTCCAAAACGAACTCCGTTTCCGGAAAGGCATTTTTCTGTTATGTCCCCTATTTTTCGGATAGTAAGGGCTCTTTCATCGTCAGGAATTCCTGTTCTGGTCTCGCGGTGGTTGACCCATAGAGAGAAAGAAGAATGAGAGTCATACTTAAGGTCTCCTTCCCTTTCCACAACTTCCTCAAGATCGTAACTGCTTTTGCTGGCTTCAAGGACCAGATCTGCCATAAAAGGTAGCTTTAACTGTTTTGCTGCCACTGGGTCCACTGCTACACATATAAGACCGCCTGCATCTTTTCGCATCCACTTTACCTCTTTATAAGTGACTGCTTTTGCAGAAATTACGAGGTCGGTTTCCCCTTCCCTTGAGTCCGAATCAAAGATCTGGATCATTTTTCCGGCCAGAAGTGCTTCCAGTGCCAGATTGATGTTTTCGTTTCTATACGTAAGACAATCGTAAACCGTATTTCCGTTCATTTTTGGCTCTCCATACCCTGTTTTTTTACCTGTACTACAACTCTGTCCCCATTGTTCAAATCCAGGGCATCCCTTAGCTTTACAGGTGCAATAATCTCAATCAAATCAACGGATAAGGTGTTTTTTCAGAAGCCTCTATAACGGCCTCTATACCACCCATGACAACAAGATAGCGTTTCCCGCCTCCAAATGTATGAACTCATTTTATAACTTCATGTCCCTATTAACCATTTCAGTTTCTATATCTTCAAGCAAGGTTTTGAGATCAGTCCTAACTTTGGTTAAATGAGGATCAGAAATATTTACAAACCCTTTATCAACTGCATAACGTATCCGTTCTAACATTTTCAGTCTTCTATAGTTGAGAGTATTAGGGTCTAGAGGTCTAGAATGTTCTAATTCATTATCTACCATTTTTTTAAACTTCCCACATTTTAGTGATTACAGAAGTACAACATCTATTTGAAGGAGTTCTATCTTCTTTGTGGTTTCACAGCCTTAGTAAGTTTATCCTATATAATATCCAGAACAATATACTTGAGAAAAGGTTCTGTAAGCCTTCAGGAAATTGGAATACTTTTCAGTTAATGTTGAATCTATAAGTATACTCATATCGTGAAGACTACACAGAATCCTATATGATCTCATCATACTTTTTATAGGGCATAATTTATTTTTTTATCAAAGCAATTTCTGCCCTGCACCTGGACCGGGAGCGCACTGGAAAACTTCAGTAATTTTGACTTCAATGAGAGTTTTTGCAGGAAGACCGGGTTTTGCTGCATGTACAATTGCTTTCATTTTTTCGAATTTTTCTCCTGTGCTAATAACGTCTGCTTTACCCTTTATTTGGAAACAGCCACCTGTATCTGGACCCCATACGTAAATTGCAACATAGGGGTTTTCTTTAAGGTTCTTCAGAGATTTGACCATGAAATTGTCTGCAATCCAGATAGTTTCATCGTCCACGAGTTGGCAGAACCCTATTGGAACAACATTAGGAATTCCATCTTTTGAGGCTGTAGCTACAGGAAAGATCTTTACTTTCGAAAAAGCAGTTTTCATTTTTTCTTCTAATTTTACCAAAAAATCACCGATAAGGTAATTCGGTCTATATTAATATACCTAAGCGTCATAATTCTACACCATCTTATTGTTTGTATACTTTAATGACCCATAAGGAAAAAGTATTGCTTGTTTCTATAAAGTCACAATTTTTGTCTAAAAAAAATTTAATCTTTGGATTTCTACTCGACAGCGCCAGCCTGCATCAGCCTCTTCATACTCCTCTCACACCTAAAAACCCTTCAAAAATCTCAGCAACATCCTCAACTATCCAAAATAGTACCCTCTTTCGACCCATCTTTTTTCATTCAAACACTCGAATCAGGTTAGTGCACAAGAGCCGGATCTTTAACATAACCTATGAAGCATACAAGGTTATTACAGACAATATTCTAAGCTTTTAGAAAATTTATTTCAGAATAGACTATCAAAGTTGCCTGACGCATACCACTGTAAGCAAAGGGGCATAGCACGCAGAGCCATTTTTTATCTAACAGCACAGAGCCTCTGCACTCAATTAAAAACAGCTACCTTACCTCTTTTATCCTGAACCAATGTCCAAGCATCTGATTTCTTATTTATAGGAATTCATATCCTGTTTGTATCCCAGACTGAGATCTAAGTAGAATAAAGAATAGAAGAGGAATTACTTGGATAACTCCTCTTCTACCTCTTCAGCTCCTTCTTCAAGTTCTTTCTTTTGCTGGGGGTCAAACCTGAGCAAGAGGGCTTGAAACTCACCTATATGAGTTTTTTCTTC
This sequence comes from Methanosarcina horonobensis HB-1 = JCM 15518, assembly GCF_000970285.1. Classification (NCBI taxonomy): domain Archaea; kingdom Methanobacteriati; phylum Methanobacteriota; class Methanomicrobia; order Methanosarcinales; family Methanosarcinaceae; genus Methanosarcina; species Methanosarcina horonobensis. The sequence goes on along the minus strand of NZ_CP009516.1, from coordinate 2,655,160 downwards.
CTTTGCAATGTCCAGGAGGATGGCTCTGATATCTGGATTCTTAGTCAGGTTTGCCATCTGTTCATATAAGTTTATGGCATCAAGCTCGGCTATGATCCCAGCTCTGAGAATTTCTTTATCAAGGTCTTCTGCAGATATACTTTTAAGATCGATCGGTATTTGAGATAACATATTACTTACTCCTTCTTTTTAATAGGTATATAAAGTAATAAATATTTTTCTGAATATGATAACTTATTTAATTGTTAAAACTTTTGTTTCAGTCGAATAACCAGTAGAAGCTCGAATTCAGGAAGAATTAGGTCTTGGAATGAGCTAGTCAGTTGATTAATAGAGATTGTTAACTTAAGGAAATAGGGATCTCGCATAACAATCAGGTAATCTAAAAGTTAAAGTAAATGCCAATCAATGGGCGATTCCGCGATAAAAAATAGAAAATTCGAGGATAGTTTTCTTTATTTTAATAGATCCTCGAACACTTTTTGTTGAAGACATTTATGCTACGATCAGGCGAGATCGAAGCGATCAAGGTTCATTACTTTGGTCCAGGCCGCCACGAAGTCCTGGACAAACTTTTCCTGCGCATCCGCGCTTCCGTAGACTTCTGCCAGAGCCCGGAGCTGGGAGTTTGAACCGAAGATGAGATCGACACGCGTGCCGGTCCACTTGACTTCGTAAGTCTTGCGATCGCGTCCTTCAAATATGTCCTTAGCGTCCGGTACCGCCTTCCACTCCGTACCCATGTCGAGCAGGTTCACGAAGAAGTCGTTGGTTAGTGCTTCCGGCTTCTGGGTAAAAACACCGTGAGGGGTCTGTCTGAAGTTGGTATTCAGCATTCGCATGCCGCCAACAAGCACCGTCATCTCTGGTGCGGTCAGTGTCAGTAGTTGCGCCTTATCAACCAGCAACTCTTCAGCTGGTATGGGATATTGGGTCTTAAGATAGTTGCGGAAACCATCAGCAATCGGTTCGAGTAAGGCGAAAGAGTCCACATCGGTCTGTTCCTGTAAAGCATCCATGCGCCCTGGCGAGAAGGGAACCGTCACATCGTGACCAGCATTCTTTGCAGCCTGCTCGACACCTGCACAACCAGCCAAAACGATCAGGTCAGCAAGCGAGACCTTTTTTCCGTCAGAGGCCATGCTGTCGAACTCGCTCTGGATGCCTTCGAGAGTGTTTAACACTTTTACCAGTTCGGATGGCTGGTTGACTTCCCAATCCTTCTGAGGGGCGAGGCGGATTCGTGCACCGTTCGCACCGCCACGCTTGTCGGAGCCTCGGAAAGTGGATGCCGATGCCCAAGCGGTAGAGACCAGTTGTGAGATCGACAGCCCTGAGACAAGTATCTTGCTCTTGAGAAAGGCAATGTCCTTCTCATCGATCAACTTGTGATTGACTGCGGGGATGGGGTCTTGCCAGATGAGCTCTTCGGCAGGGACCTCCGGGCCAAGATAGCGTGCACGCGGACCCATGTCACGGTGCGTCAGCTTGAACCATGCACGGGCAAATGCGTCAGCTAATTTTTCAGGATTCTCGTAGAAGTGCCTTGAAATCTTTTCGTAAACGGGGTCAAACCTCAAGGAAAGGTCAGTGGTCAGCATGCTTGGCGCATGACGCTGTGAAGGGTCATGGGCATCCGGAATCATGCCTGCGCCTGCACCATCCTTCGGTTGCCACTGATACGCACCTGCCGGGCTCTTAGTCAATTCCCATTCGTAGCCAAACAGGATCCTGAAGAAGTTATTGCTCCATTTCGTTGGCGTGTTGGTCCAGGTGACCTCCAGGCCGCTGGTGATCGTGTCACAGCCTTTGCCGGTGCCGAAACTGCACTTCCAACCGAGACCTTGCTCTTCGATACTGGCCGTTTCTGGCTCAGACCCAACATGGGACGCAGGGCCGGCACCGTGAGTTTTTCCGAAAGCATGACCACCAGCTATGAGCGCAACGGTCTCTTCGTCGTTCATGGCCATGCGAGCGAAAACTTCGCGGATATCCTTGGCCGCTGCGATCGGATCCGGGTTGCCATTTGGACCTTCCGGATTGACATAGATCAGTCCCATCTGAACGGCAGCAAGCGGATTTTCAAGATCCCGTTCACCTGAATAGCGTTTATCATCCAGCCATATGTCTTCAGAGCCCCAATAGACGTCCTGATCCGGCTCCCAGACATCCTCGCGACCGCCTCCGAAACCAAACGTTTTGAATCCCATCGTTTCCAGGGCGACGTTGCCCGCAAGAATCATGAGGTCGGCCCATGAAATCTTCTGGCCATACTTCTGCTTGATAGGCCAGAGCAGGCGACGCGCTTTGTCTAGGTTGACGTTGTCCGGCCAACTGTTAAGCGGTGCGAAGCGTTGCTGGCCTCTACCGCCGCCGCCTCGGCCGTCACCGGAGCGGTAAGTGCCAGCACTGTGCCACGCCATGCGAATGAACAAAGGACCATAGTGGCCGAAGTCCGCTGGCCACCATTCCTTAGAATCGGTCATTAGCACCTTGAGATCTTTCTTCACAGCCCCCAAGTCGAGACTCTTGAACTCCTTCGCATAGTTGAAATCCTTGCCTATCGGGTTGGACTTGGAGGAATGCTGGTGCAGGATCTCGATCTTCAACTGGTTAGGCCACCAGTCACGATTAGACGTGCCTCTACCAGTTTCCATTTTGTTTGCTCTATCCATTAAAGAGTTCTCTCTGTCGTCAGTCATAACCTTATCTCCCATTGACTAAAAATTCAAGGCCAAAACTCTATGCAATCTCTTTAATCTTGTCTTCCCTCGGAAAAATGGAGTGATGACTCCCAGAGGGATTAATTTCAGTCCTCTTTACAGGAGCTTGAAATTCTTACATGCTGTTTTGCTATGTCTTTTACTATCATTGAAGAAATTCTTCCAGTTCAGTAATCAGATTCTATAACCATGGATATCTATTTAATATTGATTATTACATAATAATGAGTTATGAATAGCCTTCAGGACTCAGGCTCATCTATAATCAAAGCTCTCCGCGGAAAAGGATACAAGGCTACGCCCCAGAGAATAGCGATCGGTCAATTTGTTCTCCATAATCATGCCCATCCAACGGCTCAGAGAATTTATAACGAAGTCAAGAAAGTCTATCCAACAGTCAGTCTTGCAACAGTTTATAAAACTGTTCAAATATTGAAAGAAGCAGGTTTGATCCAAGAATTGAATTTAGAGAAAGATCAGACCAGATTTGATTCCAATATGGAGCCACACGCTCATCTAGTTTGCCTCCAGTGCAAAAGCATCAGTGACTGCACAGACCCGATGATTTCTGAAATTGTGGATCGGATGTCAAATGAAGCAGATTTTTCTGCTGGAGAATGGAATTTTGATATATTTGGCATTTGCAGCAACTGCAGACGGAAAAAAAGTTTATGTGACAAATAAAAAAGGAAAAATTGTTGGGTAATTACTCGACTACCAGAAAAGCATTGGCAGTGTGCCTGAATTTCTGTAAAATTCTCTATACCTTTTTCCTCTTCTTTTTTGATTACTGTTCCATTATTAAATACTTATTTCCTGTAATCCACTCTTCATTAATATCAATCAGTATTGAGACTTGTAGTCTCAATACTGATTCCTGACTCGGGAATGCCCCTACTACCTTAGTTCTTCTTTTTATCTCCTTGTTAGTTCTCTCCATGATATTTGTTGTCCTTATTCTTCTCCAATGATTTTCCGGGAACTGCATATAATTCATTACATCATACTGGAAACTTTCAAGTGTATCAGCTGCGCTTTTATATCCCATTTTATCCAGTTCTCTAATCAATTCCTGTAACTTCTGACGGTCTACCAATGCTTCTTTTATTTTATCTGCTACTTCTTTTTGCTTCTTTTTTGGAACCTTTTTTAGGGCTTGTCTTATCAGATGGACATGACACATTTGCCAGCTTGATCCAACAAAGGACTCTCTAACTGCTTTTTGTATTCCTTTATGACCATCAGAAACAATTAACTTGACACCTCTTAACCCTCTTACTTTAAGGTCTTCGAATAGATCTTGCCAGAATAGAGAGTCTTCACTGTCTGCTAATCTTGCTCCAAGAATCTCACGATAACCGTCGTCCCTGACTCCGGCAACTATGAAAAGAGCTTTATTTTCATAGTGAAGTCCATCTCTCACTTTGAGATAAGTCGCATCGATAAACAGATAAGGAATTTCGTGTTCTATTGGCTTTGATAAGAACTCTTCAACCTTTTGATCAAGTTCTTTAGTAATCCTGGAAACAGAAGAGGCTGAGATTCCCTCTACTCCTAAAGCAGTCATGATCTTATCCACCCTTCGGGTGGAAACACCTTGGAGATAAGATTCACTCACGGCAGCTAAAATGGCCTTTTCAACTCTTGAATACTTCTCAAAAACCTCTGTTTCAAAGGGAAACTCACGGAACTGAGGTTTTAATAATTCAAGTTCTCCATACTTGGTCAGGAGAGTACGGGGTTTGTAACCGTTTCTACTAGCTTTGCGAGAATCAGTCCTCTCATGACGTTTTGCACCAGATTGGAGGAGGGCTTCCTCCTCCATTACAAGGTTTAAAAACCAGGTAATTAACTGGCGAATTCCATCTTCCTGATCGAAAAGATAATCTTTTATAAATGAGACGACATTAACCATTGACTCTGCATCCTGTTTTTTTTGTGGTGAAAGGAAAAGGATATAGAGTCAATCATATTTTACAGAACTTTCGGTACACTGCCGGTTGCCGGATATCGAATAAATATATTGGTTTGGTATTTTTATTGATTTGGTACTTTTATTGATTTTGGTGCTTTTAGCTTTTAAAAATAAATTAAAACTGTGAATAAATAAATCAAAAGATTTATATAGAGAAATAAAAGATTTTAAGCCTTAGGTTTCTAAGTAATTTGTCATCTAAAAATTTTAAAAATCTTTTATTTCTCTATACGATCACCTTACTGGAATATATAATTACATTAGAATAAATAATGAGAGCCTAAACAGGCTTATAATGCAAAGGATTTGCATTTCATATTAATTTCATTTTTTTAAGTTTCATTTTATCTTTATTTAAAAAATTTACATTTAAAATAGTTGTTAAAACAGCTACGGCATTAAACAAAAAATAATACAAGATGGGTAAAATGTCATTCTTTAAGTCCAGATTAAGTGCCCCTAAAATGAAATATATTTTATATATTTTAGTTATGTTTTTTGGCACACGAATAGCTTTGAGCATAATAGGAGAGTTTTCTCGCAGGCTTCTGGCATCACATTTTGTGAATCAGCGTATCTGGACTAATAATGTCTGGCTGGACATATGGGGGGTCTGGGATACGGGATGGTATCTGGACATTTCTCAGAATGGCTATACTGCAAGACCTCTGGATGAATTAATTTCGTTTCAGACAAATGTTGTATTTTTTCCTCTGTATCCTTTACTTATGAGGTTTCTGGGCTCGATTATAGGAAACCAGTATACTGCCGGTGTTATAATATCCAACTTTTCTTTAATAGTTGCCTGTATTTATCTTTACAAACTTGTCAGGCTTGACTCTGATGAAAGCAGTGCCTTCAGATCGGTAAAATATCTACTTCTTTTTCCGATTTCGTTTATCTTATCAGGAGTTTTCACCGAATCTCTATATCTTGCCCTCGCCCTAATGTGTTTCTATTATGCCAGAACAGGTAAATGGCAACTTGCAGGTATATTTGGATTCTTTCTGTCTCTAACAAGATCTGTTGGTGTCCTTATCGTCCTGCCTCTGCTTTACGAAGGTCTCATGCCACTATTAAAAGAAAAAGGATATTTAAAAAATTTTAAAGAATATAGGGACAGGATACTTCCGCTCTTTTATCTCTCATTAATTCCTCTGGGTATAATCTCTTACATGATATTCAATTTCTATCTGAACGGAGATTTTTTAGCTTTCGTACATGGACAGACTGCATGGGAAAGATATCATAGAAATCCTCTGGAGGTCCTTATTGATGGCTATCACGGGGATATGTATGCCAGCTTTGAGGCAGTTTTTACAGGAATTTCCATCCTCGTTTTGATATTATTTCATAAAAAGATAAGATTTTCTTACTGGTTATTTGCTATATATTCGATTTTTGTTCCGCTATCTACCGGAATTCAGTCCATGCCTCGATATATTCTCGTAATATTTCCTCTTTATATCCTTTTTGCTGATATTTCTAAAAACCGTCTGTCAGAAGACTTTTTTACACTATTTTTTGCTCTTATGCAAGGCTTTTTGATGGTTTTCTGGACTAACAGTTTTAATCTGGTGGTATAATAACGTTTTAATCTACAATAACAATAATCTAATCCGCAATAACAATAATTTTAATCTACAATATAATAATTTGAGTTTGGAATATAAGCATAGAATTTATAAATGCTACATAGAGGTTTCCAGCTGATTATTGCTTTCACCAGCTGCGTTTGTTTAAGGAAAAACTAACAATAAGGAATGGGGCCGCCTGTAACCAGCTCTCTCGATGATTTCTATCTTTTCAGTTTCTATCTTTTAAGGATTTCTATCTCTTAAGGGGCCTTGTTCCAGAGGACCTGTACTTTTAATACAACTCCTAAATACCTCAGTCTCCTTGGATTTATTAGATTGCCATGGCTGATAAATCACACTCTCGCATGCGGTATGGAAGTATTGCCGGAGCACTCCTATTTACTGCAGGCATGCTGGCGTTCATGGGAATAATAACGGCTGAGACTCTTTATCCCGGATACAGTACAGCACAGAACACGATAAGTGACCTTGGTGCAACTCTACCTCCGGATAGCATTATCGTTGAACCTTCCGCAACCATCTTTAATACTACAATGATTTTATCAGGCCTTTTGATAATTGTTGCTGCTTATTTCATTCATAGCATGTTCAGGAGACAGGCCATTACCGCGCTTCTCGGTCTCTTTGGAACCGGTGTTCTTGGTGTGGGGATCTTTGATGGAAGTTATGGGGATATTCATGCCATTTTCTCTCTGCTTGCCTTTCTTGCAGGAGGACTGTCTGCAGTTGCAAGCTACAGTGTGCAGGCAGGACCCATCAGGTATTTCTCAGTAGCACTGGGAGGAATTTCACTTTTAGACCTCATTCTTTACTATGTCATGCTGGACGCAAGCCCTTTTGCAGTTTTCGGGATTGGAGGGCTGGAGAGGTGGATTGCATATCCGATCCTGCTCTGGGTAATTGGTTTTGGTGGATACCTGATGGGACATTCACGGCCGTAAAAAATATTAAAACTGTAACTTGCTAAAACTATAACTTACTAAAACTATAACCTGCTAAAACATAGTCTGTTAAAACATAGCTTGCTAAAACTATAAACTATTTAAAAATAAGTTCATATTTTTATTTCTTAATATTTATTAATTTTAATATTCACTTTAAAATTCAAACATCTGACGATGTTCTGCTTTATTTTTTCTAGTTGTTACAGTCTGTTTTATTTCACTCTGGTTAATACTAATTATCCGAATAGCGTATATTTGCTATGCGTCTGGTTCAGGTACTTATTCAGGTGGGGAAGCGGCAGTCTGTGCTGGCAGTTCTGGATGATGAGGGAATAGACTATGCCGTGTGGGACGAAACAGGAAGAAAGGATTTTGAAGCCCTGGTTCAGTTTCCAGTTCCTCCGATTGGCGTGGAACCGGTACTTGAGAGATTGCGCAAAGCTGGGATTAGAGAAAATACTTATACGATTGTCCTGACACCCGAAACTTCAACCTATCTTGCGTTTCTTGTCCTGAGCACGGTTATTGCGACCGGCGGGCTCCTTCTTGATTTGGCTACAACAATTATCGGGGCAATGGTCGTGGCTCCGCTTATGGGACCTGCAATTTCTGCGAGCGTAGGGACTGTCCCTGATAACAGGGAGCTTGCTTCCAGAGGAATAAAAATGCAGGTAGGAGGACTCCTGCTTGCAACTGTGATAGGCGAACTGCTTGGAATACTTCTGAAGGAATCCGTACTTTTGCCTCCTGACCTCGATATTCGTGAAATTTCCTAGGTAGCCGAAAGGACAAGTCCCAATTTCCTGTCCTTTTTCCTTGCTCTAGGATCGGGCATTGCAGGCGCTATCAGTATAATCCGGGGTTAGAGTCCGCTCTTGTGGGTGTTGTTATTGCAATTGCCCTCGTCCCTCCGGCTGCAACCTCAGGGCTGGGACTCGCATGGGGACTTCCCGGAGTAGCATCGCAGCTGCCGTGCTTGTGCTTGTTAACCTGCTTGCAGTCAACGTATCAGCCCTCATCATGCTCTGGATTTCCGATTTTCGCCCGGAAGAAACAGAAGCAGTTGGTTGTGCCCGCTTTTCTGTGATCTCACATGCAGCTGTCCTTGTCTTTGCGATTGCCTTACTCTCCATAGCTCTCGGGCTTGTTACCTATGCTTCTTTCCAGACAACACTTGTCGAACAGGAAATAAATGGAGAAATGATATCCATGTTCCAGAAGCCCGAATATACGGAAATGAGTTTGACCCTTGAAGGAGTTGCAGTCGATTACAGTCCTGCAGACCTCCTCTTAGAACCTGTACAGGTAGCCGTGCTGGTAGGCCGCAGCGCAGTTCAGGAAGTCCCTTCTGACATAGCCAGCAAAGCCGATAACCGTTTGACAGAAGCCACAGGTGAGGATGTCGAAGTTAGAATCGGTTTTGTAGAGGCGCAGCACTCATTAAGAGTGCTGCTGTAAATAAATTAATAAATAATGAAATCTCCTTACCTGATTCTTTCCGATTAATTACTGCGTTGCGAGATAAACAAAACTTTTGCAGTGTCTGGATCAGGAATTGAACAAAAATTGCCCCAGGGCATAGCCCAGCGGATAGATGATTATCTGATAGAATTCACGGGCAGAGAAGGCAGGGTCAGGGTCGGGTTCATAGAAGCCCAGCAGACCACTTAAACCCTCTTTAAAAATTTAAAATTTGCCAAAAATAGCTTTTCAATGACATAAAACATTATTTATATCTTTCAAATATATAATATCGTGACATAGCCTTTTAATCAAATTTTTTTCGTGGCTCACAACCAATACTCCAATATTTCTCTCTTTAACTATATCTAAAACGGTGTTCCAGATCTGAGCCTGAGTGATAGCGTCCAGCATCGTGGTTATTTCATCAGCTATCAAATATCTGGTTTCAGAGCCTAAAGCTCTTGCAAGAGCAAATCTTTGGAGTTCTCCTCCTGAAAGTTCATTGGGCCATCGATTAAGCCAGTTCTTTTTTATTCCGAATGAATCTAAAATATCCTGTGATACATTATTCCCTTCACTCAGAATATCTTTCATTTTCCATTTCGGATTCACGGCTTTTTCAGGGTGTTGAAAAACAAGCTGTACAGGATTGTATCCTTTTGACAGGATTTCTTTTCCGTCAATACTGACATTTCCCTTATAATTATTTTCATAGCCAGCCAGTATTTTACACAGGGTTGATTTCCCACTTCCGCTGTCTCCGATCAGACCAAGTACCTTTCCACGATCCAGTGATATACTGACATTATTTAAAACCAGATTGTTTTTTTTGTACCCAAAGCTAATGTTCTCGCCTTTAAGACACATTATTGCACCTCACCACTCCTCCGTTGATCCTTTTAAGTTGAGGAATGCCTTTAGAGCAAAGTTCGCTTTTTTTAGAACACCTTTCATAAAAGATACATCCATCAACGACTTCATCCTGCATTGGCTGATGCCCTTTAACTGCCTGGAACCTGTTCTGAGGAAGCGCATTCCAGAGTGCGCGGGTGTACGGGTGTCTTAAATTCTCACCATCATTTTTGAAATCTTCAACATTGGCAACTTCCAGGACCGTACCCGCGTAGAATACTGCAATTTTATCGGAGATTTTTAGGGCTGCTTCTATATCATGGGTGATAATTATCACTGCACAGCCTTTATCTGCCATATCCTTGAAGTAGTTCAGGGTCTCATTCAGGGTTTTTTCGTCCAGTCCCGGAGTAGGTTCGTCTGCGATTACAAGCTTTGCAGAGCCTATTACTGCAGTGGAAACCAGAACTCTTCTGGTCATCCCGCCTGAGAGTTCATGGGGGAACATTTTTTCAACATCTGGTTTTAAACCGTATCTCTGAAAAATTTCTCTCTGGAGCTTCTTCATCAGACCTGCGTTTTCCTCTTCGACACGCCCTATTACCTGATCAGAGACCCTCATCAAAGGGTCCAGATAGGTTATGGATTGAGGAACCAGGACTATTTCTTTACCTCTTATTTCTCCTTTCCTTTCCTGGGTAAGTTCTACACCGTTGTATTCGATTTTTCCGTTAAGTATTGCATTGGATGGTAGAATTCCTAAAATCGCATGGGCAAGAAGGCTTTTTCCAGAACCGCTTGACCCTACAACCGCTAAAATTTTTCCCCTATAAGCCTCTATGCTCAAATTCGAGATTATTTTTAACTCAGTCTGTCTGAGTCCTGAGGTATATTGAATGAACGAAAGTGAGAGGTCTTTTACTTTTAGCAGGGCTTCAGTTTTCCTGCTTTCTTCAGCATTAATTTCAGCTTTACTTTTCATATTCCCACCTTTAGATTAAATTTTACACATACAACTCACTCATGAGCAGTTTTCGGATCAATTATCTTTCCCAGATTATCTCCTATCATGTCAAATGCCAGAACCACGATCAGGAGAGATAAACCAGGGAAGAATGCAAGCCACCAGTATCCTGCGGAGAGGTATTTCATAGACTCTGATAAAATGATACCAATTGCCGGTTCGTGCGGAGAAAGCCCAAAACCCAGGAACGTGACCGAAGCTTCGTGAAGAATGGCATGCGGGAACATCAAAATCGTGCCCAACAATATCTGGGGAATTAAATGAGGCAGGATGTGTTTTGTAGCTATCCACCATTTTGACTTCCCAAGGTTCCTCGAGATATGGATATATTCTTGAGTTTTTAACTGTTTAATTTCTGCTCTTACAACCCTGGTCAGGCTTGTCCAGTGCGTTAATGCAACACCGATAACGACCCCGTAAGCCCCTCCTCCGAGTCCTATGGAAATGAGGATTATCAAAAGAAGGTGCGGGATGGAAAGAAACAGGTCTACTATCCAGGAAACAAAGGAATCCGCAGCCTTTCCTGCACTTGATAACAGGCCCAAAATTACAGCCAGTACAGTGCTGATTGTAGAAGCAAAAGCTCCAATAAGGATGCTTAAACCAAGCCCTTTTAGAGTTCTTATGAACATATCCCTTCCCATCCAGTCTGTCCCGAAAGGATGTTCAGGTGAAGGGCTAAGGTTCTTTGAGCCAAAGTTAGTCTGTAATGATTCTTCGCCTAAAGAGATGCTTGAAACCACAATTGCAAGTAGTAAGAGTGAAGTGAAGCCTATTATTAAAAGGGTCTTCTGTCTTAGATTCAGCCCTCCGAATACTCCTCTGTTAACTGTTACAACAGTGGTACTCATAATGCTGCCCCCATTGCAGTACTCATACAGCTGCCTCCTGCTGTTTTATTCTGGGATCAACGAATTTGTAAATAATATCAGCAATCAGGTTTCCGGAAAAGACAAAAAGAGCGCTGATAATAACTATTCCTAAAAGCAGCGGCACATCAGACCCTAACCCCGCTGCTACTGCAGCCCGTCCGATTCCGGGATAGGCAAAAACCTGTTCAACCAGAACTGCTCCTCCAAACAGTTCACTGAACCCTAAAAACTGCAGGGTGATAGCCGGAAGTGCAACATTTCTAACTCCATGCCTTAATACGAGATCCAGGCCTTTTTCACCTCTTGCTTTTGCAAATAACACATAGTCGCTGGACAGAACTTCTATTAATTTTTCTCTGGTAAACATTGCAATCTGGGCTACTCCCAGTAAACTCAGGGTGAGCGCAGGGAGAATTAAATGCTGTATCCGATCAAAAAAAGTCACATTATCAGCCGTAACTCCTATTGGTACACTCAAGCCTATTGGGAACCACCCCAGATTTACGGAAAATACCATTAACAGAACCAGCGCCAGCCAGAATGTCGGAGTAGCGGCTAACACGTAACAGTAAGTTTTTATTGCTCTGTCAATCCATGTGCCCTTCTTCATTCCTGCTACAATCCCCAGAATGAAGCCCAGTACTCCTGAAAACAGCCACGAAGTTGCCATAAGTACAAAAGAGGCTGTGGACCTTTCTTTAATCACATCGACAACAGGCATCCGATAAATCAATGATACTCCAAAATCCCCTTTGAGAATATTCCCTGCCCAGTTCAGAAATTTTTCCTGCGGAGGGGTATTGACTCCCCAGTATTCTTCAAGTTTGGCTTTATGCTCTTCACTGACTGTCATTTCTCCAATGTAGGCTCTAACAGGGTCTATGGGCGAGTATTGAATAAGCATGAAACTTACAAAACAAACTAGAACAAGAAGACTTGCTAACCTGAACAATTTTTTTCCTGCAAATCCCATTATTTCTTTGGTATCCGGCACACTTTTCCCTCGCTATTGACACTTAATAATAAATTTACTTTAGCATCATTATAATATTTGTGATTAATTTAACGAATATTCATACTTCTAAATCGGAGTAGATTCTCAAGGTATCTTTACATATTTACCCTCAGTTGTGATCACAAACAAAAAAGTAAGACGAATGAACTCAAAGCGCAGTTATTAAAGTGACAGTATCACTCACTTTAATCAGTACTTATTTTGAAGTATCGTTTGCTTTGAATCACTAATCATTTTTAGATCACTCATCCCTGAGCAGGACCGGTTGTGTTTGTTCTTGTCCACTCGTAAATATTTCCTAAAATATCCGATCCGGCACTCTTCTCCGGTGTTCCCATATCCACGGTTTCGTCCACTGCGTAGAGATAATCCATTGTTACAAGCCATAACCATGTTGCATCCCCTGCAGGCCCAAAACCGGTATTTCCATCGTATGCAGCTAACTGCCAGTTTTTGATAGTCTGATCCTGGTCTGAAGTTCTCAAAGCTGTTTCCAGATACCCGTCCACAACAGGGTTACTGTAAAGACCCGGGTTTCTGTATGTATCATCGGCTTCTTTAGTATGGTACTGCAGGTACAAATTGAAAGTGTCTATACTGCTGTAGGCGTACAAAACGGCAGAACCGTACTGGTTTGCGTATATCTCGTCCCAGTTTGTACCGACAAGGTTTATTTTTATACCTAACTTTTTGGCCTGCTCACTTACGGCTATTGAAAGAGCCTGCCTTGTCTGGTCCGATGAAGAGTAATACAGGTCAAATTCTGCTCTGGTCCCATCCTTTTCCAGGATTCCGTCGCCATCTGTGTCTTTCCAGCCTGCATCCTCAAGTATTTTTTTAGCTTCTTCAAGGTTCGAATCATTGATCCTGGCTTCTGGATTTCCAAAGGCTCTCTGGTCCACACCTGTATACTCTGCATCTCCCTTTCCGTATATTACCCCGTCAAGTATTGCTTTTCTGTCAATTCCCGTGTTTAATGCTTTTCTAATTGCTATGTCTGCTGTTACGTTATTGCCTATAGGGTCTCCTGTGAGGCTTTTTTTGCCGGTATCGTTCTGCATGGGGAAGGAAACTCCGAATGCTCTTGATGAGGGAAGCGAGATTATATCATAACCATCTATGTTTTGATTTGCATGGGTGATATCGATTTCAGCTATGTCTACTTTGCCGGACTTTGCAGCTGCAAATGCAGTATCCTTGTCCAGGAATAACATGGTTATTTTTTTGAAGTACGGCTTCTGTCCGTAGTAATTGTCATTAAGCTCAAAGATTGCCTGCTGCCCTTTGTCCCATTGTATCAGTTTATAGGGACCTGACCCGATGGGGTTGGCTCCATAGGTTTCTTTTTTATAGACATTCTCAGGCACAATTCCAACATATCTGAGTCTCCAGATGAAACTGGACTGGGGTTCTTTTAATTTGAATTCAACTGCCGTATCATTTATTGCCCTGGCGTTTTCAAGGTTACTCATGTCCAATTCCGAATTGCTTCCGACTGCCGTATTAAATGTAAATGCCACATCTTCAGCTGTTAACTTCTCTCCGTCTGTGAATTTTGCATCGTCTCTTACATTCACAGTCCATGTCTTCCCGTCAGGACTGACAGAATAACCTGTAGCAAGGTCATTTATTATACTGCCATCATCAGCTGATTTGAAAAGAGTACTCTGTATCAATGGCTCAAAATTCACATGACCGCATCCCCACCCAAGAAGCGGGTCAAATCCTGTTTCCGGTTCCCCTGTATGCGAATACACGTTTACTACTAATTCGTCGGAAGCCTGGGAACTTGAACCAGCTGATACAGAGCCTGACTCTGAATTTGATGCCGAACCGAGCTCAGAACTATGCGTTGAACTGGACACACAACCGGACATCGAACTGATAATACCAATAATTGCTACAATTACGATTAATGTCCCTATAGACAGATATTGCTGGTTTTTCTTTATCGGAACTCCTCCTGATTTTTTTGAACCCTGAATACTCTCGACTGAAATCCATGGTGGATTTCATGAATCGGTACTGAAACAATAAGAGAGATTTTTAAATAATACTTTTTATTGATACCTTTTACTTGAAATATCCAGAAGTGTTACTTTCCATCCATATAATGTTAAATTGAATTAAGAACAATTTCACTATAAATACTTTGCTAAAAATATGTATTATTTAATTTTCATTTTGGAGGATTTAGTAATACTAAATCTAATTCTCCTGTTTTATGTATTAAAAAAATAAGAGGATTTGAAGTGTTCGCTCAAATCCCTGTTTAGTCTCATGCGCGTTTCCATTCCAGAATGTTACCAAAGATGTTTGCACCGTGAGGCTGGATTCTCGGAGTCCCGATATCCAGGTCTTCGTCCATAATGTAGACGTAATTGATGGTTGCCATCCACAGCCAGGGAGCGTCCCCTTTTTCGGAAAAGCCCGTCGTCCCGTCCCAGGCAGCCAGCTGCCAGTTTTTAATAGCAGTATCCTGGTCAGAACTGGTCATGGCTGTTCTCAGGTAGTTGTCCACAACAGAATTATTGTACATTATTACGTTGTTACGGGTTGAGGGATCGTAGCTTTTACTGTAGTATCTTAAGTATATGTCAGTCGGGTCCAGCGAACCATAACCCCAGACATTTGGAGACGAATAGCAAAGGGTGTAAATTTCATCCCAGCTTTTACCCTCAACTTTAATGTTTATACCCAGTTTTTTAGCTTCCTCACCCACAGAAACTGCTAATGCCTGTCTTTCCTGTGCACTGGCAGGATACGTTAATGTAAACTCGGCTTTCAGGCCATTTTTCTCAACAATACCATCGCCGTCAGTATCTTTCCAGCCGCCTTCGGCTAAGATTTTCTTTGCTTCCTCTATATCTCCGTCTTCGAAAATAGCTTCTTTATTGCCCCAGGGTAATTTATCTACACCTGTGAACTCTTCTTTACCCTGTCCGTTTAAGGCTCCATCGATTAATGCCTGCCTGTCTATTCCGATATTCAGGGCTTTTCTTATTGCAGGGTCAGAAGTTACGTTGTTTCCAATTGCATAGCCGTTTTCAGTTTTCTCGCCAGTATTCGGATTCATCGGGAAGCTGATTCCACGGGCATCAATAGAGTCGAGAGAGACAATTTTCATCCCATCCACTGTTTGATAGGCATAAGATGCCGGAATTTCAGCAAGATCGACCTGTCCGGCTTTTGCTGCTGCGAAAGCCGCATCCGAGGCCATAAAGATCAGGGTTAACTTTTTAAAGTGCGGTTCCTGCCCGTAATAGTCCGGATTTGCTTCAAAAATTACCTGCTGGCCTTTATCCCACTGTACAAATCTGTATGGGCCCGAACCTATAGGATTGGATCCGTAAGTTTCAGCGTTGTAAGCATGTTCCGGGACAATACCAACTGCTATGAGTTTATTGACAAAAGTAGTCTGTGGGTCATTTAGCTCGAATTCAACCGTGTAATCATCGGTTGCAATAGCCTTTTCAAGCACGGATAAATCAGTTCCGCCACTGGCGTTTGCTGCCGTATTGAACGTGAAGGCTACATCCTTAGCTGTTAAAGGCGTTCCATCGTGAAATTTAACATCGTTCCTTATTTTGACAGTCCACCTCAGTCCATCATCGCTAATCGCATAATCCGTAGCCAGATCTTTGATCAGATTTGCCTCACTGTCCCTTTTGAAAAGCGTACTCTGAACCAGGGGTTCACTGCTTTTGCCCCAGCCTGTAATCGGGTTAAAGCCTGTTTCAGGCTCTCCGCCGTGGGTTCCTACGGCTGCTATCAGCTCTTCAGAGCCTGAGGACTCTACAAGTTTTTCAGAGCTTTGGGAACCTATCTGCTCCCCGGAAACCTGGGAAGGTGAATTATCAGAAATAGAACCTGCCATAGGGCTTGACATTGAGCTGACAATAATAACAGCCGCTATGATCACGAGTACCGATCCTATAAGTAAATACTGCTGGTTTTTTTTAATGCGAACTCCTCCTTAATTCTTATTCAAATTCGGAATTACTTTTAAGATACTTTTTTCCGGTTGTAAAGGATTTGAATATTACCTCTCTATTAAATAATTATAATTAAGTGTTACTTTTTGAACTGGATTTATGACAAGCTCAATTGAAACATTTTTGTATAAATACTTTCCTAAATAGATATATTACTAAAGTGTATAATTTGTTTCTATAGGTAACACTAAATGTGAATTTTTACTCATATGTGGGTTTTTATTGACCACAGTAATAAATTATTAAAAATGAGTCGAAAATTCGAGGACATCAGACAATTTCAGTATTCACAGATTCAATATTCAAAGGCTCAGGACTCGAAATACCACGATAAAAAATCTCAAACTTAAAGTACCAAAATACCAAAAACGTCAGGTTATGGAACAGTATTATATCTCATATCAGATAGAAAAAGAAATAAAGAAAAAAACTGCAGAGTTATTAAGCATTTCATGGGGTAATATGACTGATATAGAAATAATAGACCTTATTCCGGAAAGCATTGCTGACTATGGAGTTTGTGGATACAAAGACCTGAAAAAAAATCTCGAGTTAAGGAGAAAAATAGACTGGTTTAAAGAGTATTACCCGAAAGGACTGAGAACAAAAATAATCTTCTCAAAAGAAGGCGGTTACCAGGGCATGATTGAATACATCCCCGGAAAATATGCGCACCGCCCGGTAAATGCAGAAGGGTATATGTTTATCCATTGTATCTTCGTCGGGTTCAAAAAAGAATTCAAAGGGAAAGGCTACGCATCTTCTCTGATTGAAGAGTGCATTAAGGATTCAAAAGAAGCAAATATGCAGGGTGTTGCCGTTGTTACAAGAAACGGCTCATTTATGGCTAAAAAAGATATTTTCTTAAAGAAAGGCTTTATTCTGGTTGATGAGGCCAGACCTGATTTTGAATTACTGGTTTTAAAATTCAACCAGGAGGCCCCAGATCCGAAGTTTAAAAACATGTCACTGGACGTGGAAAAATATGCAGAAGGTCTTACCATTATCCGTTCAGTCCAGTGCCCTTACTCGGTAAAGAACGTGGATGCTATATTAGAAACTGCCAGAAACAAACTGAAAATGAAAACCAGCCTGATTGATATTAAAGATTCAGATGAGGCTCAACACACGCCCTGTGCTTTCGGAACATTTTGTATTATTTATAATGGGAAGGTCATCAGTCATCATCCAATAAGTAACACAAGATTCGAAAATATTATGAAAAAAATGATAAAATAAATAGCTGAATATCTGGTGAAATACATCGAGGATTGAGACTCAAAAACAGACTGACTAATAATATATGAAAACGTTTTTCATGCTAAAGTGTACTTTATTAACTATGAAATCAGATGTCATTGAAGTGCATGACAGATCTGCTGACATCTATGACGATATGAGTATACTTGTAGAAAATCATGGGCACGAAGTGCTTTTTGGGCTGGCTTTTGAACATTTATCTACAGGGGACAGTGTCCTTGATATCGGCATTGGTACCGGACTCAGCTCTTACCTGTTCCATAAGGCCGGTCTAAAGGTATACGGGGTCGATGGTTCGGAAACTATGCTTGATATATGCAGGAAAAAAGAGTTTGCTGTTGAGCTAAAACTATGCGACCTGACAGCCGAAAGATGGCCCTATGAGGATGGAAAGTTCGAAAATGTGATAGCATGCGGAATATTTCATTTTTTTGAGAAACTTGATCTATTTTTAAAAGAAACGAATAGAGTACTGAAAAAAGATGGCACCTTCAGCTTTACCGTCATGGTCTCGGAAGATGACATCTCATATTATACCGATACCGGTTCAGGCCTCTCCATATATTACCATAGTGACTTCCAGATAAATGAATTATTAAATAAATATGGTTTCAGTATGTTAAAACATATTAACTTTTTTATCTATAAAGCACCCGACAAAAAGGAGAAGTTAATGTTTAAAGGTCATCTTGCCAAAAAGGTTTGACCACTCTTCTTAACGTGAACAGGACCTGAACATTGTTTTTTAGTGGTGTCCCACATGTAGTTCGGGGCAATTATTCATAATTTGATGTTTAAAACCATGAATAATCTCGTTTCCTGCTATCGGAAAAGTTCCTTCTCGGGCATCTTCAGGGAATATTCTTCCTGCATATCATTGATTTCTGATAAATATCCCCAAAACCTGAAATAGAGAGAATCAAATATTTTATATGGGTGAATAATCAGTGAAAAAGACTTTTGAGAAGGTTTACCAGTTAAAGCTTTCCGTAAAAGGCATTACTCCTGAGATCTGGCGGCGAATTCAGGTGCCGGAAGACTACACTTTCCTTGACCTTCACAAGGCTATTCAGACTTCAATGAATTGGGAAAATTATTATTTGCATGAATTCGAAATGTTAAACCAGAAGACAGGGAAGCCTGAAATAATCACAAGAGCCGACAATCATGAATATTTAGATCAAGAGCCGCCCGTGCCGGAGGAGAAAGCCAGAATTTCTGACTATTTCACGCTGGAAAACAAGGACGCTCTATACACATACAATTTCGGCGACAACTGGCAGGTAGAAGTTCTGCTTGAAAAAGTCCTTCCTAGAAAAAAAGGGACAAAATATCCCATCTGCACCGCAGGAAAGAGAGCAGCCGTTCCGGAAGACATAGGCGGGATATTGGGCTATGAAGATATGCTTGAAATTCTAAAGGACCCGGAGCATGAGGAATATGAGGACACTATATTATGGCTAGGAAAAGATTTTGACCCCGAATACTTTGACCCAAAAGACGTTTCTTTCTGAACTGCAAAAATTTCTGAATCTGGATCTGCGTCATCAATCAAGGAACTTCACGCTTGAAGCTATCTGGCTCTGTAGAAATCCTCTATTAGTTATTTTTACCCAAAAATTTATAAAAATGGGATTTTGAAGTCTCCTGTAAATATTCCAGGCGTGTTTATTCTTTATTCATTATTCCTTCTTCAATATTTAAACTAGTTTTGTCAAGAGTTCTAAAGCTATTTTACTCACATGGAGAAAAAATTCCCATTACAGCAATTGATGCAACTGGACTTACAAGTCCTTATGCAAGTTATATTACGCTCGAAGAACAGGAAAGCTCCGAAGAAGCTTCCTGAAAACTTCAATATCTGATGATATTATTAAAAAGTAGTATTAGAAAGGAAAATAAAAGAAATATACAGAAAACAGTTACATTTATCTTTGACAAGACAAAATACAATAAACGGAATATAACGGAAACAGTATTCTCTGTTGTTAAAAGGAAGTTTGGAGAAGTACGAAGGGCAAGAAAGTTCTATAATTAAGTAAAAGAAATAAAAATTAAATTAAAAACAAGATGATCAAGGAGATAAGCTGAATGGGTTTCAGGAATTTCATGGACGCGATTCTGGGGAGGAGCAGGCTTCCGAAAGCGAAAAGTGACAAGCTGTTTGCAATTTCTACAGCAAGCATTACTCTGGAAAGCAGCCTGGGTCTGAAACCTTCAGGGTTTGCAGGGATCTGTTTTAAGCCATTAGGGGCTACATCTTATGAATCTGCCAGAAAGGAGATCGAAGAGCTTCTGGAGTTCAGCTCAAAGGAGACTGAGACCGAGTTCAGGCTGGAAAAAGATGAGTTCAATTTCCTCTGGGCTATTTTTAAAGATCCTGATTTTGAAGACCTTGTTGCAAGCATTCATCTTGTAAGCCAGACCCTTGAAGACCGGGGCTTTGGTGAGCAGATTCTCTGTGCCATTTACAGATTTGACAGCGAACCTGAAATCCGAACAGCCGGACATAGTGAAAAAGCCCATGAAAAGGCTGGCAGCGGAAAAGCAGTTTACTGGATCTACAACTTTAAACAGGGAACTTATTATCCTTTTATTCCGCTCTCTGGCAAGCAGAGAGATACTCCCTTTGAATTCAGATTAAGGGCGGAAATGGAAAGGGAAATACCTGTCGAAAAGAATGTGGAAAAATGGTATCCTCTCTGGGGGATCCCTTTTTAAAATTAGCAGGCCTGAGTTTTATTTTTTTTCTATTTTCGGGCCTGAGCTTTCAATTATTTTTCTGTTTTCCAGGTCTTATATCAGTTTTTTCCTGTTTTTTTTAATTTGATTTGAATTCAAATTTCTGTTAATAAATATTGATTTTTGAAAACCCTGTATTTATGCCTCATAAAAATAAAGTATAATCAAGAAACTAAGGTATATCAAGAAACCGACAATGTTTTAATACAAAAAGATAGTTTAATTTTGATGCTTCTCTTTGGACATCTGGGCGTTACACTCGGGATATTTTTTGGACTTGGAATTTTTATACCCCGACTAAGAACTGTTATAGATCCAAGATATCTGGCAGTCGGAGCTATTCTGCCTGATTTAATTGATAAGCCAATAGGTGAAGTAATCTTTGCTTCAACTTTTGCAAGCGGGCGAATTGTAGGCCATACCCTGCTTTTCTCTCTTCTTCTATTTCTAACAGCTTTGTATATTTACGATAAAAGAAGAGATATTAGGGGCCTTTCCCTTGCTTCTGGCTCTTTTTTACATCTTTTTGAAGACGAAATGTTGTTAAATCCTCAAACTTTTTTCTGGCCTTTATTTGGATGGAGTTTTTCCAGAACCACAAAGGATTATTTGGGAATGGAACATTTAATGAAAATGCTGATTAAATCTTTTCACATTGACTTCTTACTAAATTACATTACTGAAATCCTGGCAGTGGTAATAGGGATCTTAATAGGAATCATTTTAGTTTTACATTGGTCGAACAAAAGAATTGAAAAGAAGAGTTCTGATGAAACTGTAAAAGAAGAACTTTAGTTATATGTAGACCTTTAAACTACAAAACAGGATCTAAATAATTGCTTTTCTTAATTTACTCCAAATTCCATGCTCAAATACAGAGGACTGCCAAATAATCAAAATATCTTCATTTAAGTAAATTATAATGCCAAAATAATTTTTATGATAAAGTATCCACATATTATGAAGCCAATTATGTATAATCCGGCTGTAAGAGTATCTGGTTTTTCAGCATTTTTTTTCATATTTTTCCTCTGATATTTTTCCTCTGTTTCACGTGGACTTATTTCCTCTTCAGGATATTTCATATTTATCTTGCCTGAACCTATTATGTAACTCTAGTACGAAGTTGTATTTATATTTTCGAAATGACCCTTTTGTTCAAGAACAGCAGGATCACTCCTAACAAAGCAAGAACAATACTATTGATGACGATTATTTTTCTCAGAAAACTTTCGTTAAACGTCTTTTTCCATACCGAAACATATTCACTGGAAATATAATTCTCGGCAGGATATTCCTGAAAAAGCTTATCTAATACTGATTTTTCTGCGCCATCTTCTGTATAGATGAAGATTTCGTTTGCGTACTCTGGATAGAAGTAATCATTCGTTTTCTTATAGTCTTTATTTCTGTTTATAAATTCTTTAAAAGTGCCCACATCATACTGATATAGTCCATAATTTCTTTTTGCATCGAAGGAGGTGTAACAAATATTATAGCTGTTTATGCCTACGATAGTATAGGTTTCATTGTCATAGTTTATCTTGTTGCCGATTGCTCGGGTCAGCATTTCATCGGTATATGCAAAGTGCTTTTTCAGCAATTTCTTTGAAATTGTAATTTCGTGGGCGTCGTCCCGAGGAAGCCTGCCTTCTTCCAGATATTCGGTCCTGTAGGGGATAGCAGTCTGATGAAGGTAATCCTGTGCTATAGATTCAGGCACTGCAATGAGATTTAATTTATCCCGTAATCTATCTTCTCCTGCAGTTGTATAAATGATGGGATCTAAATAGCTGCTATCATAAAGAATAACTTTTTCAACCCCTTCTATTGAAGCTATATAAGGGATGTCTTCGTAGCTTATCATCCGATTATAGTTTTCGGGATCTATATCTAACCCAGCACCTCTGACATAAATCGAATTAAGGTCCCCATATGTGTAGTCTGCCTGATAGGCAGCAATGATACTGCCTGGTGGTATGGTGTCCGTACAATAACCATTGGTAATCTGAGAATATGTGAACAAAAATAATCCTGTGATAACAATAAATGTTAGTAAAACTGACAGAACTTTGATTTTTTCGTTTGTGGGGATTATTTTTAGCCAACTCCTTGTTGTAAATTGGAAAATGTATCTGGCAAGCTGTAAAGTTTACCCCATATCCCTCAAGTTTCTTTTTTGAGTATTGTTCCATTAATATATACTTGTTTCCTGTGATCCAGTCTTCACTTATATCAATGATTGTTGAGGATAAAGTTCCAATCCTGAACCTCGGTTATAAAAAGTCAGGGCTTTATTATGTTTGAGAATTACTACCTGAGGTTAAAGGAATAAAGGGATATGAAAATAGTTATTGAGTCCTCCAACATGATGAAAATCATTTACCTTAAAGTAACGTATCTTTTACGGAACGTTTAAAAGCTGTAAAATGATATTTGATGAAAGAAAGAAATCTTTTGCTAAGGAAATTTTTGCTGTTAATCCGGTTTTTAAGACCTAATTTTGAGTCCTGCCAAAAGGCGAATCGCTTTGCCTCGAGGACTCAAACTTACAGGCTGTTCTATTTTTATTTTTATAACTCCATGAAAAGAAATATGCCAGTAGTATAATATATATACATTGGTATATCCTTATATTTAATCACATTATCATATAGTTATCAATATAAGTGGGAAGAGGTAAAATGACTCCGGTATGTGAAACTATCACATTGGATGACGAAAGAAATAAATGCATCACTCAAATAACTGCAAAAAACGGAACAAAAGTTCTTACGGTTACTCGATATATTAAATTAGAAAAGATGAACTGTATCGTAAAAATTTCCGTTTCCGAAAAGTACAGAGATTATTCATTCATGATAATTATAGAGTCTGCAAAAGGCTATTACCAGCCCTGGGTACATGGAAAAGGAAAATCAATCCTCAATTTTAGAAACGGCGTTGAGAAGAATTTAGTTAAGAAAAGCAAGACCAGCTCGGGAATAGGGGTGCTAACTACTTCCTTTAGCATGGAGTATTACCCGATGAAATCTTTAGTGAGCATTGCAATTCCAGAGATGTTCCAAGACCTGATCCTATCTATAAGCATAATTTCTCCAAAACAGTGGTCGCAGGCAGAAGAGTGGGATAAACTATCAAATAGTAATAATATAAAAACGGTACGCTGTTGAGTTAAGTATTAGCTTTAGGAGCGCGGAGGCAAGCGGGAGTCGACTTCCTCGCTCTCATTAGAAAGCAGGGAGAAGTGGTTCACCATTC
Source organism: Methanosarcina horonobensis HB-1 = JCM 15518 (assembly GCF_000970285.1). Lineage (NCBI taxonomy): Archaea > Methanobacteriati > Methanobacteriota > Methanomicrobia > Methanosarcinales > Methanosarcinaceae > Methanosarcina > Methanosarcina horonobensis. Next base: position 2,631,435 of record NZ_CP009516.1, on the reverse strand, counting down.
ATAGTAATGAGAGCGAGAGAGTGAATCTACCAGATTGCTTGCTGCCGGGTACACTACAACTTGATCTGTATTGTTATTGCCAATGTTGCGTACCCGCACTATCCTTTTTTCTTAAAAATTCCCAGCTCTTTAATAAGCTCTTCAGAATATTCAGGCACCGAACCCGATTTTGATGCTACATAAGTCCCAAGCATATTGGCAACTGATGCGGCTTTTGAAACTCCGTGCCCTGAAAGATAGGTATACAGAAAGCCTGCAGAAAAAGCGTCTCCGGCTCCGACAGTATCTGCCACTTCTACGGGGGTAGTTTCGATTTCTTCGTAGACTCCTTTATGGTAGACGGCAGACCCTTTGGGTCCTTTTGTTATGCAGATTACGGATATTTTCGAATACCTTTTCGAAAGTAAGCAGCAGAGAGTTCTGAAGGTGTGCACCGTACCAAAAAGCATATCGGAAACTGCTGCAGCCTCATCTTCATTCATTTTTAGGATTGTACAGTGTTCAAGGGAAGAAAGGATCCACTCTTCCGTATAGAACCCTGCTCTCAGGTTTATATCATAAAAAAAATGTTTTGCTTTTATTTCCGAAAACAGTCTTTTCAGAGTCTTTCGGTTTTCTTCTGACCTCTGGGCAAGAGTCCCGAAACAGAAAATGTCCCACTCTTCTCTGGCAAGAGCTTCAAACTTACTTCCATTAGGGGTAATTGCGTCCCAGGCTACGCCTTTGTTTATTGTGAAAATAGGGATCCCGCCATTTTTCAGCTCTACAGTAACGGTTCCTGTGGGCCTGTGCTCATCAATAAGGATATATGATGTATCGACCCCCATTTCTTCAGCCCTGGAGAGGAGAATTTCACCGAGTTCGTCCTTTCCTACTGCTGTAAGCACAGCCGGTTTTGCTCCCAGTTTTGCAAGATGGGCTGCAAGGTTTAGGGGAGCACCTCCCAGATGGGCTGTGCCTTTAATAATATCAAAAAGGGCTTCCCCGAATGTCAGGGCTTTGATCTGCTTCAATTGATCTTTTTTCACCTTTCCACTCCGTCATTCGTTCATACATAACTTATTCGCTTCATTATGTTCGAATTTATTTCACTATATTCAGTTTACTTTATTTGTATTCGGTTTATTTTGCTTTAATTCGGTTTACTTCAATGGCCGGATCTATTTTTGTTTTGATCTTAACTGGTCTCTGTTTCTTGATTTACTTTTTTCGTTCTCAGTTCTGGTTTCAGTGTTTGCATACTTACGAAATAGTTTTATATTATACTCGCTTACGGGACTTTCTGTTTAATCCAGATTACGGGGGAGGAGAATATACACGAGCACAGCAAATTCCTGGGTACCGAAAAGGTAGGCAAGCTTCTTTTCAAACTTTCAGCCCCCTCTATAATCGGGATGCTTGTTTATGCCTTTTACAATGTAGTGGATACTATCTTCGTTGGCAGGGCTCTCGGCGAGGAAAGCGTTTCCGGCATAGGAGGGCTGGTAATAGCTTTTCCAATTCACATGCTGGCACTCGGAATTGCAATTGGGCTCGGAGTAGGAGGAGCCTCAATTATCTCAAGGGCTCTGGGATCAAAAGAGCCATATAGAGCTGAAAAAGCCCTCGGAACCGTGTTTTTCCTGGGAGTTTCTTTGGGGTTTGTTTACTCGCTTGCGGGACTTATTTTCCTTGAGCCGCTACTGGAACTCTTCGGAGCAACGCCTGGAATTATGCCCTATGCGCGAGCTTATCTTGAGATTATAATGGCAGGTTCGGTTGTTTTTACCCTCGGGATCGCAGCCGAAGACCTCGTAAGAGCCGAAGGCAATGCTCGTTATGCAATGTTCGGAATGCTGCTCGGTGCCGGTTTGAATATCGTGCTTGATCCTCTCTTTATTTTCGGACTTGATATGGGAGTAAGAGGCGCTGCTATTGCAACAATCCTTGCCCAGTTTGCATCCACAGTCTTCCTGCTGCGCTACTTCCTTACTGGAAAAAGCTCGGTTGCCTTTAAACCAAGATTATTGGTGCCAGACTCTGTTATTTCAAAAGAAGTAGCAGCAATAGGTCTGGGTCCCTTTATTGTTGAAGCCTCAAACAGCACCATGATGGTTTTTGTAAACAATGCCCTTGCAACTTACGGAGGGGATGTGTCGATTGCAGCCTTCGGGATCATTCACCGTATGTTGCTACTTATCTTCCTGCCTATGCTTGGGATCTCTTTTGGTCTTCAGCCCATAGTTGGTTATAACTACGGCGCAAAACAGTTTTCAAGGGTTGTTGAATCGGTCAAAGTTGCCCTTAAGGTCAGCACTCTCTTTTCCCTTCCGGGGTTTTTGATTATGTTCCTTTTCCCGGCTCCAATTATTCATATTTTCAGCTCTGATCCTGAACTCACAGCCGTGGGAACTGATGCCATGTGGATTGTCGTGCTTGTCCTGCCATTCATAGGCTTCCAGCTCGTAGGCACAACCGTATTTCAAGCCCTTGGAAAACCGAGACCTGCTTTCATCCTGTCACTGGCAAGGCAGCTCCTTTTCCTGCTGCCCCTTGTGCTGGTTTTGCCAAGATGCTATGGGCTTGACGGAGTCTGGGCTGCGTTTCCAATTTCTGACTTTCTGGCGTGCATCCTTGCTGCCGGGTTAATGGGAAGGGAATATCGCAAGTTCAGGGCGAAGGAAAAAAGAGAAAAAATAAAACCCTAAGGTAAAGGTGTAAACCGAATCTTAGGGATGAACTGGATCTCAATATAATGGCTGAATTGAATTAAATGCTGAAATTAAGAGATCTGCCTAATAAGAAAAAAGTAAAGAAAAAGTTATTTAGCATTCATATCAGGCTGCATTATTCCAAACAGGTTTTTCTCTGTATCGAAGCAGTATGCAAGCCAGCCTATGCCAGGGATAGCTCCCTTTTCCATAGCCACTCTGCCGCCATGCTGCTTGATTTTATTCAAGTATTCATCTATATCCGGGACATCTATAGTGCATACATAACTGCTTATCGTAGTTTCTTCCCCAGGCTCTTTTCCCTGCCTTTTCATCAAGCCGCCATCAATTCCCGGCTGGTCCTGCTCACCTGTTGTTATAAGCCAGTAATCCATGGGACCTCCCCACTTCTCTAACTTCCAATCGAAAATATCCTCGTAGAACTTCTTTGCCCTTTCAATATCATCTGCATGTATCTCAAAGTGAATAACTCTTGGCATGGTAATTACCCCCCTGTTCTAATTAGATTGTTTGGATGGTATTTATATATTAATTTGAGCTTTATTTTTTAGAATATGTGCTTTCTCAATTCTGAAAAAGAAAAAGATAGGGTAGAAGGTTGAACAAAAGATAGAGGGTTGAATGAAAGATAGAAGGTTGAATGAAAGATAGAAGGTTGAATGAAAGGTAGAGGTTGAACGAAAGCAGCTTATGGAAGAGATAAAATACTTTCCTGTTCTGGATTCCGGAAGAGTTCGGATAAGTTCCGGCTTACGTTAGCCTGTCACAGGTTCTATCGGAATGATATATGGTCTCTTCCCATCGTCTTTCACCAGAGCTCTTACCCCATAGACCTGTTTTATATTCTCTACGGTGAGGACCGATGCAGGATTCCCGGCTGCAAATATTTTGCCATCTTTCATCATGACTATTCTGTCGGCATATCTTGAAGCCAGATTCAAATCATGAAGTGCCATGATCGCAGAGATTCCTTTGTCCTTCACAATATTCTTCATAATTTCCATGACCTCAAGTTGATGCCTTATATCAAGATTGCTGGTCGGTTCGTCAAGAAGAAGAATATTTGCCTTCTGTGCAAGTGCCCGTGCTATAAGTACCTTCTGCTGCTGACCTCCGCTGATTTCATTGATATCTCTCATGGCAAACTCCATCATCCCGAGCAGTTCCAGTACCTCCAGTACATAATCCAGGTCTTCTTTACCGCTCTTCCATCCAAGGTAGGGGCGTCTGCCCATAAGAACGGTATCTATAACAGAGGCAGGAAAAACACCTGTAATACTCTGCGGTACATAACCCATTTTCCTTGCGATTTCCATTCTGGTCATCTTACTGATATTATGATTGTCCAGTAATATGCTTCCGCTTTTAGGATTCAATATCTGGTCGATACATCGGATCAGTGTGGATTTCCCTGTCCCGTTTGGGCCTACAATGCCAAGAACTTCTGCGGGATTCAGTTCCATTGATACGTTTTCGAGAACAGGTATGCTGTTATAAGCAAATTCAACGTTGTTTACCTTCAGTTTCACCAGTATTCCCTCTTTCGTTTCATAATCATATACAGAAAAAGCGGGGCACCCATAAAGGCAGTTATCGCTCCGACAGGAAGAATTATAGGAGCCAGAACTCTTCGTGCTACAAGGTCTGCGCTAATAAGTAGCAATGCACCGAAAAGGCCGGAAACGGGAAGGACAAACCTGTTATCACCTCCTATGGCAATGCGCGTCAGATGCGGAGCAACCAGGCCTATAAATCCGATTGTTCCCGTAAAACACACAATGCATGCGACCAGCAGAGTTGTGACTGCCATCAGAATGACCCGGGTACGTTTGACGTTCACACCCAGGCTTGCTGCGGTTTCGTCTCCTGCAGCCATTATGTTGAGATCCAGCGATTTTATCATAAGCAGAGGAAAGCAGCATATAAGTGCTCCGAATATGATTTTGACTTTAGGCCAGGAGAACCTATCAAGGTCCCCAACTGTCCAGAAAACTGCTTCTTTTACGGCTTCTGCTTCGCCAAAGTATTGAAGGATCGTCGTCATTGCAGCAAACAGGTACATCATCGCAATGCCAGCCAGAATCATAGTTTCGGGCGTTGCACCTTTTCGATTTGATAACCCCAGAATTGTAAATGAACATAATAGAGCAAACAAGAATGCATTGCCCACAATAAGATAATCTCCCCCGATGATTCCTACACCTGTAAGGATTGCAAGGGATGCCCCGAAGCTGGCACCTGAAGATATGCCAAGCGTATAGGGACTCGCAAGCGGATTTTTGAGAATTGCCTGCATTACACAGCCTGCAACCCCAAGCCCGAAACCGGCTACAATGCCCATGAATATTCGAGGAAGCCTGAGGTTCCATACGAATACATCTGCAAGTTCACCTGACTCAAAGTAAGCCGGAAATAACCTGTGCAGGATTGAAGAATAAGTCTCCAAGACGGTGAGATTTGCAGACCCTAAAGAAGCGGATATGCCTGCTACGAGGATTATTGAGGCTAGAAGGAAAAAAATAAATGATAATTTTCTCCCAATAAACTTATTGTATTGGATTTTAACTTCTTCTTTAGTCAAAGTATGCTGTTTTGTTTCCAAGGATACACATCCAGTGCAATAGATAGTTTATTGCATTTTTAAGCCAGCAATAGAGTAAGAATCATTAAGATAGTAAGCCCAAGGCGTAGCCCTGCACTTACCGAGATTATTTTCAGGCTCAACCCGGGCCCGAAAATCCCGGAATAATACGGGAGCCTGTGTGTAAGGATGTATCGGGTACTGACCAGAAGGTTACCTGCAAGTAAGGTTAACAACGCTAGCTTAAAGTCCAGAACCTCTGTTTCCATTAAATCTGCAACCGTAACATATGCAGCCGTGGGGTTGGCAACTACCAGCGGAACAACTGCCAGAGCCTCCGGAGGTAGCGGCATCCAGCCAAGATATTGAGAGAGGATATCAAATGCTCCCAGATCGATGAGAACAAAGACGAGAATGCTCACAGGAAATGCGAAGAGCACAACTCGCTTTAAAAGTTTCACCGAATTGAGAACACTCCGTTTGAGAGCGGTCTTTATAACCAGTTTCCTGTCCTCGGTTTCAGACGCAAATTCGCAGTCTGTACAATTTTTCCGGGTCAAAAGTGCTCTGCCGGCAATAAATACGAGCAGAGCTACTATCGTGCCGTTCAGTACGAATAAAGAGAGATATGCAATGCCTACTATCCCTAGAACCGGTATAATCGTAGGGGAGATGTAAACAAAGCTTTCGTAGATAGTCTGGGGAAACCAGGTTGCTACGGTTGCCAGTAAAGTTTCTTTCTGGTTTATCTTTCCTTCACCGTAAAATTCCGAGATCATCGCTACTGCCGCGATTGGCGAACCAAAAGCGGTCATAAACGCAATTCCCGAATGGGGAGTGAAATGCGCTTCGTGCAGTATCGGTTTCATAACCGGAAACAAACGATCGAATATCCCTAACTCGACTGCGATGCTCGCCAATAATATCCCGACGACCGTAAAAGGGAAGACAGAGATCCAGAGTTCAACTGCACGTATTACCGAGTCGATTACCATGGCTATTACTGTGGTTTGCTTTTCTGTGGTTTGCTTTTCTGTGGTTTGCTTTTCTGTGGCTTGCCTTCCGTGGCTTGCTTTCCGTGGCTTGCTTATACCTTCTCTCCTTCCACCAACATCATTTTGTTGAATACCCTGACCGACACGTTCACAAGCCCTGCAGCTTCAAACATGCTGATAACCTCACCCGGGTCAGCTCCGTTGTAAAAGGGTAATTCTTTTCCGATCTCTTCTCCAAAGTGATGGTTTCCGGGATGAGAATGCCTGGCCGGGATATCTGTCAGGACTTTGCCTCCGGGTTTTGTCACTCTCGCCCATTCTTTAAATGCAGAGCCCGGATTTGCCAGAGTCCAGATCAGGTGCCGGCTGACAACCGCATCAAACTGCTCAGCCTCAAAGGAGAGATTTTCCGCATCTTCAACAACAAAATTTACGGAATTTCCTGTCTCTTCCATCTTCTCTTTTGCCTTTTCCAGTTTACTCCTTGCCCAATCCGCTCCTGTGATGTCGTATCCCAGCTCAGCCAGCAGCAGCGCTAAAAAGCCGGTGCCGGTTCCCATATCCAGAATTTTCAGTTTCTGGTCGGTTCCCAGGAGCTGGGTGATCACTTCTGTCCAGAGTTTTTTCTCATCTTCGGAATGCACTCCATGGGCTGCAATGGCATCATAATCGTGTTCTTCAGTGTCCCACCATTCTTTTATTTGCGGTTTTATTTCCGTTTCCATATTCTCACCTAATTCTTACTTACGTCCATAATAGTAAAAGTTGCAGTCATTACCTTTTTGTCGTATAGGCCCTTGACGCTTTTTTCAGGGTCCCGATATCCGACCTTGAACATCCACTTCCCACTTTTTTCCAGTTCAATGTCAACCAGGCCTTCAGGGTCGGTTGTTATTTCGATCGGATTTTCCCGGTTGTCGGCATGTATTCCATATACAATTACATCAGGCAGTGCATGCCGGTCATATAATACCTTCAACAGGACGTGTTCTCCGACCTTATACTGCCTGTAGTCAAGCGGAATTATCTCCAGTTCATGCCCAACCGTCAGATCATATTCTGCCTGACAATCCCCTACCGGAATGATGGTTTTTGTATACTGGTAGTAATACTTCGGGCCCTTCAGTCCGGGATGAGGTAAATTCAGAATTCCGCCGTCATATTCTACTCCAATAGTGTGATATCCTTCGAAAGCCGGAGTGAATTGCATCGATAAGTGATTCTCTGCGGCACTGACCTCAACGGCGCGATTTTCTCCCAGGGCACTGAAGACAGCAGGAGTCACTTTTTCGACCTGAATCGCTCTGTCGCTTTTCATATTATGCCCGAAACAAAGGTCAAACGCTATTGGATCTCCGGGAGAAACATTCTGCATGCAGTGTTCGACCCAGATCTCATGCCCGCGCACGATATCGGGGATATCTTCCTCAAAAAAAAGAAAAGAGGTTTCTTTCCGGGAAACTTTTTGCACCATAGTTCGTCACTCCGGAAGCGGATAAACCCAGGTCCCGGAGACCTCCAGGTTATGGAATTTTTTGAGATACTCTTTGTGGATTTCTTCCGGGTTGATGTCCTCAAACAGCTCAGGGTGCATACATTTAGCAAAGTAGATGCGCCCTATTACCCACCTGGGTCCCCCGATAACATCTCTATCGACCAGATAGACGTTATTGTTTTTCACAGCATTTACCCTCTCGAACCCTGGCCTGCCTGAAAGGACTTTTGCCAGCAGATTTTCCATGTCCTCTTCCGTTTTTCCAGGACCGCTGTCAAAGCCTTTCATTAAATCGGCAAACATGAAGTCAGGGTTTTTCACTATTATCCACTCGGGGTCCACTTCAACCGAGGTACCTGCCAGTCCAGCAGCTATATTGTGCCCTCCGGCTCCTTCGGCCACCTTCCCTGCACTGGGGTCCTCCGGGGTTATTACCCACCAGTTCTCATCGCCTCCTGACATGTATTCGTAATAGAAAGTCGGCATATCATCGGACTTCAGGTCCCGGGTTTGTTCGCTTACGAGATCTTCATATCTCTGCATCCAGCTGATTAGTTCGTTAGCTTCTTTTTCCTTTCCCAGAACAAAACCCATGGTTGTTAAATCGGAATCTATGGTTTTCTGGGAGGAAAGGCCCATTGAAACCACAGCCGTATTGGGAAGATTTTTAGCTATATCTTCGGCATTTTCCGCCTGTGAGAGAGGCAAAAGGACTATGTCGGGTTTGAGGGTGAGCACCATTTCATAATCAACCGATTTACCGTGCACTGCAACCTCAGGAAGATCTAAAAGCCCGAATTCATCCATGCGCTCATGGAAAGCCCGGTCCACTCCCACGATCATATCTCCTGTCCCGAGAGCAAGCAATGTTTCTGTAGTGCGGTAATCCGTGGGAATGATATTTTTGACCGGTAAAGCCACATTTACCTGTCTCCCAACTCCGTCAACAAGCGTAAGCTCCTTTGCTTTTCCAAGACTAATCAGCTCGGTTTTCGTTACATCAAGCATATCGATGCTGTTATCCCCTGTTGCGTCTGCAAATCGCGTCGGGTTGCCTGAGCCCAAGATAATGCTTTCGGTATACTCCACATCTTTCATATCTATGGTCCCGTCTTCGTTCGCGTTTCCGAGAATGCTAAGCATGATATCCGGTGAAGAAGCAGAACCCGATACAGCCATAGAATCAGATGTATTCCCAGGATCAGATGCATTCTCAGAATCAGACGTATCGGCAAGATCCGATGCATTAGCAGAACCCGATGCAAGCGCAGGTGATGCCAGTAGCAGCAAGCCAATGATCATTCCAGCCAGGACTTTTGTTTTCATGCCGTTCATCTCTGTTCACTCCTGGCCAGATACATAGCCGTGGTCAAACCTGCAAGAGTAAACACAATCTCAAATCCGGGCGTGGCTCTCTGCGTACCTTCCGCTTCGACACCTCTAAAATCCGCATCGACGCCACCGGCTTCAGCAACTCTCCAGTCCGTATCGATACTCTTAGCTTCGGTATCCCCGAGTAGCCCGTCGGAAATACGGAATCCGCTTTCCCCATCACCAATAACTTCAAACCCGATTCTGGCAAGCTGACCCGAACCATTCACTCCGGTGACCCCTTCAAGATTAAAGATTACTCTGACCTTCTTGCTGTCGGCCTCACGCCACTGCACCGGTATTTCCGTCTCCCTGATGCTTCCGTTCTCAACACCGACAACTCTCAGGGCGTCCGAATTAAATAATAAATCAAACTGCCCCGCATCAAGGTCCTTGACATTCTCGATATTTACAGTTGCATAAACCGTATCTCCCTCCACCAGCTCAGGCGTGCTCAAACTGACAATTGTCTGCTGCGCCTGGCCCGGAACTGCCGTAAACACCAGAACCAGTACTGCAAAGCAGGTCCCGAACAGGACGCCTCTCTTCAAATCTTTCCATGGATTTTTTTTCATCCGATCACCCTTTGAGCTCTTCGTAATACAGCTACCTCCAAACCGCTCATTAAATATCAGCCGGGGCTCCACGACTGGAAACCGGATGCTATTATTTTGTGTGCCTGAACGGCAAATTTGCCAGAAGTGCTGCTCAACTCCCTTAATAACCCTGCACTCGGCGCAGGTAATGAGTTCAATACCGCTCCGGTACGCTGGGAATACAGGCAGGAAAACCGTTCCTTTCTCCCTGTCATCACAGGGCGGCAAAGACTTTGATTCTATTAGTTATTACTAATCTGGAAAAAAGTAGTACTTATGTAAGATATTAAGTTTCCGATTTAAACTTATATTCATGGTAAATTGGATTTGAGTAATACAAATTCATTATTTACTTTCCCCGATTATTACACGATTTTGTTGAATCCAGAGACATTATGTAAGAATGAGGTTCATTGCCTTTAGTTCGCTGTTTGAGAAAGTATTGAGAATTGTTTTTCTTTTGCAAGGGAGTTTAAATTTCCTGGTTTTTGTGCTGGATTGGAGTTGTTATAGAGAGTACCGAGTTCAGAATTAGTGAAAGAAAATCAAATTACGGGCGGCCACCCCACCCTAAAGGATGGGGTATGCTTCGGGCCGCCCGCCCGGTTGTTCTGGTAATTAGAAATCATCAAGTCTTCTTTGCTTGGATCTCATGAACCTATGCAATCGAGACTCTTCACTCGGTTTTCCTTGCGATTCTTTAATGTAATGCTTAATTGTATCAGCAGTTACGTTTCCAACGGATCGATAGAACTTTCCACTTGACCATAGATTTCCACCCCAATATCGTTTTTTAAGATCAGGATGAAGCTTGAATAAGCTGTAAGAACTACCTCCTTTCAAATACTGAATTACCTCTGACAGAGAATTACTTGGATGAAATTCAAGAAACAAATGAACATGATCATCTACTACTTCCATTGCATGTATTTTGTAGCCATTTTTAGCACAAATTATACTGAGAATCAACTCGCAATCCTTTTTAATTCTCTTATTGTAGAATATATTGTATCGACTTAGGCACCAACACGATGTGGTAAGTAATCTGACCATAGCCATGGCTAAAACTGCGTAATTCCAACTTATATCACATCCTAGCCAAAGGTGGCTGGCACCACCTCTGGTTATGGTGCCAAAAAAACCTTATTTTACAAAAAAAGTGAGGATTTAGATAATTAAAGTGAAAAAACGAAGAGGCGAGGGTTCACTTCATCCCCGACCTGAAGGACGGGGTATTCGTGACCCTCTGCGCTCCATTAGTAATAAAAATAGGATTGAAAAAAGAACTAAGTGAGAGGACTAAAAAAGAGAGCAAAAACCAGGGTCAAAAGAGGACTCGATAGTTTTCGGCTGCACGTCAGGACCGGGTTTAGTGTGTTTTAGTGTGTGGTAGATATGGTAGATGTGGTGGTAGATAGTTCTTTTGGGCATTTACGATTCCCGGCCCTGTAAAGTGCAGTTTATGGTTCCAGACGTTGAGGTACTTTTTTCAGTCTGTTTGGGTCTGTTCGCATGAGTACTGATCTGTGCCCCCATCAGGGTTCACATGGTTCGGAACCAGAGTACTGGTATGAGCTTTGTGAACCTGTAGCTCATCAGCTAATAATGTATTTTTGTGGTTTTAACTCTCTCCAAACAGGATAATTTCGGAAGATTTATATATGTGAAAAGGTCCAGATGCAAAAAATCCATCCTGATAAAATAATACCAGCTTAAATGTTTTTTTGTGATCCAGATTGAATACCGATATTATTAGAGTTTGTTGGGTATACAGGATTAAACTGTCACCGGAGAAAAGTTATATACTTGTTTTTTTAAAACTAAATTTATTAAATATGTTTATTTCGACCTGAAAAGGAGTAAGGTTAAGTTAGATCTTAATTTATTCTCTCAGCCGAAGAAGAAGATTAAAAATTGATATATTAATTTTACTGATAAAAATCCGAAGAATCCATAGATTACTCTGTTGTTTACATTGTTCTGTTTCTTTTGTTTTTTACTTCGCAAGCTTGGAGCGTGCAAGGGCGATCATGACTTCCTGCCCTCTCCATGATCCTCTACTGAATCTGGTCTCTGCGAAAATCTCAGACCCTTCCCTGGTAACAAAGGGTAAACTGTACAGGAAGGTCTTTCCTTCAAGGATTTCAGAAAAACTTTTTGCAGCTTCAAGGACCCTGTTATGAGGGTGAAAGGAAAGGATATTCTTTCCAAGGAGTTCCTTTTCCGTATAAGAAAGATGCTTGCGGAAAGCAGGGTTGGAATAGAGGATACAGCCCTCGTGGTCCACTATGAAAATGAAATCTTTTATACTTTTAAAAAGCTCCTGAAAATCACTGCTGATTTGCCGGAGTTCTGCTTTTTCTTTTATCCTGCCTATCTCGTTTCCAAGCTCAATGGCAATAGTTTCAAGCTGCTTTCTGGCAGTTTCAGAAATCTCATCTGCTTTATGGGAACTGAGCTGCATAACCGCAACAAAGCGGCCATCTGAGAATATGGGAAGAAAAGCCGCTGCCCGAAGTTTTTCTTCAGGCGGCGTTTCAAGAGAAATCATCTTCTTAATCTCAAAGTATTGCCTGTAAACGGGTTTTCCTGCCCTGAGCAAATTTGCAAGCCCCTGAGCCTTTCCAAAACCTGATGCAGCTTTCACAAAAGCAGGGGATAACCCTCTGCATGTCTTTATTTTCATCTCTCCGCTATCATCGTCAACAAGATATATGCAGCCCGAATCCAGAGGCTCGACCTCAAGAGCCAGATCAAGGAGCTGCCTTAAAATTTCCAGCAGTTCGTCTGTAGAAGCAAGGGCAGCACCGGTATCGCGCCTGAGACGCAGAAAGTCAGAACTTTGCCTCTTTTCAGTAACGTCGACAACTGTTCCGTAAAGGTACTCGATATCCCCTTTTTCATCAGAATGTATGAATGTCTGCTCGTTAACCCAGCGAATCTCTCCTGAGGCTGTGAGAATTCTGTACTCCTGGAAAAAATCATTTCTGCCTTCCGTATAATTCCTGAAAAGATTATCTCGCACCTTTTCAGCATCAAGGGGATGAATAATGTCCTCGTATGCAATTTCTCCTGAGGTAAAAGCCCCTGCAGGATATCCAAACAGGATTATATTTTCAGTTATGAATTCTACAGGCCGTTTTTCTTTTGGGCTGCTCAGAAAAACAATTACAGGGCTGCTGCTTATAATTAACTCCAGTACTTTACTGACTCTCAGGGAGTGTGACAGTTCTCTTTTTATTTGTTTTTGCTCGCTGATATCTCTTGCAACTATAAGAACAGCAGTTTTGCCTTCATAATCCACTATACTGGCTTCCGCTTCTACCGGAATAAAGGTCCTGTCTTTTTTCAGATAATTGGTCTCAAAGGTTATTTTTCTTTCCTGACTTATTTTCTTAACCTGCCTCGAAAACTGGTTTCCATACCTGGTATCGATGTTTGCGGGAGTAAGCTTAAGGAATTCTTCCCTGCTGTACCCAAGACATGTATACGCCCTTTCGTTTGCTTCCAGAAGTTTTCCGTGCCTGTCCAGGATAATTACAATATTGCTGCTTGAGTTAAGCAAAGAACTGAACTTTCGCTCTTCCTGCTCCAGCTTTTCTGCAAGCTCTTTGCGAGGGGTAATGTCCGATACGATCCCGAAGTAGCGACTTATCCTTCCGTTTTTCCCGTACTGAATATGAGTCATGTCCTCAACCCAGCGTACCTTCCCTCTCTTCGTAAGGATCCTGTATTCCTGAGTGTAATCCTTAATTCCTCTTTCAGAGTTGCTTATGACTCCGAAATTAAAAGCCTCAAGATCTTCAGGGTGAACTATGTCAGCATACAGAATTTTTCCTGCCTTAAAATCAGCAGGCTCGTACCCGAGGTCTGAAACATTTGCAGAAGCAAACTCCACAGGAAAGCCAGCTTCGGCTTTTCTTATAAAAATAGCTGGAGGAATGCTCTCTAAAAGTAGTTTCAGTTCTTCTTTAGACTCAAAAAAGTCGGGCAGCTCCTTTTCAGGCTGACCTTTACCTGTAAATTTGTTCTGAAGGCTTTTTTCCGTAATGCATATCCCCTGTTAAAATTAATATGGACTGATACTTATATCTTTGGATTATTTATAAAATTGTTTGTAATAATAAAATAAAATCATTGATAAAACTTTCTTTTTTATTGCAGGGAAAAAATATCTAGAGGCAATGAAACTGGACATCAGGAATATTGGTGAATTTAAGGCTTGAAAGAGTGTTTTGAATGCTAAATTATATATAAAAATCCTCTAATTACTCTTATTGTGAGATACATCATACATAGGGGGAGTAAAATATAGCTGATAAGACAGATAAAGTTGCTGAGAATATTCCCGGACCTTATTATTGTGACTATAGCTGCATCGCATGCCATTTATGTGTAGACACCTCACCAGAGAACTTCAAAATGAATGATGACGATTCCAATGCTTTTGTATATAAGCAGCCGGAAAGCGATGAGGAAAAGGAAGCATGTGAAGAAGCACTGGAAGCCTGCCCGGTTGATGCAATCGGCAATGATGGCTAATGGCCTGTTCCATTTAAGCCAATTTTCTTAACTTTTTTCGATATGCCTTTTTGTTTTCAGCATTTGTTTTTTTAGTCAAAGCAGTTTTTTCCTACTTACAGCTTTCTATGTCCGTTCTCACAGGTTTGTACGCACTATCTTATATTTTTTTCATCCTACTCTTTTAATCCTTACTCTTTAATCCTTACTCTTTAATCCTTATTCTTTAATCCTTATTCTTTAATCCTTATTCTTTAATCTTTATTCTTTAATCCTTGTTCTTTAATCCTTATTCTATCAGCATAATTTCGGAATAAATTCTGGAGAGTCCCTGAAGGGTCGAGTATCCTTTTCTTGTAATGATATAGTCTCCCCTCTCACTCCGCTGTAAGACCATGCCCGTATCAAGCAGTTTCTGCAGGTGGAAGAGCAGGTTTCCGCCACGAAGTCCTGTGAGTTTGGAGAGCTCGGAGAAGGTTTTGCTCTCGCCTGAAAGTGCCTTTAGCATAAGAAGTCTCTGTCTGTTTGCTATCGGCTCGCATACTTCAGAAACTATCTTTTCAGGCTCAATTGCACTTATGTCTCCCTTTTCATCTCTTTCTTCCCTGTCCTGATATATCTGGAGAGAGCGCATAAGTTTGACCTGTTTTTCAAAAAGATTAATAGCTTCTGAAAAACACCTGCTGCATTGAGGTTTTTTTGCTTCCTTTTTTAATTCTTCAAGCCTCTCCCTGTACATTTTAACAGTTGTCGCCTCTACTTTTCCTCTGCTAATAAACCCTGCAGTTTCCTGTAAAATGTCTTTGAATGCAGTTTCACAGAACTCCCTCATCCCACAGTCCCGAGTCATCTGACTATGCATCCTTTCGTTTGCATCCTCGCAAAGATAGTCCACCATG
Organism: Methanosarcina horonobensis HB-1 = JCM 15518; assembly: GCF_000970285.1. Taxonomy (NCBI): domain Archaea; kingdom Methanobacteriati; phylum Methanobacteriota; class Methanomicrobia; order Methanosarcinales; family Methanosarcinaceae; genus Methanosarcina; species Methanosarcina horonobensis. The sequence goes on along the minus strand of NZ_CP009516.1, from coordinate 2,616,266 downwards.
GGCTTCATGAAACTCTTTCTCATCTCTGCCAGCATCCCGTCAATGTGCTGCTGGTTTGCTCTCTGTAAAAAACGTGAAAAGTCATTCCTGAGGGACGTTACCTCCTCCTTAATCGAATGCAGTTCTTCAATGTAGTAAACATCAGAGTCTGCCTGTGTCGTTTCCATTCCTGTCAACCTCCAGATCTATTAAAAAATCGGTTTGTGTTCAATTTAAGGTAACTTTTATTAAAGTTTCTCTAATTATCGCTCACTTTTTTATTATAGGTCATTTTTCTATACAATCTGAAATTTGTACATAAAAATGACGCTCAAGTATATAAATATATACAGCCTTCTAAAATCCGGTGATAATGAATGGAATTACAGGACATCAACAGCTTCGTACAGACTGCAAATGAAGAACAGCTCAAAGCCTTCGGTTTCCTCGGACAGTGGATGACGGAAAATGTCCCTAAATACTGCACCTGCACCTCAAAGTGCAACCAGAATTGTGAACTTGCAAAGGCCCTGGGCGGAGCATTAATGACAGCCGGGCAGAGACTTCAGGGACAGTAAGCGGATTCTATTGAGATCCTGCTGCTCTTTCATTTTTTATTTTTTTTCGGTTTTGAGGCATTCATGTTTTATTGTTGCTTTTTACACCGTTTTATGCCGTATTATATTGTTCTCAAAATAAGTTGTAATATAGACCCTATAGACCCGGATTACAACAGATTCATAATTTATTAGAATATTTTTAATATGGAGATATAATTACGAAACAAAGGATAAAACAAAGGGGAATTTAAAATGGAACCGACAGCCTCAGATTGGGTGAATTTCTGGAACGCAAACGTTTTTGCAGTAATCACTGACAATACAAAGCCAGCCATGAAATGGGCCGCCTCGGAACTCAAAAAGCGGGGCAAAAAAGTTTATGTCGTTGACCTCTCCGACAAACCTGCTCCCGACTTTTTAAAAAGTGTTTCCGAACTTCCAGTAGGTCTTGACCGCGCCATCATTGGCATAACAAAGTCCGAACCCGGCGACCTGATCCCGGCCCTGAAAGAAAAAGGCGCAAAAAAAGTCTGGATCCACTGGAAAACCGAAACCGAAAAAGCGCTCGGTGCCTGCAGAGACGAGAACCTCGAATACCTGGCAGGGCGCTGCCCGATGATGTACCTCGGAAGCGGACTAAGCATACATGGGGTGCACAGGACTATCGCAAAGATGACAGGGAACTATTGAGGCAAGGAACAGAGTAAATAGAGTTCCAGTACAGAGCCTATAACGCTACCAGTATAGTGTTTACGTGGCAGCATAATTATTGCGTACTTGAAATCAGAAAAAGTATTCTCAAGATAGTCTCCGGGGCTGGAATCAACAGTAATGCAAAAGGAATGAATACCTCAATCATTTCCTTCCTGAATGGCTATTCTTGTGTCCTCTTCAGCATGTTTTCCCTGATATCTTTTGGGCGGAACGGCTGAAAACACGTCTTTTGCTTCATTCAGGATATCTTGAATATGTTTTCTTTCATAGACCGCTTGAGAGATTTTAAGTTGTCCAAAGACTATCCAGGAATGTACCTCAGAAATGAGTTCGGTATACATGAGAGGCAAAACAGAGACTACGAAGGGATCTGGAAATCTGGAAGTATTGAAAAAAGGATGATTATTTGGAACTTCTGTGTGTTCGCTGTTTCAAAACCCTATCTTTATTCCCATTTGTATAGCAAAAGACTATGGAAGCTTTTCAATCTCAGATAAAAGTAATCTTTAAAATCTAACCAAAATATTTTTAACCTTTCTCGGCTGCATAGGTATTACAAACTAAAAAAACTAAGGAAATGGGGGATTGGTTAAATACGGAAACGGTTAGTGTTACCGCTGAGAGCGGTAAGTGTCTTGAAGCTGTAAATGAAGAAAAAACGATTGAAGAAGCTCACCTTTGTGACATCTGGAAAAGATGCGCAGCTTATCTTCTTGATATTCTCCTGGTAAATTTATTTGTATTCCTTATCCTTATTGCAGCCACATTAGTTACTGGCGCTACTGGCTCTCTAGCTGAGGTATATAGCATTGCTTTTGCAAACCTTGTAATCTTTGCTTACTTTGTTTACTTTGAGAACTCTCAGGTGCAGGCAACTCCTGGAAAAAAGTGGATGAATCTGAAAGTGGTAGACTTTGAAGAGAGAAGAATGTCTTTTATTCGGGCATTTTTCAGGAATCTTGCAAGAGGAATGCCAATTATTGTTCTCGTAGTCGTGGATGTGGCTGCTAACGGGGCAGGCATAATCAACAAACATCTGGGATGGTACTTCCTCATACCCTTCGCGACTTATGTACCTGTTCTTTTTATGGATATGAGACAGGGAGTTCATGATGTACTCGCAGGAACCGTTGTCGTGAAAAGCTTTGCAGATGAGAGGGAGTAATTTTTCGCCTGTAATTTCCTATCGCCTAGTTTTCGATAAACTGTGAATCTTTCAATAAATCTATCATTTCGACAGATTTTTCATTTTTCTTTCTCTTTTTCTGACCTTTTTCTCTTATTCTGACCTTTTTCTCTTATTCTGACCTTATTAATACTCAGGAAATTCATGACCAGTGTAACCGTAACGTGTTATCTTTCTTAACTGCGCTCTGGTTTTCTAACTGTTTTTTTCTTCCATGGCATGCAGCTCAGCCTGGAACGGCGCGTGGTGAGAGAAAATTGAAAGATACCAGCTTTGGGTTCAGGAAATCAAGCCGATCAGGAATCACTAAAAGTGACGTCATCCAAGCTTTCCCTCCTGAGTCCTGCCTGCTGTACGGAAAAGTTTTTCATAGTCTCCTGTGCGGTTTTGTTGCAGCCCTTTAAATTTTTACAATTAAAGTTTTCCCATAAACCTTTAAGCCATGCAAACAGATATTCTAATATGGCAGCCCCGAAGTACCTGAAACGTTACCTCAGGGTGCAGGGAGATGAAATGCCTGCCCTCTCCAAAATAACAGAGAAAATTTCAGTCGAATTCGATCCGGAAATGGGTCTTGAAGGACTCCGAAGTATCCATAACGCAAGCATCAAAGAATACAGAAAGCTGCGGGAAAGCCTTGACATTGAAGCTATGGACGCCCTTGCTTACGCAGACAGTTCGGACAGGTTGAGACTGTATACCGAAAGCTTCCTCGAAATCCCGAAAGCCAGCCCATCCTTACTTGACCTCAAGATTGCAATCGTGGGCAAGATGCTAAGGAACTGTACCTGCTGCGGATGGAACTGCGGTGTCAACAGAGAGATAGGTGAAAAAGGCTTCTGCAAGCTGACCGACGTTTCTTATTATGCGTCTGAGTTCCTGCACATGGGAGAAGAGCCCGAACTTGTGCCCTCGCACACGATCTTTTTTTCAGGCTGCGTCTTTGCCTGCGTCTACTGCCAGAACTGGGACATCTCCACCTGCCCGGATTGCGGAACCCGGGTTGAGCCTCGCAAACTTGCAAAGCTTATCGATCTCAGAAGGCTTCACGGGGCAAAAAACGTAAATTTCGTAACCCCGACTCCTCATACTTACAATATTCTCAAAACCATCAGGGAGATTTCGCAGAACACACCGGTCATCTGGAACTCAAATATGTTCCACTCTCCTGAAATTGCAGAAATTCTCGAAGGGGTGGTGGACGTCTACCTCGGGGACTTCAAATACGGAAACAACGAATGTGCCCGCAAATATTCAAAAATAAAGAACTACCTGGAAATAGTGCAGCCAAATTTCAAATTTGCCTACGAAACCGCCGAAGTACTCCTCCGTCACCTTGTCCTTCCAGGCCACATCGAGTGTTGCACAAAGCCAATTGCCGAATGGGTGGCAAAAAATATCCCTGAAATCAGGTTCAATCTGATGTTCCAGTATAGACCCTGCTACCGGGCAATGGAATACCCTGAAATCGCACGCCAGCTTACCCCGGAAGAAGAGGCAAGGGCGATTGAGATTGTAAGAGAAGCCGGAATTGAGGATTTGCTAGTATGAGTGGGAGAAAACCGGGAACTGTCTCATCTTATGGAACTGTCTCATCTTATAATAGACCCAGATCTCTTATTTGATTCCATTTTCTAATTTTCCGGAACCCTTTTTTGTATTTCACTTTTCAAAATCCCGGTCTCTCACCGGGTGCGAAGCAGCCGGCCTTCTCAAAATGAAAATGAAAAAGACGCAGACTAAAAAGAGAGAACTGTAACAATATTTACATCGTAGAACACTGTGATTCTGGGTTATGCGTGTTTAATCTATTACTTATCTATCACTAAATAGTCCTATCTTCATCTCGCATCCCAAACATCCGAAAGTTAGATTCCTGAAATCATTCGAGAGTTAGTAGAATTTTTTTAATACTCCCCTCAAAGTCTTTAAATTATTCTGAGATTCCTTATGCTACTCCTTTTATTTTTCACTTCATAGAACCCCGAGCTTTCATGGGCGCAAAGCAGCCTAATTTTTAGTAAAAAACACAGGAGAAGGAAAAACTGCTCCTTCTGGCTTCAAGGTTTTGACAAATCCGAAGCTGATTGAAACTCTAATTATAATACCAACCATGTTTCAGTTTGCTGAGTAAGGAAATTATGAATAGGAGAAAAAAGAAAGTAAATTGCTGGGAAAACTGTCTGGAGAAATCTATAATAAACCGCAAGGATAAGCAAGAACCTGTACCAGCTTCAAATAACTCTATGCTGCTGGAAGATATTCGCCACATGATTGAAGCGACTCGCTCTGCAGTGGCCACTGCCGTTAGTGCCGGCTTGACGGTGCTTTACTGGAATATCGGTAAACGTATCCGGGATGAAATTCTTAAAGGAGAAAGAGCAGAGTACGGGCAGGAGATTATCGCTTCGCTGGGCCGAGTAATTGGTAGCAGAATATGATACTGGATTCTCAGAGAAAAACCTGCGTCGAATAATCCAGTTTGTCGAGGTATTTCCGGAAGAAAGAATTGTCGTGACACTGTTACGACAATTGAGCTGGTCCCATTTCCTGGTTTTAGTTCCATTAAAAGATCCGCTTCAACGCGAATTCTATGCTGAAAAGTGCCGTATAGAGCGCTGGAGTGTGCGCACTCTACGAAAGCAGATTGATTCCATGAAGCCATGAAAATAAGCCTGATAAAAAGAGACGGGGAGCGGTACGTACTTAACGAAAGGCTCTGAGAAGACATGGTAGGGCTGCTCAGAGAAATAAGAGATATCGAAAGGCTGCTTGACCCGAGAGTGCCATATAATTCAGAGATATATTACCGAAATCAGCATGAGGTAATCTATTCCAATAAATATGACGGGCCTGGAGAAAAAACTGGTTTTTCTGTTTTTGAAAAGGCAGGGATAAAACTCCTTTTGCCAACTACTTACTACTTTTACTCGGATGAGGAACCAAAAAAAGAGCTCACAAAGAAAGATATCTTCCGGCATGCGCTTTAATGATGTTTCAAGGAGAAAAAGAGTATACTCTAAAGGAGTTCTCTTTGAGTATTTTAAGGGAAAAGAGCCTCAAATTGGATTCGGGATTTAAGAGCTAATTTTAGGAACCTTTAGAGCTAATTTGATACTCATGAATATAATTGGAGTTTTATAATAACGTTTTAATATTATCTGGTCGTTTATCTGTCCGGGAGTATGTTTACTCGACATTCTTCAAATGGCTGACCTCAGCATGTAACGGCATGTTATAACAACTGTAAATGTTGTTCCGGTATATGGAATGGAAACAGGACGATTTGCATACCCCGTTACAGGATGAGAAACCAGTATCTATTTCAGCCATGACTTTAACAGGCAAACTTCTTTTGCACCAAAATTGTCATTTTCAAGGGGGAATAAGCTGATGAAAACCGGATTTGTATTACTGATGATAATCTCGGCAGTGCTGATGTTTGCAGCTACCGGCTCTGCTCAGAAAAATGTTACAGACAATGCTACGGACAATGTCACAGACAGTGCCGTAGCTATCCTGAAGGACGCACAAAATAATACTGTAGGATTTGCTACCTTTAGCGAGGACGAGTTTGGCCTGGTTCGCATCCAGGTTCTCGTTCGTGGTCTGGAACCCGGCATGCATGGTATCCATATCCACGAAAACGCGAACTGCACCGCGCCGTCTTTCACTTCTGCCGGCGGGCATTACAACCCTCTGGGTAGAGAACACGGTCTCGCAAATCCCAGAGGCCCGCATGCCGGTGACCTGCCCAACCTTATAGTGGGCTATGACGGCACCGGATATATGGATGTCGTCACTAACTTTGCGACACTTTCACCCGGACAGACCACCCTGTTTCCGGACAATGGAACTGCACTTGTCATCCACGCTGACCCTGACAACCAGATGACAAATCCTGCCGGAAACAGCGGTGATAGGGTTGCCTGTGGTGTCATCGAGAAAGCATAAGTCTTTCCTTAATTCTTACTTTTTTTTAACCTTCACGGGAATATTAGCATGGACACTATATGTGATACCTTAAGTGTCGGGTACAGACCTGGTGTGAATAATAATATTTATAATCTCATTGAGAGTATCCCGGGTTGATGGTAGACAAACTGGCTGCAGATAATAACAATATTCCTGTTGAATACATTTTTCAGATTCACGAATCGCCCTGCAGGGCAGTTCTGGCAATAACAGGCGGCGGGGCAGAAATTATTGGGGAACTGCTCCGGCATGGCAACGGCTCTGCAACTGTACTGGATGCGGTTGTCCCATACAGTACAGATGCACTGGACCGGTTCCTCGGCAGGAAGCCTGAAAAATACTGCTCTGAAAAAACTGCGAGATTAATGGCAATGGTCGCTTACCAGCGAGCTCTGGACCTATCGAAAGGCTCTGGGTCTGCAGACAGGGAAGTAATCGGAATTGGAGCAACCTGCAAGCTTAAAGCTGCAAACGAACGGGAAGGCAGGAAACATGAGATCCACGTCTCTATACAAACAGCCTGTGAAACCGGAATGAGCACACTTGAACTGGCAGCGGAAAGGACGAGAGAAGAGGAAGAAAAGATTGCTGAGTTCCTGATTTTCAATGTACTCGCCCGCCACAGCAACGTTCCTGAAATCGATTTATTTGATAGGATTGACACAGGGGACGGGCTAGAAGAAAAGGTTATTGAAAAATACGAATTCGTTTCTGGGTCTGTCGGGGATCTCTTGAAACAAAAAATGTGCAACCAGGACAGTCTTTATGAAACCCTTGACATGATAAGAATTAGTTTGAAAGAAGCAAAAGATCCCGGAGAACAAGGGGAACCAGAAGAAAACGGAGAGCCCGGAAAGATCAGGCTTGTATTTCCCGGCTCTTTTGATCCCTGCCATAGAAACCATGTTTTTATGGCAAAACTGGCTTTTGAAAAATTTGGTGAGCCCATACACTTTGAAATCTCTTTGACGAATGTTGACAAGCCGCCCATAGATATTATTTCATTGAATCAGAGGCTCGATTCTTTAAGAAGATATAAAGATGAAAATTTCATGGGCAGCATTTGTCTGACCAATGCACCGCTTTTCCTTCAAAAAGCATAAGTAAAAGTTAATATTTTTAGAAGGAATATAATAGTATGGAAATTTTTGAACTGAAAAAGGATAAAATTATTTCTGATTGGATAACCTTGATAGATGCACGACCCACAACTATAAATAATTACATTATCGGGATGAGACATTACACAGAGTTTAGAGAAAAAACTCCTAAGGAACTATTAGTTGAGGCACAGAAAGACCTTAAAAAGGTAATGTCTGAAAGAAAAATAAAAATGGACCTTGTTAGTTTTAGAAAACATTTGCAGGAAAGGGGACTTGCACCTCTTTCAGTCAAAATGTATATGACAGGAGTAATTTCTTTTTATAATGCTTTTGACATTCAGATCCCAAAAATCAAAAGCAAAAAGGCTAAAGGGCTGCAGAAAAACAAAGATATCCCTACAAAAGAAGATATACAAGACTGTTTAAAAGTTTCTGATGTTTTAGAAACTGCAATATTATTAGTTGCCGCGTCATCAGGATTAGCTGAACAAGAGATAATGAATTTGAGGATATCAGATTTTAGAAACGGATATGATCCGGAAACAGAGATTACCACATTAGACCTAAGGAGACATAAAGAAGATGTGGATTTTATTACTTTTTTAAGCCCTGAGGCATCCAGAGCAGTTAATAATTATTTAGAGTATCGTGCCCGGACGGATGACACAAAAGATGAAAGAAAAATTAGACATCTTGAAAAACAGAAGGTGTTTTCTGATGACGGTTATTTATTCGTAAAACGGAAAATCCCAGATAAGTATTTAAAAAATCATGATGAAGAGGGACGGAAATTCAAACATGATTCTTCAATGAAAATGTATAGAGAGGTATCCACGAAAGCGAGAAAAAACACACCGAAAGGAGATTTCAATTGTATAAGATCCCACAATATGAGAAAATATTATAATAGTGCCCTGCTTAATGCCGGAGCAGATTCTTTTTTTGTAGAATATACTATGGGCCATACTCTTGATGATACCAGGGCGGCATATTTCAGAGCCAGCCCAGAGAAGCTTAGAGAGATATATCAGAAATATGTACCCTACCTGACAATTCAGAAAGAGCTTAATTTTTCCGAAAGCCCAGAGTACAAAAAGCTGAAAACCGAAAATGAAATACTCGCGCGTGAGACTGTAAGAGCGACTATTGAAAATTCTGAAATTCAGAGGATGAAAGACGAGATGGAAAAAATTAAGGAGTTAGGGCAAAATACAACCGAATTATTACAGCTTCTCATTCGGAGCCCTGAAGCAATAGAATTAATGAAGAAAATGAAAGAATGAAAATTCCCCTTTTTTTCTTACTGTGAGCTTGCAGGGTTTGAGGCAGGTTTGTTAATCTCTTGAGTGCCAGCGTGATGTAAGGCACTCTTGAGAAAACCTTTCTAAAGGGATTATAATTAGTTTGTCTTGAACTTTTACTTTTTCTTTTTTCCGAAAATCAATTCTGCTGGATCTTGGACATAATGTTTTTTTGTTCGAGAGCCAAAATTCCCGCCTGGAAGCTCAAAGGAGAAGTCCTGTTTTGTAGAGAGATCTGATTTAAGCTTTGCTTTTTTTGGAGCTGGGTCCCTGGAAAATATTATAGGATATATTGGGTTTTGTTTAGGGGTTTCTGCAGGAGCTGGTGAGATTTGAGGGATTGATAGAGAGGGCTGATCATATCTGGATTTGTTCACCGATTTGAATATAGCAGGAGTTACCTGGGCCTGCGTGCTTTGCTCTTTTGGAGTGATTTTCGGGATGTTCAGGATAGAGGGTTGTTGTACCTGGCCAAGGAGTTGTTTTTGCTGAGGGATCTGAGTAGCAAGTCCTTTTATTGTAGCCCCTGTTGAAACTAAAGATGATAATTGGAGCATAGACGTTTTTTGTTTTGAAACTTGTTTCCCTATAGAAATTTGTTCCTGTTCTAATGCGTTTCTCATTAGATTTTTTGTGTAAGAAGATTTGCGGCTCTGAGACATTGCGCGCCTATATCCCCCGCTTGTTCTAGGTTTACTTTTCATACTTCCCACCATTTGAATTTTTTGTTCAGACACTTGTTTTCCTTTTAGTTTTATTGTGGGTACATGTTCTATTTTAGTTTTTTGGATAAGTACCTGACCACCGAGGGAAGCTGATTCATCAGCCATTAGAGGTTTCAGGTTCATAGAAATATCATCTATTTTCCGGCCTCCGGATTCTATTAGTTTTGCGCTGCTTTTTCCTATTGGTTTGGCTGCTTTCCCTGCAAGACCGAGGACTGCAGTAGTGACCGCAACATCAGACAAGAGCTGGACAGCTTCAGTATCTATTTTTGTTCCTTTTGTCCCGGCTATGTTTGCAGCTGCATCCACAGTCGCGAAGGGAGTTATAGCGGTCCCTACAGCCAGAGTTTTTATGTCCGGAGATAGAGATTTACCTCCTGTTTTTATCGCGGCTTCTGAGTGTTCTATTACAGAGCCAGCCCCGCCTATGACAGTCCCCAGGCTTGTAAGAGGAATATCTAATACGGAATTATCCGCTACAGTAGATAGTTTTTCTTTTGCTTTTGATGTTAGGCCTGTGATAACCTCTACTGCTTTGGATTTTGTTACGTCTTTTGTGGCTGTCTTATAGTCATCCTGCCAGCCTGCAAGCTGATCATAGAGATGACCCTGATTTGCTGCTGATTGTTCTGCCTGATCTCTGAGTTTTAGCCGCCCTTCTATGAGTTTCTGCTGTTGCTCAGGAGTGTATTCTCCTAGCCCAGAATAGAATTCTTCTGTGAGCCCTACAGAGGGATCTATTATTTTTTCTTTATTTTTTGCTGCGGCTTCGGCTTCTTTTGCTTCTGCTTTCTTTTGTGCGGTTTTTTGTGCTGCAGCTTCTGCGGCTTCTACTTTTGAGACATATGCAGCTCTTGCGGCAGGATTGACTATATCTCCCCTGGATGGGTTGTACTCGCCTGCTAATTTTTTCTGGTATAGATTTGAAAGTTCTTCCTGGGTGTTTCCGGATTCACTTTTTGTTAGAGCGTTTCTGATCTCCGCTTCTTCAGCCAGGGCCTGAGCTTCGCGCTGTGCTGCGGCCTGCTTCGCAGCTTCCTCAGCTGCAGCCTGAGCTTTGACCTCCTGATATGAGAGGCCCGTATTTTTTGCGGCTTCTTTTTGCTCTTCTGTGAATTCATCGGAGAGCTGGACAGCTGCGCTTGTTGTACCCCTGTCCGGAGCGTCTTGACCTGTTGTTGCACTGTATTGCGGAGAGTAGACAGATACCGTCTTGCCGCTTGCTGATGTACCGTTTCTGCCTTTTATAGTTACTGATCCTGTTTTCGCCATGTTATCACCTTTAGATTAATTCATTTTTTATTGAAAGTAATGATTCTTTATCTTTTTCTGAGAAATCTATATATATTAGTGCTCTGTCTATAGATTTTATTAATTTTTTCCTTTCTGCCAGGACTCTTGCAGCAGGAACTTTTATTTTTGTTTGTTTTGATGCTCCTGAGATTGTTTTTAGGCTGGCTGTTTGGGAGTCTGTTAGATTAGCGTATTTGAGGGCTGAAATAGAAGAATTGAGAAAGATCTTTTTTTCACTTGATACTTTTGTAGAGCTATAACTTGTTTTTTCGGTTGTAGCGAGGGAAAGAATTTCATAGGATTGTTCTTTCGTTTTCCCGTCTACTACATATGAAATTGTTAAGTGAACCTTACCATCACCGGACCATTTTATAGTAGTGTTTGTAAGGTTAGTGTTTTTGGATACAGATTCGTAGCTCTTAGACTGCAGTTTTGTCTTTAAGGAGATGCCTTCAGTCTTCCAGGTAGTTTTTACTTTTTCCGCGTTTGCTGTTTCGACTTTTATGCAGACTGTTGTTAGATTATAGCCTTGCTTTTCTTTTGTTGTTGCCGAGACTATGAAAGTTGGCACTACTGCAGCGTGCAAACTGCATTTGATACCGAAGTTTTGAGTATAAGAATCAAAGGCGATTTTGTACAGCCCATCTGCAAATTCTTCTGTCTGCCCGAGCTTGATTATAATAGTCTCTTCGTACTGATCGTTTTTTGAGATGTCAAACATTACAGCTATGACATCCCCGTCCCAGTTCATTGAATAATCTTTCAGGACTGCTTTATAGCCACCAATAGCAAAGTTGCTTGATTGCGGTTCCATTTTGTTTTTGTATGAGACATAATTCCAGCTTACAGCCTCTCCGACTGTTGCAGATAAAAAGATTAAGAGTATTGCTATTGATATTGATTTTTTGTTTATGATATCACATCCTGTAAGTATCCGGTTCTTCGCTTGTTGCTGATATTATGAGGTAGACTATCAGTCCGATAGCCACGATTATATAAAATCCATGATAGCCGAGCTTTAGAATGTCCATAATCCATTCTGGAGCTCCGTTTTCTTGCATTATGTTGATTATTTGCATTATCGGCCCTGTAAGCTCAAAATATCCTACACAGAGCACAAACAAACCTATTAGAACGAAAAGTGCAGCCCATAACATCAATTACCAACTCCTTTGAATGTTTTGAAAAGCATGGCACCTATCCCTGTACCGAGCAGCATTATGAGAGCTACCCCCAGGTTATGAGGGAAAGCGAAACCGAAAGCTGCTGTAAACAAGAGCCCACACATCAAAGGAATGGCCACGTCCTGAGATTTGAGGAACATAATGACGACAGGGACAAAACCCACTAATAACCAAAAGTAATTACCTATGAGATTAGTGTAGGGAGCTACAAAAAAACCCAACAGGTCGAAATTTTCACCTGATAGCATTGATAAGAAAGTTTCGTTGTACATTAGGAATTTCCCTCCAGGCTGTATTTCATTACGAGCTGTGCTATACCTGCCAGATAGATGATCCAGAGGCAGATTCCAACGACTCCCACTATAGACGAGTGTAAGCCAGCCTCAGATAGTAGTAGTGCTAATATTATCGGAGAGAAAATAAATATTTTTGCCAACATCCCTATAGCTCGCGGGAAATCTCCAAACAGATATAGACCTATATCAGCATTGCTATATGAAAACTGATCAGGTACGTTTGAAGAGAAATCGCTTTCTGAGATTGATAAAGTTTGGATTTGTACCGGGATGATCCCAGAGCCTACAAGTAGAGCTATAGAAATATTTACCATTAGTAAGAATAATGATATACTATATAGTTTCATTTTAGATTCTCCTTTTATATATACTTTTATTACTCTTATGTATTTTTATCTTTAAATAGAGAAAGCAACCCCACTACTATTATTATTGATACTATTAGCCCGGATATTTTGAGCATCCCGATTACGTACAGGCCAACGACAAAGAGCCCTACGACAAAAGCACCTAATGCAGCAGAGATATACGAAAACAGAAGAGCAACTACGAAAATTATGAAAATTGAGATTATGTTGTACCATTTGTCCGGAATTTGCAGGTCCAAAAGTTGTTCTGTGCCCCTGACATATTCAGAGTGTTGAAAAATACCTCCCGTAGTGTTTGCGTATAATGATATTTTGTACTGTTCTGTAGAATCAGAATAGACATATGTAGCCGCACCAACCGGAGCTGATGTTATATGCTGGAATACCTGAGTGTCGTTTGCATCGTAAATCGAATAAATAAAAGGCTCGTTAAGAGAATTAGCAGGAGCGAACCAGTTTAGGGTCACGCTTGTATTTGTTTTGGACAGAGAATAATTGAATCCTCCGAATGTGCTTGACTGTGTAACTATTTCGATGTTTCCAACTATGAGGCTGAAAGATTCTGACGCAACAGGAGTATAGGACCCTAATGTCCTTGTATACTGTCCGCTGCTAACTGTGATATCGTAAACAGTGTCTGCTAGGAGATAAACATTAGATTCGCCTGAAGCATCAAAATAGGTTTTAGAAATAATGTTTCCTGCATGTGTAATTGTGAGCTGCGTATCAGTGTATTTGAAATTGTTTGTATAATCTATCAGGCTGAAACCTATTACTACTGTTTCAGTACTGTTTGGCATGTATGCCGTCAGGTTTTCCGGAGAATTAAGAATATAAGTCCTGGGGTTATATCCTTCGCTCCGGATTGTTGCGATATATTCCCCTGAAGATATTTCCGAGCCTGAAAAAGAAATCGTTCCTCCTGTTGTAGTTTTAGATAATGAAGCCGTGTCGTTTCTCAGGAGGACGCTAAAATTATTTAGATCTGTTAAGCTGCTTTCATTTTTTGCAGTGATTGATATATATCCCGGCACATCTGCAGCTTCGGATATTGTGAATGACCGTTCTAGTTTTGTTTTATATGCTTCTGATGTGGAATTAAGAACCTCTACTTTCCAGAAATAATTATCAGGATAGAGATAGACTGTATAACTGGAGGAGGTTGTAACAATTGAATATACGGGTAGAGTATAATCGCTGTTAGGAGAAACAGTTAATTTGTACGTATCCGAGCTTACCGGATTACCGTATAATAGAGAGATAGTATTGTAAGGAGAGGTTGCTGCTATTATTATACTGTCTGCAGGCGTACTATCTACTATTGTAAATAGTGCATCGTCTATATAGATCCGGCGTGATGCATCGAAATAAGAGGATACTATACTACATGTTACCTTGCTTGCGCCTGCCGGGATCTCGATAGATCCTGAGTATTGTGTCCAGGTCGAAATACTGCCTACACCATCAACTTGTGTATACGTGTTTTTTAGGATGTTGTTTTCTGAGTCGTAAAATGTAACATTGACATGGCACGTTGTATACGTTTCTTTTCGAATCCAAAAAGCATAACTTACGTGGCTGTAGCCCTCAATACTTAATATTGTTTGAGATATACTGTTTGTACCGCCCCCGTAAATAGAAGCTGCGTAAGTCCCAGAATGGACCGGTGAAGTTACACGGCTTACTCCTGCCGTATTGTCCCAGTCTATGAGTGTGTTTCCATCATCCCAGTTTTCAAGACTGCTGTCAGCTGTAAGGATGTTTGCGGCTGAGGCCGAAGAAGAGAATAGAAAAAGAAGGAATAGAGAAAGGAAGAAAGAGATAGATAATTTCATCGTATCACCTGTATGTTGGCTTTTGAGCTACCGTGAACCCGTAGATCATACATGCAAAAAGAACTGCTACTGGAGAATATTTCCAGCAGAGCCATACTATGTTAGCTCCTGTTTGTGCTTTTGCGTCTCCTGTGTATGCGTGTTCGTGCATGTCCTTGACAACATCATATGTTGCAGCATAGAGCAGGCCAAAGCCCAGGACCGTAAAGATAATTACAATCCAGTTCCACGCAGCCACTTAAACCGCCTCCTGAAAAGCGTTAGGATTGAGTTTCAGAAGGTCTTCTTTCAGTTCTGATAGGTCGAAGGATTCTAACAGTTTTTCAGTACCTACTTTTTCAGTAATTCCTTCTATTCGTTCCAGGACATCATCCCTGTTTGATCTTTTTGCAGAGAGGTATTTTTCTTTGAATTTAGGAGTCATGTCAGGGAATTCTTCAATGAAGTCAGGTCTTACTATTTTGAAGAGTTCTTTATAGGACCTGAAAGCGAGTTTTGCTTTTTTGTTTCCGGAAAGTTTGATAATTTTCGATCCAGAATAGTAGGCGTACATATGCCTATACCTAGTTCTGCCTGCAGTCGGATGATAGACCTCAGTGAAGCAGTACAACAGGCTTTTTATTCGCCTTTCCCGGATATCAGGGACGATATCCCAGAATGACGGAGAAACGAGAATATCATAGTGTCTACAGTCCCTTTTTATTTTGAAAAGTTCCTGGACATCGGCACTATCTTTTCCAGAATGTCTGTGAGAAAACATGACAGTTACGGCTTCATCGTACCATCCGACTTTTCCCGGAGTGTCTTTGTATTTGTTTATGAAGTTAAGGAAACTGTTTTTTTCTCCTCTGAAACTATATATCATAGAGTCATCTAGAGAGTATTGTGGGTCAAATAGATTACAGACATGAGAGGCCAGAGTGGACTTACCAGAACCCTCATTTCCTGTAATGAAAACTACCCAGTCCTGCCTGTTCTCTTCACAGTATTTTTTTGCATTTTTTACAGTATGAGTTAAGAGAGGCAGGATTTTTTTTTCCTGCTCTATTAATTCACTTTCGAAATCTTGTTCATTTTGATGAATGATTGAAGCCTGAGATCTAAGTTTATCTGCCCAACTCATTGATATTACCCCCTTATACTGAATCTGTCCAGGCGTCCCCTGGATTCAGGTATTTTTTTATTACCATTGGGTCATAGATTCCCGCTTTTTTCATTGCAAAGAGATAATCTTCGTATAGCTTGAGGAATTTGCTTGCGTTTTCTGGAGATATAGACAGATCGCACGTGAAAGCGGATTCGATACTTGTTATTAATTCAATGTCTTTATCAGTGAGCATACTTGCCGTTATATGAAAAACTTTGAAAAAAGCGTTAATAAAGGATTCATAGACTAATTTTGAATCTTGATTAATGCCTCCGAACCTGAGAGTCGTGAACAGATCCCCCATTAGATCTATACATTCAATGACTCTGAGCGTGATATCATAACGCTCCATTGCTTTGAATCCTGCTTGCTGATACTGGTTGTTATCATAAAATCCCATGTTGCCCACCGCCGATTAAATTATTAGATTTTGTTTATAGTGTGTTGAATTTAAATTATCTATATATTTATCTTTGCTGACTATAGAATTAAAATGTAAGAGCCAGTAAAGAAGTTTTCTATTTATTTTTGGAGTTGATTTAAAGTTTTTAGTGTTCGAAAAATTATAGCCCCGGAGAAGGACCCGAGGCAGTTTTAGGACTTGTTCTCTTTCTTTTCCAAAGAAACCTGAGATGTAGCAGGTAATTGTGTGCAGTTTTGTACCTCCTTATAGAGTTAGCAATTTTGAAAGAATTATTGCAGCAATGCTAAAAACTACTATAGCAGACAAGAGCCCAAGTGTTAGCGAAATTGGGTCGAAAGATTCCCCGTTTTTGAAGTGGTACAGTATACCTATCAGGATAGCTGCAGCCAGGACAAAAATTACCATTGCCCCTAACACAAGAGCCCCGAGCAGCTGATGATAGATAGGGAAAGAATTAGTGTCTGTTGAGCCTACTATCATTGAAAATGTATGTTCTGAAAATCCCCCGTCATAGACCCAGGTAAGAGCCCCTGAACTATCTGAGTGTATAGTATCATATTTTACACCGTCTCGATAAACTATTATATTCCTGTTTGCAGGAAACCCCCCTATCATATGAGTTATTATCTGCTGAGTGTCGGACGAGACAGTCCAGACTTTTTGTGAAGAAGTCCATGTCGAGATTGAGAACCACACATTACTATCTGATTCAGTATCGCTTAATTGCAGGCTATGCCAATTATCAGATATGTAGAACGAAAACGTATCATTTTCTACTATGAAGCTATCAGATGTTAGATTATCCACGGATAGATTCGCATTACCTAATCCGATAATTACATCATCCGGAATAGTAACGGCAGATACAGGGAAGACTAACATAAGCACCCCAATAAGAAAAAGTGGATAACGCATACCATCACCTCATATTGATGCAGTCCAATCGAACGAAATATTAGAACCGGACGCACTACTAATGGAAATTGTAAACGTAGTTGCTGTTTTTTCGCTCACATAGTATGTTTTGCTATCTACGTCAGTTGTTGGGGATAGAATTACATGCATTGGAGACCTTGGTAGCCCATGAGTCACGACAATACTTGTCGATCCTGCGGTAATAGTTGCAGATCCAGATTTTTTGCTGTAATCAACTGGAATTCTGCTGTATACGTCGAAAACCTCAGAGAATGTTGCGACTTTTACTTTTTTAGAAATGACGTATTGAACCATTGCTTCGAAATCCTCAACCGTTGGCGAACCTGCCATACTTGGAGTATGCGTATAGTAGATTAGCCAACCTCCCCTTGAACAAACCGCGTCCACTGCTGTTTGCCACGCAGCAACAGAAGCAGGAGCATAACGGAATAGATAAGGATAGGGAAGTTCCGGTAAAGGGTTAATTCTCTGAATCGTACTCGGGAAATACATATGATTCCTGAGAGCGTCAAAACCTTCTGTGCTCATCTGACCCGTGTAACACAAAAGCAGGAATCTAGCCCCGTCAGTGAATCCGTTTGAGACAAGAAAATCTTGTCCTGCTAGTGCCTGATCTTCGCAGGATGCAGCGGAATTATAGGACAGTGCTCTATGATTCCAGGTATGATTGATTATTTCGTGCCCGCAATCATGAGCCTCTCTCAGGTCAGCTAGTGACATGAAATTTGAAGGGATTGACATCCCAGGATTGAAGCCCCATACACCTGACAGGCCGTACTTTCTGAGCACTGCCCCGTAGGTATCCCACGCTTCTTTCCATGCGTCATCGAAGCTGAAACTGATGATAGGCATTGAGTTATGAGTATACCAAACACGGTCCACGTAAGCGTTGCCGCTTGGAGCTGTGAACGTTAGCCCTATCCGCGTCATTCTTGAATCATCATAATTACCTGAAGTGTCATACCATGCTGACGGCTGACATGGATGGAATGTAAGGTGTATCCATCTATCAATTATTGCGTTATTGGTTACACGCATTTCGTCCCCGACCCTGTTTGTGATCGAGTCGGTCATAAAATGAGCTTTGAGGGTAGCGCTACCCGTAGGGATAGTATCAAACTTTACAAGCACATGCAAAATGCATTGTCTGAAGTCCACCCCAGCAGGCAAAGTAAACTCTGATCTGCCACTATTGTAAGGCATCTTCAAGGACTTGCCGTTTGTTAGGAACGTCCCCTCGACAGTCGAGTATGAAGCATTAGACCCAAGCGTCCATCCCGTATCACAATTTGAGATTAGTAATCCTTCTGAATTTTGAGTTACCGGGCTTGACTGGGGCACGACATTAAGAATGTTAGGAAATTTCCTGTTTGTGATGGAATTCCCATAACACTTTCCCACCTGCTTGACGTAAGCGCCGTTTACCGTTGCGTATTCATCGTCTTCAGTGACTGATACGTTAGTCAGGTATGTATCAATCCGTGCATTGGAGACATTTGTAAGTAAGATTAAGACCCTGTATCCAGCAGACTGGTTTGTTGCGTTACCGTCAAGTCTCCCGCCTGTTATTGATATACCGGTTGCGTCAGTCGCGGAAAACATCACCGCCCCATCACCAACAACACCAGAAGTAATAGTACCGTCAAGGTCGATATGAGTATTAGAAGGGATCTCGATAGGAGAGTCGCCTGTTTTGGTAAACGATCCGAGTAACTGTATTTTACGTGCACCTGTTTCTGGCAATGCAGCTATTGCGCTTTTAATCACGCTCGTATCATTGCTGCCGTTGCAAACATAATCCGATTGAGCTTTCATGTGGGCTGGACAGTCGTTCCCTGCTACGACAAATACAGAAGATCGCCCAGTCGGAGCTTCAATTTCATCTGTTGTAATTTTGTTTCCTGATAGTACTGTAGTAGCGAGTGAGTTTTGTGCGTTCGCTATAGCGATCCCACCTGCTACACCTGCAAGACCCATGTATTTTAGAAATTTTCTTCTACCCTCATCCATAGAAATACCTCACTGTTTATTTTCAAGCTCTTTAACTTCTTTATCAACTTCCAGTTTTGCTTTTCTGAACTCTCCGACACTGCTCCCGAGTGCCCGAGCGAATTCTGGAAGTTTTGTCGCTCCAAATAAGAGTGCAGCTATCCCACAAATACAAATTAATTCCATTGTTCCAATCATTTCTTATTCCTCGTTCTTTCAATTACTTTAGATAGCAGAATACTAATTTCGAAAAGCCCCACCATTGGTAGAGTCATGACCGCCATGCTTATGATATCAGGAGGCGTCACAATTGCGCTAAAAACACAAGCAAAAATTACAAAGTGTTTTCTGTATTTTTTCATCGTTTCAGCATTAAGAATTCCAAGATAAGACAGTCCTCCCGAAATCGCAGGTATGCAGAAAATTACACCTGTGATAATGCTCATTGTCAATACGAAAGATATCAGAGATTGTAAGGATATAGTACCGGAAACACCTGCAATAACATATCCTGACAATGTAGAGAGTATGAATTTTGATAGCAAATATGCAGGGATAATTGCCCCGAGCATGTACGAACAGTACATTATAGGAATTCCGGTTTTTAATACGACTTTTTCTTTTTCATACAGACCGGGAGATATGAAGCAATACCCTTCATACACTGTGTACGGGAATACAGCTAATATTACCAGATATCCAGTAATCAAGAACCTGGATGTCATTGACTCGAAAGGCGTTACTGTTAGCGTTTGCATAGGCGTGATGCTCAGGATCAACCTAATTATATAATCTGAACTTCCCCATACAGCGAAAAACAAGACCGTAGAAACTAACATTATTCTGATAATTCGCATCCTGAGTTCGCTGATATGAGACTGCAATATAGAGACCTCCATAGGACTGCAATTAATCGTTAGATTGGTTTAACAGAACAATGTTACCCTCTTTTGATTTTATCGAGAGATACGACTGATAGAAAAGATAAGCAGCTGCGCTGTAGATGCAGAGCCCAGGAGCCCAAGCAAGGCCAGAAAATACATTTACAAGGCAAAGGGAGGCACCTACAAGAGAGATGCCTAGAAGGATTTTTAGAGTAGTTATGTTTGTTAAGTATTTATATAAAAATTCTAATATTTTTATATAATTCATATTGGTCACCTCAGATATTAACAGCTGTACCGGCAGCTGTGGAGATTGTGTCAACTACTGCAGAGCCAGAACCTGAACTTATCATGTGCCAGGCTATGCCTGCACCGATGAGCAGGATGAAAAATACCATTGCATACCCCATCATTTTTTGAAGTTGGTCCTTATTCTGAGCTAGTATTTCAGCTGTCCTTATTGCAATTCGCTTTTCGACGAAGTTTGGGCTGATGTTCTGAGAGTACATATAGAGAGCATCTACGTCAACTTTGGTTAGGATTCCTTTTTGTTCAGCGGCTGCAGCTGTTTGATTGATGTTTGTGTAGACATCTGCCCGAGCTTCTTTGAGTTTGGTTCCTGCTACACATGCTTCCTGTGAGGGGATTACAGCCATTTTTTGAGATGCGAATGCAACTGATATACCTGCGATACGCATTATTGCGTCCGGGTTTGGGATGAAGGTCCCGAACGTTTTAGAATTATAGCTGTTAGAAAGAGGGACAAATCTATAATTTCCTGTATCTGTTTTTAGAATAAGTAGTATACCGTTTTTGAATTTGGTTATAAGATACGGGAGAGCAAATGGAAGAGATACGAGCAAGTACCCGAATAAAGTAAGGGTAGCTATACCTAGCAATACAATGATTATTAGAAGGATTATTAAGAGCATTTTTATCATCGCCTATTTATTTATTACCTGTTAAACATTCTTCTTATTTTGTTAAAGAATCCCCCTGAGCTAGTCTGCTGGAATTGGGGATATCCTCTTAGGTCAGACTGCATGTAGGATTGTTGGATGCTAGTTGCCATTAGTTTTCGTTCGAATCCGTCTTTTGCTCGTGATAGTTCAGCACAAAGAACGTTTCGCATTGAAGTGAATTGAGTTTCCATTTCATGAGTATAAGCACCTGGGGGAAACTGCATAAGGAAGCTTGTTTTCAGATCATCGAAGCGCAGGATCATAAGCCGTATTTCTGATTCGGAAAAGTTTGATACTGCAAGATTTTTTACTATGCTGTCAAAATAGATTTCAAGATCTTCAGAGATGTGCGCTTTCAGTTCGTCTTTTTTGAGAAGTTCTTTTATAAAATCAAGCTGGTCGTTATAGGATCTGGAATTATTTACCGGGATGTTTCCAGGAATGTAAGAGTTATCTATATAGTCATCTTGTATATGTTCCAATTTTACCCCCTCCTTATTCTAAGATATCTTTTGGAGTTTCGAGCACTATTACCATCGTAAGCAGGAAACCGATTACTGTAATGATGAACCAGAATCCTGACAAAGCGTAGCTTTCCCATCCCTGCAGTGCTGAGAGTTCTACCCCCCCTGATAGAGAAGTGATATTCCAGGAAAACGCACACATCATTATACCGAGTGCGAAACTGAGCAGAGCGGGAAGAATAGCGGCTCTGGACCGTGTAGCTCCGAAATCGTAGAAAGCAAGGAAGAAAATTAGAAGAGTGACAAAGCCAAAAAAGATATAAATAGATGAGATCAAGGGTCTCACCTTTTTTACTGTCTGCGAAGTGCCATTACAATTCCGAGGATCAGCACGGCACCAAAGACGACTACACCGATTGCTGCTAAACCGAGGCCAGCCCAGCCGCTTGAGAAAATTGTGGCAATTGTAGCATTGGATACGTCATCAGTACCAACTACATTTGGAGCGATTTTTGATATGATCATTGCCACGATTGCGAGGACGATAACGAAAATCCCCATACCTATTACACCATCTGTTATATCTGCCATATGTATCACCTGTTACCTTTTTTGTTTGATAGATTGTTTTTGCTGATCAATACAGCCTCTCATATAGTCTATAGTATCTCTATTTAGTTTTCTGTTTGAGCAGGACATACCTATAGAAATGCTTGATAGACAGAGAGTTTTGAGAATAGTTATATTGTTTTTGAACTCTGCTAAGAAGCCTTTTAGCTTTTCAAACAAAAATATATACCTCTTATTTTTGAGTCCGTTTTTTTGGAGAGGTTTGTAAGAAACCCTAGTAAGTACATCAGAATATCATAAATATATAGTTATTGGTCCCATAACTTGAAGATAAATAGTTATTGGAATTAGAATTAAAAAAGATAAGATGAAAAATAAACAAAGATAATTAGTATAGAACATGTATTTATAGTTTGATATATACATTGTCTTACGTCTAAATAGAACGAGGTCAGCCCGGAACCTGAGAGGACAATGAACGGCCCTGGGATTCGGAGACCAGGAGGATGAAAAAAGATGAGTAAGGAGAAAGCTGATACTGAATTGTTGTCTGTGAAATTACCAAGACACGTGAAAGCTGATTTGCAGAAGAAGGCAAAAAAGTATAATACTGATATGTCCACGCTTACGAAGCTGATTTTTAGCTGTGTGCTCAAACAGATTTGAGGCTGAGTTATATGGACCGGAGGAAAATAGGAAAGGTTTTGATAGGATTTAGTTTAATTTCTTTTATTTTTCTTTTTATGTATGTAGAGTCAGGGCAGGTATATGAGAGGACTTATATATATACTGGAAACAATTCTTTTTCTGGAAGATATATAGAATTAGAAGAAATAGATACTAAGGAGATTTTTTATTATCCTGTTGAATTATTCTCTGAACATATAGAGAAAGGAGATATGATTATTATACGAATAATATATTCTATAGATTATCCCAATGGCAAAATAGAAAATATAGAAGTAGAAAAGGCTGATTAGTTAAAAAACCACCAGTCAACTACCTCACGCTAAAGCAGTGAGGCTTGCTTTCCCTTCGGGTTGGCAATTTAATTCATAGGCTAATCTTAGCCTAGTTGGTCTGTTGACAAGACCTCTATCGGTTATCGGTTTTACTACCGAATCACCGACTACTTTTCTAAGAATGTTTAATGCTCCGTTAATATCTGCATTAATTAACTGTCCTGTAGAACTTTTATACAATCCTCTCTTAACTCTCCTAGTTCTTCCATACTCAGGTTTTTCTATTGGATCGAGAGCTAAAGAGTCTACTTGACTTGTATAGGATTCATCCACAAGAGTATACTTAATACCGTAAAAATTACATTTACTCTCTAATTTACCTTTAAACTTACCAAAAGGAATCTGAACAAAGTTTTGATTATTCCTTCTACCGTGATTAATTCCTTGCTTGATTCCTGTTAATTCACCAATCAAAATATTACCTATCTTGTTTTTAAGACAGTGTTTTATGAGGTAGTCTACTGTTCGATTCATGAATTCAGTAATTTTAGTTGTTCTTTTAGAAAGTAACTTAATCTGTCTGTTAGTAATCTGTTTAATTCCTTGTTTATCTTTGATACTCTGTAATCTAGCATTTTCTTTGTTATACCATTGGTTAAGAGATTTTACATACTTACCGTCAATTATTGTGGCAGTCCCATTGGTATCTACAAATGTAGCAAAATTAGAAACACCAAGATCTATACTAAGATATTTAGAGTAATCAATGTCAACAGTTTGTTTTTTCTCTTCGTAACAATATTTTATCTTGAAATATTTTCCATCATACATAGGGATTATGTGGATTTCTTGGATGTATGATTTATTCAAGAACGAGGGAATTTTAAAGGTTAGAAGATCTTTAGAATATTCTTTTTTGAATTCGTTTGATATACCTAGTCTAACTTTTCCATTTTTGATAGAAAAAGCATTCTTGGGAAACGCTATCATGAAATATCCTTCTTTATCAAGGTAATGAGGAATACTAGGTTTATCAAGCTGTCCATTTTTATACATCTTCAGCAGACCAAACCAACTTCTCATTGATCTTTCTACATACTTTAGAGATTGCTGTGCTGTTGCTGCCTGCATCATCTTGTAATTTGCATCGTCCTTACAAAGATGATAGTTCTGAGGATATTTCAAAAAAGAATTATTCTGGAAGTAATACTGCCTTGTATTATACAACCCTAGATTATACAGATTTTTAGATGCTCTGCTAAGTGTTCTAAGTGCCTCATATTGTTTATTGTTTAAATGAAGATTGTTTGTTATACTCAGCATTATGTATACACAACGTATTAATAGTATAAATAACTATTTACTTTTATGAAGAGACGAGGTTCTGCTTCATCCCACTGCTAAAGCAAGTGGGTTTTCGCGACCTCCGCGCTCCACGACAATAATTGAGAGATATGTTACAATTATTTGTTTTGTGAGTTTTTTTAGCTGAATAAAATCTGAATCTTTTAAACATAATCCATATTGAAAATGTAGTAACTCTTTTATTAAATCACACATTTCATCAATTATATCATTTACATCAGCAGCTGAGTATTTCAATTTTCAGACCCCCTTAATTAAGGACTTGCAAACATGAGCAAATTTAAGAGAATCATACAAGCCCAACAAACAATTATACAGCCTATAAGTAGGACGAAATCAAGTATTGAATATTCACAACCAGAGCATTTGCTTAATTTCAATTTTCAGACCTCCTTAGGCACTCTCTTGACAGAAAGAATTTTTAAAACAAAATAATATTTTCCAGGGATTGCACCCCAGGCTTTAAGCCCTGCCCCTGTTGTGACCTCACAGGAGGCAATAAGAGAGGGAGAGGAAGAAGAATACCCGTTCCTTAGACAAACGTCTATTATCTGCCCCTGTAGAGCCCCAAGCCTTGAGATATAGAAGGGCTTTAGTTCTCTATATTCTTCCTTTTTTTCTCCAGACTTTATCATATCAAACCATTGTTTTTTTATTGGAAAAGTTAACAATCTTCAGACCCCCTTAAAGTTCCTGATTTCGTTTTATCCTTTCTTCTTCTTCCCACCTATCGACCCATTTATAAAGAGTAGAGGGAGGGATCTGCATTACCCTGGCAATCTGTGCAGGCTTTAAGCCCGTAGCCTTTAGCTTATTGTATTCTTTTTTATCCGGTTCGCTTTCTGGTCTTCCTATTTTCTTTCCTTCTTTCCTTGCTCTTTCCTGACCTAATTTAGTTCTTTCGGACAGGGATTTTTTTTCTATATCAGCAAACCAGGCGAACATACTGACAAAGATATTCCTGATTCCTTTCATGTTTTCATCTACAAGTTTCGTCCAGGCCTCATTAGGACTTAAGGAAATAATTTGTACTCCTTTAAGTTCTATATCTATGAAAAGCTGCAATGTTTCAGCCGAGGACCTCCCTATCCTTGAGAGTTCAAAAACGTAAAGCCTATCAACTTCTCCGTTTTGAATCATTTCATAAACTTTTTTAAAAGCTTTCCTGTTCTTAGCCAGAGTTAAACCTGAAACTCCTTCATCATAAAAAATATTCTCAGGTAATACACCAGCTTCTTTTAAGGCTATGATCTGATTATCTATATCCTGTTTAGAAGTTGATGTCCTGGCATAACCTAGTATAATTCCCATAAGTACATTTAATGTAACTGAAACTATTTAAACTATACACATACATTTATTGTAACGTTAAACGGTCGTTTTCTGGAAGAAAAATAAAAAAAGACTAGTTTGTTTACTCTGATTTTCAGGAAAGTATCTTTTTCTGCAAAAAATTTTGTTCCCGTATCCATTAAAAGTTAGAAATCTAACTTTCTACGGTTGTGCGGCCAGGAATACAAAACCGAAAAGAAAGCAGTCCTCTTATTGAGATAAATTAGTTATCAATATCATTGACATACTCAAAAGAGTTTAAAAAATTATAATCCACTTTACACCCAGGAATCATCTTTACTTTTCGTTTAACATACTTATCTATACCAAGCATGATTTCAGATAGTTCTAGAGCATATTCTTTAGGGCAAGTTATAGAAATACCATGTATCCCCTCTATATAATCGTACATTTCATTTTGTGTTTCTCTGCAGTCTTCGCGTACCGAGCACTGATTACACGGGCATGCTTTACACAGAGCATATAATTTTATACATTCGTCTTGACTCCCAAAATATTCACACTCTGATGAGGATTGAATTGGCGACATATCAGCTATGCGTATTCTTTCATTTCTTTTAATCATTATTTTTTACCCCCATTTTTGGATAAATTCTGACCAGCTGAGAGAAGGAGCAGAACGTAAAGCTATCTCGGCTTCACGTGAAAGATCATTACAGGGCTGTTTAGAGCCCTGAGCCTGCATGATTGAGATATGATATTTTTCTGCTCTGAGATCTTCTTCTGCTCTAATGTTTGCTTCTACTATGATGTCTTCTTCTATGATTTCCCAGTAATCTTCTAAGTACTTGATTTGTTCCATGTTTGGTTTCATAGGATCACCCGAGATCAACTATTCTGTACGAGACATATTCGTCTATGATACGGGCCTCTTCTGAGAGGCCGAGCTTTTCAAGATATTTGCCGTAGTTGTTGAATTCAATGAGGTTGAGAGCCATGTGAATCACCCCTGGCAATTGGAGATTTTAGAGCTTGAAGGAGTGCTTCAAGAGCATATCCATGATCATGGATCAGATGATCTATGATGAGATCCTGAGGCATGAAGGAGAGATGAGAATTGATTTCATAGAGGATTTCACAGGTGAGAGAGCAGAAATGTACATGAACCTCTATATCTCCCCTGGAAGACCCCATAAAGAAACTTGATGAGGAGTAGATGTTTTTGCCTTCCAGGCTGCATCCACATAGAGAACATGTTGGATTATCCTGATCCTGGCAGGATTCCTGAACATGGGAGAAGTCCGGAACTGGCAGAGTTTCTGATTTCTGTTGAGACATCTGTTCAAAGATCATTTGTTTTCTGTACTTTTTGTGAGACATTGATTTTTACCCCTGCATGAATAGGTCAGTGGCCCGTCTGAAGCTTATAGAGGGCTTTTCTTTTTCCTTAATTTTTGTACCTGAAACACTTACACTATTACGTTTTTTTGTTGTTAGAGAGCCAGAGAAGAGAGATACAGAGTCGCTTCTGTGGCTGGCTCTGAAGCCGGTTATTTTGGATATGATCCCTTTAAGGAAATATTTTTTATTTGAAGGTTTTACTTGTTTAGTTATTTCTTCCTGTTTTTGAAGGTTTTCGTTGTTGTTTTTTGATTTTACTGTTTCGGTTTCTTTTTTAGGCAAGAGGGATTTGGAGCAGGTCCAGTTTCTGCAGCCCATAGCCCAATAAAGGGCGCCCCCTTCTCTTGACATTGATTTTTCGAGGTAACTTTCCAACATGTCTTCTGGCTGCTGGCCTTCGGCTTCTGATGGACGAGACCTAGACCAGAGCCAGCCCCTACCAGGTTCGTGATGTATACTATGGATGTCAAGTATAGGACCCCCGCCATATTTCATCCATGTATACTGTAGGAGTTTTTTAGAGGCAAGCCAGTTTGTGCCGCCTATAAGGATATGAAAATGCAATCTGCCGTTTTTTTGAAATTCGCGTACACAGATCCAATCACACCTGTTAGGAAGGACTGAGTTAAAGAAATCTTTCATTTTGCCCCATGCTTGGAGTATGGATTTATTCGCCCCCCATAAAGTTTTAGCCGGGTTGTAAGGGGCGGTGAGTGTGAGGAAGACCCCTTTCAGATGACGTTTTAGAAGGGTTCTGTAGGAGCTCCTAAAACCGTTTATGTTGTCTTGCTGTCTGGCCTGATCGGTAAAGCGAGTTTTATAATTTATTATAAGGTCCTGGCTGAATACAGGGTCACCAT
This sequence comes from Methanosarcina horonobensis HB-1 = JCM 15518, assembly GCF_000970285.1. Taxonomy (NCBI): domain Archaea; kingdom Methanobacteriati; phylum Methanobacteriota; class Methanomicrobia; order Methanosarcinales; family Methanosarcinaceae; genus Methanosarcina; species Methanosarcina horonobensis. The sequence continues at coordinate 2,588,490 of NZ_CP009516.1, read as the reverse complement.
CCGGAGCTCGGGTTAAGACTATTTTTTCAGAGGATACTCGGGTACAATAAGATTGAAAAAAATCATCCACTTCATTTTTTGCATTTGTTGTATAGATGAAGGTAGATGTGTCTTTATTATAATACCCAAAATAATTAATTCTATTTAATAATAATATTGCCTGCAATCGCTCAGGGGAAGCCCTGTTTAAGTTTTCGATTTTTGTATAGGTTTTGCCGCTTTTGGTTTTTATTTCCGAGTCTTCTGCTGTGGATTCTGGTTTTTTTGCCGTTTTGCTTATCATAGTATCAAGTCTAGTCAGAGATGGAAAAAAATTAAGGGGGTTTGTTCGTACCCATACGAACCCCCCGTTATTTTCTATGAAAAAAAGTAAGTGAGCTTTTTGCGTTTTTAAGAAGTTACGCAGACTTTTGATTGCGTTTTCTCCGGATAGTTTTAGTTTTTCTGCGATTTGATTAACTGTTCTTGGTTCAGAGAGACAAAAATCTTGAATGGTTTTTTGTTGGTAGATAGAGATGGACATGAGCAAAATACCCCCGTAGGAAGATGTGATATTCTGGTTTCTAAAAAAAATAAGAGAGATTATGCTCTCAGAGCCTCAGCTATCGAAACCTGCCGGTAATGCTTGCAAAGATCATCGCAACTATCCCGAGTGAGTTTGTGCAAGGCAATATCTACCCTGCAGTGCGGGCAGGACACATAGACCCATTGAGGCTGCAGGAAACCGCGAAGGTTCAGCCCGTCCTCATGGTCGTAGCTGCGAACCTCGGCAGAGTCCAGGAGAGCCCCGCAGGAAGGGCAAGAATGAGAAGAGATACGAGCCTGCAGAGATTCATAGACAGCATTGACCGCGAAGATATTTTCAATACTCCGGATTTCTGTTGTAGGAGGGCAAGAGGGCAGAGTGGGCAGCACTTTTTTCCAACACGTTGGACCGTAACCCCGGCTTTTGCTCTTGTGGTCTTTTAGATGCTTTTTGCAGCGCAGGCAGCGAGTATAGAGAGGCTGCATTATACCCGCCTCCCTGCTAGGTTATGCCAGTGGTGACGTGGGCCTGTTCGAAGATCCCCTGTACCTGTGGAATATACATCCCTTGAAAAATAGAGACGTCCGGCTCTTTCACTTTTGGCGTACTGTTTTTTGTGGCGGTAGTTTTGGAATATCAGTCTGTACGGCCTGTGTCTTCCGTGCAGGAAAGAGTAAGGAGAGTTCATAGGTCTGCCTCCCTCCCCTGTACCAATTGATCAATGAAACTATCTACTGTTTTTGATAGTTTTGTCGTGGGCGTTTGTGTAGTCTTTTTGTAGAGGAGAATTCTCCCATTCGAACCAATATTTGCTTTTGGGACAAGGGCTCCGACTGACCGGAGAACATCTTCAGTGACATTTTCAACCGTATACTGAGTACCGCCCGCTACAGCATCTCTTTTTTTCTTAAGCTCTTGATAGTGGTTGATCCCATCAAAGCAGATTCGATCCCCGCCCCGCGCTTTCATCCTCTCAAGAGCAATATCCATTTTTTCCAAAAGCGTGTCCTTTGAATTCATACGTGCACCCCCCGGATAACTGCATGATAAAATTGCTCAACTTCAAAGTAAGGAGTGTCAAGAGTTGTTTCGTTGTACACTTTCATGAGTGCCCGGACTTCTGCCTGATCTTCAGGAGAGAGGGCAGAGAAAAGGGGACCTTTGAGCCCGCTTTTAAATCGTTTTGCCTTCATATGAGGACACCCCCGAACAGGAGAGTTTTCCAGCTTACACACTTGACCCCGGACCAGGAAGACCGGGAGAGAGAAGAAGCAGGGAGCCTGACGAATATGAAAGGGTTCCCGTTTCTATGGACAAGGAAAATGTAATCCCCGCCCTCTAAAACTAGAATTTCGTGCTGTTGAGAATTGAAGCAGATTCTCCCTGATCTTTGATTGTTTTTATATTCTGAATCATGGATAAATTCCTGACAGCTTTTGATTTCGACCCGGACCCCGTCTATTATGCAGTCGATTGCCCCCTTATACCTGAATTCTGCAGAAGGATAGAGAGCTTTTATCCAGTGCTCCATTAAGCAACCGTTTTGAGAAGCAAGAGCATTCCCTTCTATATTCGCGCTCACTGTCTCACCCCCTCATCTAGTTCATATCTAGGATGCTGCGGGCATAATTGGCATTTAGGATCTTTTGTGCATGATTCGCATGATTGGAAAGGAGAGCAGGGACAGCCCGGACAAAGGTCTTGAAGATCACATTTTAGGCAGGCTGGCCTCATAGTATCATAGGTTACCCCGTTTAGTTTTTGGTACCGAACGGTATTGTATCTCTGGCTTCCGTAGTAGATTTTTTCATACTCTTTGAGATCTTCACTGCTGCTGAACCTTGAGTATGTAAGTTTTTTTTCGATGTCAAGCCATTCAAGAGAGTCAAAGCGAGGAGACAGCATATTATATCTTTCTGCTTCCTTGCCTTCTTCGTCAAGGATCAAAAGGAAATTGTCTTCTATTACTGCGCGGGCTGCGACGTATCCGAATGATTCACCATTAGAGCATAAGAAAAACTGAACAGGACGGAAAGTGTTGGACATCGTTTTGACCCCCCCTTAGATAAATTCCCCATAAATGACGTCCGCGTAGGTTGAGCGGGCTGTTTCGTAGTCCATGATCCCAGTTGTCCAGCTGCACCCAGAGAAAAGCGATTCAAACGAAACCGTATAACTCCCCTCAGAGAGTTTGATGAGCTGTAAAACCCCGTTTGAGAGAATGTCCTTAAAGAGTATGCGATAATTGCTTTCTTGTTTTTGACCTGCGAAAAATGCTATCATAGATTACCCCCCTTAGAATAGAGTTTTTCAGGATCTGCACTTCTGAAAATTCCCCTTGTTAGATCTGTGTTTTCTGAAAGTTTCCCGCGACTGATAAGCAGCATCAGCCCGAGATTAGAGTGCAGTTTATCTTTCCGGGCTTTGTGAGCAGGGACCCTAACAGGGCATCGTTGTTTGACAGGTTCCGAGCTCATACGGTCACCTCTACTTTTTTACAAAGAGCTTGAGGGAAATTACCCGGATGGCCTTTAGAGATTTTTTGAGAAGGAGTATCAAAAGCAGACTGACAGTTATTACAAATGTATTTATTTACGTACTGCTTTTTTAGGTCCGTAGATTTACAATCCGGACATTTCCGGAGCTGCTTTCCTGCAGAAATATCTTTGCCGCAAGCTTCGCACGCATAGCGGAATTTTCTTACTATTCTGCGAAAGTTCAGTTGGCCGCAGAAAGGACAGCAATCTCTTATCCTTTCTGTAGTCATGCTTCCACACCCTGCACTAATATATTTCTGTTATCCGAGAGTGTGTCATAGTACCTTATAGGGGTTTCATTAATCCAGAAGTGGAAAAAGCCAGATTCGTCTTGATAGTTTGGAATTTCATAGTCTGCCAGATACATACCGTCATGAATTACAAGCGTGTCCCCTTCGACCTGATAGTTGACTATGTGCGAAACGCCCCTAAACTGCTGGTTAGTACTGAGAGACACAATTCCCCATCCAGGGTTTTCTGATTGGAAAGAGACCGCAAAATCATAGCAAGTGGAAACGTTTTTTCCTGGGCAGATGACAGGCTGACCGCTCACTGTTGAAATTATAAGAGCAGAGAACAAAACAAAAGAAATAAAGAGTTTTTTGAAAGTGTTAAAATTCATGCCCTCATCACCGCAGGAACGCTTTTGGATGTGTTTTTGGTCTGAGTAGAGATAGTATAAGTTTCTCCGCAAACCAGGCAATAACGATAGAACCCTAGATCACCAGACATTATTTTTAATTCCGATCCGCAATTATCGCAGTTCATTGTACCCCACCTTCGCAAATTGCTTTACAAATCTTTGCGCAGTATGCCGCTTCATGAGGTAGAGAGGGCGTGATTTCCATTGATGCGAATTTCCGAACGAGATGGTTTTCTCTCAGGTCCGCGAGAGTCAATAGTTCTGCACTCATGCCTGGGCCTCCGCAGGATACGAAAGAATATCTCCTCTGCAGAACCTTTTATATATCCCGCAAGGGCTTTTTTCCGGAGTTTTAGAGCAAGTATAAGAGTTGTCCCGGAACCCTCCACATTTTTCAGCATATTCGCATTTTTCTGAGAAGAGCTGAAGAAGAGAAAAGAGGCTCATGCTGAAACACCTTCTTGATCTTCTCTTGCTTTGCTTACAAGCCCTCGCCTGATTAGATCACGGACTGCATCAGATCTTGATAGATAGCTACCTTTTGAGACGTAATTATCCACTTTATTTACTATTGTGTCAGGGAATTTTGCTCCTAGTACAATACTCATATTTCAATCTCCATAATATTTCACTATTTGCGTAGTAAGCTTTATTGTGTTTCACAATTGCTTCACTATAACATAAAAAGACATTAACGTATATATATGTTTGGTTAACCTAATGAAACAACGTTTCATTGATACTTCAGAAGATTATTTAATCTTATGAAGCAACCGTATTAGAGATATTATGGTTGCGAAGTATGAGCGAAAGAAGGATTCTATCAATGCGACATTGAGCCCTTCTATCAAAAAAAGAGTAATTGAGCTTGTGGATAGTGAGGAGTATAGTAGTATGTCTGATGTGGTATCTCAGGCACTAAATATGTTATTTGCTGAGATAGATATGAAAAATCAAACAAATGACTACGCAAAGAAACATCAGACTGAAGAGCAAGAACAATTTGAAAGAGAAATATGGAAACAGAAGGGGATTGCATATCAAAAAATGGGAGAGTTAGAAAAAGCAATTGAATGTTATGATCGAGCTCTAGGGATAGAAGAAGAAAAAGATAAGGAATTGCCCAAAAATACAAGAAAAGTTTTTTTTGAATGAACACTTTCACAGCGCTTTAACAACTGTTATATATTTTTAGAATATAATTATATGATTACTACTTATAAAAAATAAGGGGTCATATAGTGTATATAAAAGCGCGGTGTCCTGTATGCTATAATGAAGTATATTATAATGTACGACTTGAAATGGATGAAGAGCAAACAGAAGAACAAGCATATAAATATTCATTATCTAATGTTGAAATTATAGACACTATTTCCGAAAAAGACCTTTTAAGATATGTATTTTTGAGTCTTGGCAGCATGGTTTATAATGGTATGAAGATAGAAGATCTAGAGGATATAGTAATAGAAAAATTTGGGATTACCAGGCCATGCTGCAAAGAACTTATAGAGAAAATTATATTAGAGCTTAATTTATACACCCCCGATATGAAAACATTATACTTTGCTTAAAGTTATTTTTTTTACATTGTTGAAAAAGATATATTAACTATTACCTCTAATTTCCCTTCAAAAAGCTGCCCTTTTCCCTGACAGTACTTTTATCGTTGGTGCAGACACCATTAACAGGATCTTTGATCCAAAATATTATAACGGTACAGCAGACACATCCACTATTTTAAAGCATTTTAAGGAAAAGAATGTACGCTTCATGGTGTTTCACAGGAAATCCGTTAAGCTTTACATCAATCCTGAAGTCCTTGAGTTTTGCGAGATTATCCCTGTAGATGAATATGAAGACGATGGGATATCCTCTACAGAAATCAGAAAAAAGCATGAAAAATAAATTAGGGAACTGACCCTGAGAATACATTCTCTTTGAGAATACATTCTCTTGAGATATTCTCACCTTTCACTTGCGGATAAGGATGTTTTTTTCTAATGAACTTAACTAATTAGTATAAAAATCCTTAAATCTGCTCAACTTTTATGTAAACCTTTAAATCTTCTCAATTTCTTGCCAGATTTCATTTTTTAAGTTGAAATTTTCTTATTTTAGAAGAAAAAAGGACTGTTTGAGTTTTTAGAAACAATGTAAACATTCTGATATTTTTATTCAATTTTTAGGAAAATATAAATATCATTACTAGGAAACAACTTACCGTCTTCCGATAAAGAAGACAACTCTAAGTTATCTTGAGATGAGAAAAGGACTGAAAAAAATGGCAGATATTGAAGGTTTACTCCATGAGGTTGCTGATGCGGTAATCTCATGTAAAAAAGAAAAAGTGCTCGAAGCGGTTGAAAAAGCCAGGGCTGAGCTTCCGCCGGAAGAAATTATTGAAAAAGGGCTTTCTGCTGGCATGAACCAGGTAGGAGTTTTGTTTGAGAGGGGAAAACTCTTCCTGCCACATGTAATGATGGCAGCTGATGCAATGACTGCAGGTGTGAAATTGCTTGAAGAGGGAATGCCTGCAGGCACTCAGGAAAAGAAGCTCGGTATCATTGTAAACGGGACAGTCGAAGGCGACGTTCACGACATTGGCAAGTCAATCGTCTCTACAATGCTCCAGTCTGCCGGTTTTGAAGTCCACGACATAGGCAGGGACGTCCCTATCCGGAACTTTGTCCAGAAAGCAAAGGAAACCGGTGCTGACATGGTAGGGATCTCCTCGCTTATGACTACAACCCTGCAAGGGCAGAGGGAAGTTATCGAGCTCCTGAAAGAAGAAGGGCTGCGCAGCCGCGTTAAGGTCATGGTGGGCGGTGCCCCTGCAACCCAGGCATGGGCTGACAAAATAGGCGCAGACTGTTATGCAGAAAATGCAAGTGAAGCCGTGGCAAAGGCAAAAGAACTGCTGCTCTGAATCCCATTTTTAGTCATAATGTAACAGTCCAAATTTAATAATTTGAGTATAGCAGTTCAATTTCACTCACTAAAGTTAATCAGTCGAATTTGAGCAATGGAGGATAAAAAATGGTTACTGAATACGCTTTGAGGATGGGTGATGGTAAAAGAATCTACCTCACGAAAGAAAAAATCCTCAGTGAAATCGAATCAGGCTCAGCAAATGCTGCTGATCTGGGAGAAATCCCTGATCTCAGTGCTAATGAAATCGACAAGCTTGCCGAAATCCTTATGATGCCCGGAAAAGCCGTCAGTGTCGAGCAGGGTATGGAAGTACCGGTCACTCACGACATCGGGACCCTCAGGCTTGACGGTGACCAGGGCAACAGTGGAGTTGGCATCCCTTCAAGCCGGCTTGTCGGCTGCATGGTGCATGAAAGAGCTTTTGGTGCAGATACGATGGAACTCGGGCACATTGACTATAGTTTCAAGCCGGTAAAGCCTGTTGTTGCAAACGAGTGCCAGGCAATGGAAGCCTGCCAGCAGAATATGATCATTCCTCTCTTTTACGGCGCAATGCCGAACATGGGACTTTATTATACTCCTGACGGCCCCTTCGAAAACCCGGGCGACTTAATGAAGATGTTCAAGATCGATAAAGCACAGAAATCCATGGAACATGCAGCCGAACATCTTACAAGGGATACCGTATGGGTTATGCAAAAGCTTCTTGCCTCCGGAGCTGATGGCGTCAATTTTGACACAACTGCTGCAGCCGGAGATGCCGATATGTATGGCACACTCAGTGCAGTTGAAATCCTGAGGGCTCAATTTCCGGAGATGTATATCGAAGTTGGCATGGCAGGAGAGATGGTGCTCGGTATGCATGGAGAACTGGAATACGATGGCGTGCGCCTTGCAGGGCTCTGGCCTCATGAACAAGCACCTCTTGCAGCAAAAGCAGGAGCAAACGTTTTCGGACCCGTATGCAATACCAATACCAGTAAGACTTCTCCGTGGAATCTGGCACGAGCTGTTACATTCATAAAAGCAGCAGTTGAAATTTCTTCAATCCCCTGCCATGTGAATATGGGCATGGGTGTTGGCGGAATCCCCATGCTTGAGACTCCTCCGATTGATGCCGTTACAAGGGCAAGCAAGGCAATGGTCGAGGTTGCCGGAGTAGACGGCATATAGATCGGGGTCGGCGACCCGCTGGGTATGCCGATTTCCCACATAATGGCTTCAGGAATGACAGGAATGAGAGCAGCAGGCGACCTTGTTGCAAGGATGGAATTCTCAAAGAATATGCGCATCGGAGAGGCAAAGGAGTACGTAGCAAAGAAACTAAATGTCGAAACCAGGGACCTTGCTGACGAACATGTAATGCGCGAGCTCCGTGAGGAACTCGATATTGGAATCATTACCTCAGTTCCGGGTGCAGCCAAAGGCATTGCCGCAAAAATGAACATCGAGAAGCTGCTCGATATAAAGATTAATTCCTGCGAACTCTTCAGGAAACAGATTGCCTGAGAATGATCGGAAAAAAGGTGATTTTATGAGCAACAACCATACTTCGACTTCTGATTCTCAGATCGACTGGCAGCATGCTGAAGAATGCAGCAGGGCAAGCTGTGACTTAAAAGAACTTGAGAGGGCAATCGATTGGAAACAGGGACTTGCAATAGCCCTCGGTGTTCCTTTACTTATCTTGCCTTCAATAGGCTATTTTACGGGTTATGTATGGGCTTTTTCAATAGCTGTCTGGGGCCTTACCATTTTCCTGGGCTTTTTCCAGAACCTGGCTTTCGGAGAGCTTTCAACTGTCTTTCCAAAGGCATCGGGTTTGCCAGGTTATACGCAGACCGTCTTTGGCTCAAGCTCTAACAAAAATAATAAAGGGAAATTTAAATTCGGAAAATTCATCGGCGGTTTCAGCGCTTGGAGCTACTGGTTCGGCTGGAGCCCCGTGCTTGCGATCTATGCAATCCTTATCGGAAGTTACCTTAAAGGTCTTGTTCCCGCTTTCTCCGCTTTTCCGGATACCCTGCTCTCTTTAATGGTCGGAGCAGTAATCTTCGGGTCTCTTGCAGTTATAAACTCTAAAGGGCTCAAAAACGGAGCAAGAGCCGGCTATATCCTGGCTGTGATATCTCTTATTCCTCTAATAGTCATCACGGTTGCACCTTTACTCACAGGGGACTTCCACCTGGCCAATATCACCGGCTCATGGTTCCCGACAGACTGGACCTGGGACCTGGAACATATCCTGATTCTCTTTGGGATTTTTGCAATGGCAGAATGGAGTGCCTGCGCCTGGGAAACAGCAGCTATCTATGGTCCTGAATATAAGAACCCGAATACTGACACTCCAAAAGCCCTTCTGGTCTGCGGAGGGATCTGCCTTGTACTCTATGTTCTTGTTCAGACTTCGGTTATCGGTACGCTCGGAGTTGAAGGTGTACTTTCCGAACCCATATCACCTATGCTTCCCATTGCCAACCTCACGCTTGGCACGTTAGGAGCTTCTATTGCAATTATCATGCTTGTAGGGGCGATGCTCCTTATTATCCAGACAGCTTTTCTTTCATCGGCAAGGTCGATATATTCAATGTCAGTTGAAGGCAACCTGCCTGAATTTCTGAGCAAACTTAACTCTCACGGACATCCGATGAATGCAATGATTGCAGATGCCCTTTTTAACATGTGCCTGATCCTGCTCGGGACTCCGACAGCAATTCTGGCAGCCTCTGCAATCGGATATATCTGCGCAAACGGGATAAGTCTCTATACCTACGTAAAGGTAAGAAACGACCCGGAACTCTCAAAACTTGACAGACCCTTTAAAGCCCCAAAAGGCTGGAAAAGTGTAGCAATGGTAACTGCAGTTTTGAATATCCCGTTCTTTCTTGTGGGTATAATTTACCTCAACAGCCTCGAACTTGGATGGGCTACAACCGGAGTCGGCTTTTTCGTGCTCTGTCTTTATGTCCCGCTGTGGTTCTACTCTCAGAGAGAGGTAAAAAGAGTTGCTGAGGCAAAAGAAAAAAAAGCTGCAGAAAAAGAGGTTATTTTATCCGAAATCTCTACATGAAAAACAAATCTGCATTAAAACCTGCACTAAAATCTGATTAAAAACCGAAACTTTAACGTGAGAAGAGATCCGAAAATGCTTCCCTGAAATCACTACTTCAGGGAAGCATTTTCGGACTAAAATTCAGAGGAGTATAAAAGTAACGGAAAGGAGTATAAAGTAACGGAATAATTAAGCCAGTCTGCTGAATTGTTATTCCAGCATCCATTTCCATACCGAGTTAATTACTATTCTTTTCTTTTCTCCGTCCTTTCCATCTATTTCCATAACTCCTTCATCGTCCATTGTAAGGATAAGCCCTTCTTTAAGCCCGAACTCTTCCATTGCTTCCATAAGCCCGAGGACTTCCCGTTCCCTTACTGCAGAACCTCCGAAGCAGACAGAGACCTGAACCGCAGTCGTAACAGTCTGGCTGTCTTTTTCACATATAAGGAAATCGCATTCTCTCTTGCCACGGAAATAAGAGATCTCCTTGCCCTTCCTTAGCAGTTCAAGAAATACAATGTTTTCAAATCTTAAGCCAAGGCTATCCGGATAATTGGGAAATACTGATTTGAAGAAACCTGTGTCTCCAGCATACACTTTATACGGGACTTCTTTTCCATTTTCGTTTTCTCTTCCGTTTTCCGATTTTTCAAATCCGTGATTAAACATGGGGACCCGGAACAGCAAAAAAGCTTCTTCCAGATAGTCCAGATAGTTACTAATAGTGTTTTCGCTGTTGATCCCACTCACTTTTTTCAAAGTATCCATGCAGTATTCCGATGCCATGTTCGAGATCAGGAAAACTGCAAGGTTTTTCAACCCGTCTGGATCCTGAATATTATGCCTGGCAATGATCTCCTTTCGCAGGATTTCCTCAAAAAACTGCCTGGAAAGCCTGAAGTCTCCGTTACTGATTACCTCCGGAAAGCCGCCGGTTTCAAAATAGCGCAGGAACAGACATAGCATTTCATCGCACCTGGAAGGTGTAAGGAAGTTAGGCCTTGGGACCATTAGACCATTCAGGATAAGATATTCTTTAAAGGAAAAAGGCAGAAGCCTGAGAGTCCTTATCCTGTTTGAAAAGCGAGAAGAGATATCCTGAGTCATGAGACTTGAGGACGAAGATGTTATAAACACCTTTGCTCCACCGCATTGAAGCCTGTCAATCCAGTCCTCCCAGCCAGAGAAATTCTGGATTTCATCAAGGAAATAGCAGGTCGGTCCGGCAGGCCTTTCCTCATAAGACTTATCTTCATTTTCAAACCCTTCTTCATCTCCAGATCCTTTTCTATAAAATTCAGCTGCAATTTCTTCGATTTCCTGAAGGCTTTCAGGTTCCATTTCTTTAAACCTGCTGTCTTCAAAATTAATGTAAATCTTCATACACTGCACAAGGTCTGCGACCTGCCTCAGGAAGGAAGTCTTACCTGCATGGAGTGGACCACAGATCACATTGATCTCGCTCCCGTCCAGACATGGGAAAACTGGAATGTAGCGTGAGATTATATCAGAGGGGTTTTGGAAAAATTTTTGGTGGTCAAGAACCAGGGGAAGAAGTTCAAGTCTTTGCATATAATCAGAATAATTTGTGAGGTAAAACTATATAGTTATTCTGGCAGAGACCACAATTTCATGAAAAGGCTAAATATATACTGGCCTTAAAAGTAGAAACTAAATCGTAAAGAGGAAAGCGAATTGTGTTTTTGATTAAGCGAATATCAGATAATTTCTTTCATATCCAGATAATCTCTTTCTAAATGCACTGAAAAACGGATTTTTTTGGTCTTTAACCAGTTTATTGCCCGGAATAATTAAATGGCTTCAACTTGATGCCTGTTCTAAAATTATCAAATATAAATTTATGAAAGTAGTAACGAAAGATTTTTTTTAATAGATGAAGTTATCTGATCAAGTCAGTTGAAAGTGGTTTAACTTAAAAAAATAGCTCAAAAGTATTTGTGAAAAAAAAGTATATAGTTGTATTAATCTTTAAAAAAATCTATTTAAACTTTTAATCTTTTTTAGGCTCATATACTGTTTTCTTTTTCCCGCATCTTTCGCATACAAAATACTTTTCCCTTACGTTTGAAGCATAGACATTCAAACCTCCGCTTCTTTTCCATTTATGAAGCCCTATGAAGCACAAAATGTTTTTTCCTGAAATTTTTCCAGAAACTCTTGATGGAGCTCTATAAGCCAAGTAACCACTCCTGGGTTGTCAATGAATCTTTCTAACCTGAAATCTCTATGACCTGAGAGTTCAAGTAAGTTACCAGACTTCCTTTTTTACTATAACGCTGTTAAAAGATAAGGAAAAAAGCTTCGTTGAAGAAAAGGTTAGGGCACGAAGGAGTGACTGCAAGCAATCGTTTACCTATTAATTGTTTAATTGCTTGTAGAATTTTTTAAACTGGACATTCCCTCGATAGATTTGAAGTCTCTTTAACCCGTTTTTGTCAGTTAATTCATTTTTCCGAATTTTTCTCTATTTTTTCCCGGTTTTTCTGTCCTGATTTGAAATAAAAGCATTCTTATCACAGGATACATTTGTTATACTTTTTTATTCTGAAAATATTTATATATTAGAAGTAGGAACAATACTGTAGTATCCCCTTAAATAAAGGGATATGACAAAAATGCTCTACACCTCAGTATCGCATCCATATCCATCCCTGGCTATTGGTAAGTCGTTCAGGTGCCGGGCAAAGAAAAGGACAGAAAAAACGGATATCAGGCACAAAAGATGTGGTAGAAAAAATATTGGAAAAAAGATGTGGTAGAAAGTATGTGCTAAAAAATGTATGGTAGAAAACCGAGCTGCCTCAAAAATAATAAAGACCTGAGAGTTCCGGAGGAAAGGAAAAATCAAAAGGATGAAGCAAGCAGAGACATTTTTTAAAAGCATCTCAAAGCTGTAAATGTCAACGCCTCAAACAGATATAGCAGTTAAAATCTACTGTTTGCCTCAACCCTGAACTTGTTTTTCAACCTTTCCTCTTTCCTTTTCGTTCTTCAGGTTCAGAAAAATAATAAAGATGTGAAAAATTCATCCTGATTCTTGGATTTTATTAATTTTGATTAACAAGGGAGTTTAAAAAGCTCTATAAAACAAGAAAAGTTTACAAATTGACCTTCGTTTTTGCTTTAATCCTGTTTCTAAATTAAAAATTATTGATTTCTTTTAATGGTTAGTCTGGAAAGTTATTTATAATAATAAAAGCCAATCATAAAACGTATTCCTTGATGAAGGAATATATAATTAAGTTCTTCGCTACCATTACGATCATCGCTCCACCCTGGCGTCAAATGAGTGGGTCGTTTCATAGATGGGCGAAGAACTGAAAGAAAATTGGGCAATAGATGATTAGAAAGTGGTAGAGTAAGGCTAAAGGCCTTATATTAGATGCGGTGGGAAGGCAGGACAGGTTTGATCAAACGGTATCCTTTCAGATTGATGCCTCATCAGGTGCCGTACTTACGCCTCAAATTGTGCGGTACTCGGATACATATCTGCCTGACAGCTATTTTTGGCCTTTCCACCATTTCTGCCGACCTTTAACTGTTTTTCTTCTTAACAAAAAGAGATTTTCGTTTTTCTATATCCACATAAAATTCAGCATACCCGCAGTCTGAACAAACATGCACTTTAAATTCACGCATAGGGCCGGAAAAATAGCATTCGTTATCAGACTCATAACCTATACGTTCTCCAATTATATGGCCTGTATCGAGATTTTCACTCCCACATTTCGGGCATTTTCCCTTTTTCATTTTGCATTACCCCACATCATTAATGAGATTTGGCTTTGTATAAATCCTCGAAAGTAGTTTTTTACGGAGAAGTAAAAAATCGGATTGCAAAATTTTCCATAATTTTTTGCCCCACAAAATGAATAAGCATTCATATTCGCATCCAATAATTATATTTGTCATCAAATAAATATATTAACGTCGGTGAGATTCCATTCAATTAGCATTCCCAAAAAGTTCTGGAAGCTGAAATGCAGATTCTTTCAACTTTTTTGTTATTGTTCATTCTCAAGTCATTTTCTAGATCCTTAAAGAGCTGCTTTTTCATTCAATGGTTCAGATGAGGCGATAAAAGGTTCAAATGAATCTAAAACTTAAACAAAATTTTAGAAAAAGCAGGTAATATTCCTAGAAAAAGCAGGTATTGCTTCTGGAGATTGCTGAATTTAGATTACTATAAGACCAGATGACCTGATTAAGAAATATCAGATAATTCCTAACATCCCGAGTAATTCTTTAGCCCACTTCAGTTTCTTTTTCTTAACAGGATTCACTTCAGGGTCTTCAAAATCAAATCCAGTCAGCTTAATGTTGCTGGCTCCGAATTCTTTTGCCACAAAAGCGCAGCGATCTCCATCGCTAAACCCGCCGAAGTTGTAGACATTATCAAAAGGCCTTGCCTGGGTAGTTGCAACAAAGCGTTTAAATCTGGGCACGTATTTTTCCAGCTTATCCATATTATCCCCGTGGGCATGGATCAGGACAATCGAACCCTGTTCACAGGCGTAGATCTCTTTTTCAATGTCAGCTTCGGAATTCCCGTCAAGGTCGGTACAGATGACTTCAGGTACGCAACCCATGTCCGTAAGAACGGCAGCAGCTCCGTCAGCTGCAATTATAACAAAAGCAGATAGATCGTTTTCTGAAAGTTCAGCCCTGAGTCCGGGAGCGTTCCCGCAGACCATGACATACTTTCCTGAAATCTTATCTTTGAGTTCGGAGAGGCTGACAGAATTATCCTCTGTCAGCATACGGGAAAGAAAACACGCTGCCTCTTCATCACCGCTACGGTCAAACCCGAAGTCTTCAAGGATACTTTCGTAAATTGGCTCCCAGGCAGCAAAGTCCATATCAATCGCTTCTTTCCTGTTTTTAATTTATGACTATTTTTAGTTTCTGAAATCAGATTTTCTTATTTATCTTTCTTCTAAACCAGATTGCCAGTCATTTCTTTGCAATTCCCATCTTCATGGCGATGCCTTCGACGTCCCAGTCCTTCACAAGGGCTCCAGAGACCTCGATTTCGCTGCCCAGGTCAAAGACATCTGCTCTAACCTCTTCTGCAATCAGGTCCTTCAGGGTTTCAACGAGCTTTAAGACCCTTTCGTCTTCGATCCGGACAGAGGCACGGATGTTTTCATCCACAACAAGGTCGAGTTCCTTTCTCATGTCCTGGAGCCTGCGGATTACTTCCCTTGCATATCCCTCGGCTTCGAGTTCGGAGGTCAGATTTGCATCCACATAGACAAGTCCTGCATCGGATTCCGCACTGGCCGTACCTTCGGGCAGGGTCTCTTTGAAGTTTGCCATACCTGGGGTAACTTTGACGGTGGTTCCGTCGGCAAGGGTAAGCTCGAACTCACCTTTTTCGGCAAAAGCCTTCTTTAAAGCAAAACCATCGACTTTCTGCAGGGCAGGAATTACTTTTCCGGCATCCTTCTTGAACACAGGTCCGATCTTGCCGGGGTCAGGGATAACCTCAAGCCCGAGTTCATCCCAGCTCTTGCCCACACCTGTAAGCACAATGTCTTTGGAATTGGTCTGATCCATAAGGACAGAGCGCAGCCTGTCAACTGCTTTTGCTGCCTCTTCACTTTCAGGGGAGACAACAATTCTGGAGATGGGCCACCTGAGCTTTCTTCCTGCCTTCTGGCGGGCGTTTGAGGCAGCTTCCACAATTGAGCGGGCGGTGTTCATGGCCGTTTCAAGTTCCGGGTCAAGATACGCTTCATTAACTGTCGGCCAGTCGCACATATGGACCGACTCAGGGGCATTCGGGTCCACGTTCCTTATCAGGTTCTGATACATCTCCTCAGCAAGGTAAGGCATGAAAGGCGAGATCAATTTTGTTATGGTCACATATACCTCATAAAGCACACAGTAAGCTGCAAGCTTGTCAGGATCATCAGCCTCGGTCCAGGTTCTCGGGCGGATAAGCTGGATGTACCAGCGTGAAAGGTCTTCGAGGGCAAACTCCATGATCTCACGAACCGCTTTATGCAATAGATACCCGCTCATGGCTTCATCCACAGCTTTTACCACGGACTGGGCCCTTGATAGAATCCATTTGTCTTCTTCCCGCAGGGCATCTTTTACGGAGTCAAGGCTGACCTGCATCGGGTCAAAGTTATCGAGTGCCATATACGGCAACGGGAACCTGAAAACGTTCCAGAGGATATTGATCGAGCGGTGGATGGTCTCCACTTCTTCCATATTGAACTTGAGGTCGTCCCAGGGTGCACTTGAAGAAAGCACGTAGGCACGCAGGGTATCTGCCCCGAACCTGTCTATAATATCCAGAGGAGAGATCACGTTTCCAAGGCTCTTGGACATCTTCTTTCCACCTGCATCAAGCGTAAACCCGTGCATGAGCACACTCTTATAAGGAGCACGTCCAAAGCCAACCATGCTTGCTCCAAGCTGAGAATAGAACCAGCCGCGTGTCTGGTCGTGCCCTTCGGTGATAAAGTCAGCAGGCCACCACTCGTCAAACTGCTCTCGTGTCTGCGGGAACTTCAGGGTTGCCCAGGAAGCTACAGCCGAGTCGAACCAGACGTCAAAGACGTCTTCTACACGCTTTTTCTCTCCACCGCACTCACAGGGTATGGTTACTTTGTCTACGTAAGGACGGTGCAGTTCGATATCGCCGTTTAATCCCGCCTTTTCCAGAAGTTCGGCTTTTGTGCCTATTACCTCAAGATTTCCGCACTTCCTGCACTTCCAGACAGGAATTGGAATTCCCCAGTATCGCTGCCTGGAAATACACCAGTCTCTGGCACCCTCAACCCATGTTCTGAAACGAGCTGAACCTGCCCAGTCAGGGTACCAGTCAACAGCATCGATTTCCTCAAGCATTCTGTCTTTGATCTCGGTAACCTTGAGGAACCACTGTTCGGTTGCAAGGTAGATGATAGGAGTCTTGCAGCGCCAGCAGTGCCCGTACCTGTGAGTTACTGTACCTTCGGCAAGGAGCCTGTTGCGGGCCTTGAGGTCTTCGATGACAATGGGGTTTGCTTCCCTTACGTTTTTACCTTCGTATTCCCCGGCTTCTTCGGTATAGGAACCGTTTGAGCCCACAGGGCAGAGGATCGGAAGTTTATGCTTTACACCAAGGTTGAAGTCGTCCATACCGTGCCCTGGTGCAATATGTACACAGCCGGTATTTTCCACAGTTACGAAATCTGCAAGATAGACACCGTGTTTTATCCTGTTTTGGACAGGCACCAGGTCCCCAACAGGGCTTTCGTACTCAAGCTTTGTGAGCTCTTCTCCGAGCATGGTCTCAAGAATTTCAAAGTCCACATACCTGCCCTGCTTGAGGACGTTTCTGATAAGGTCTGTAGCTGCTATCAGAATCTCTTCCGAGCCGTCCTGCCTGATCGCCCTGAATTTAGAGTATTCGTAAGCCGGATGAACAGCTACGGCTACGTTTGCCGGAATTGTCCATGGGGTGGTTGTCCAGATAACTATGAAAGTGTTCTCTTCGCCTTTGACCTTGAACTTAACATAAATCGAGGGGTCGGTCCTCTCGGAATATTCAACCTCGGAGTCTGCAATTGCAGTCTCACAGCGCGGACACCAGTTTACCGAACGTTTTCCCACATCAAGGAGGTTCTTCTCACTTGCCTGCTTGAGGGTCCACCAGGCAGCTTCGATATAATCGTCTTTCAAGGTCATGTAAGGGTCTTCCCACTGAAGCCAGACCCCAAGCCTCTGGAACTGCTCGGTCATTGCCTGTTTCTGCGTGAGGGCAAATTCCTTGCATTTTTCTATGAAATTTTCTACTCCGAAGCTCTCGATATCCTTCTTGGACTTGAATCCGAGAACACCTTCGACCTTAACCTCAATTGGGAGGCCGTGCATATCCCAGCCAGGGCGCTCAAGAATATGGCGGTTATTCATGGAATAATAGCGGAGAATGGAATCTTTAATGATCTTATTCCAGGCAGTCCCCAGGTGAATATGTCCTGTAGTGTACGGGGGGCCGTCAACAAAAAAAAGCCTTTTTCCGGTCTTGCGGTGCTCCCGGGTTTTTCGATAGGCATCGCTGTCTTCCCAGAACTGCGTTACTTTTTTTTCTATTTGTTCTGCATCGTATTTGGCAGTGATTTCTTTTATCATATGGGAGTCTCCCTGATGAAAGATAAATTGAAGTAAGCTGTCTATTCAGTTCTGTCCTGCAGCTTATAGACAGTCTTTATAAATAACTCTTTATAAACAACTCTTGATAAACTACTAATCAGTAAGTATGACAGACCAGTGCTGACAACTTTAACATTGACATTCTGATACCGATATTGACTGTCAGTAAGACGTACATTTAGAGTAAACTACCGGTCAGTGTATATAAATATCTGACTAATCTGACTAATGACAAATCTCTGATAGGTAAGGTATCAAATCTCTGATAGGTAAGGTATCAAATCTATTAAAGTATATTTAATATCTGTTTTTAATGTCTGCTACCAGCCGTTTATGTACTGTACCTCAGACAAATATTTGACGTACAAAAACCCTACCCGGAAAATCAGATCTGCGAATTTCAGGGGAATAAGAGGACCTGCTGCACGCCAATCAGTCTATTCAGTATTACTGTACTTAATTTAAGCTTTATTGTGATCACAGAAAATCGGAGATTTTCTGGGAGTTGCGATGTAATCGCAACAGCACGAGTTCCTTTTCGCTTGGCTTAAGAGGACTGAAAGAGAGTTAAATTACAGGTGATTCTTACCCGGCCAACCATATTATATTCGCTATACTGGACCGGTCTTGCCCCGCTCGGCGCAGGAGAGCGGTCTTTTCCACAAAAAACGAAAAAGAAAGCTGAAATTAAAATTCAAAGCATGAAAACAATAGATAGAAACGATAACAAACTGACAAATCTACTCGAAAATAAATAAAAAATAGCAAGAAATTTGGAGAGAGCAGAATGAAACAGGATTAAACTAGATCTGAAAAATGCTTTTTCTATCTTTGTCTTATTGTTTGCTAATTTTTTCAAATTTCTTCCTTCTTATCTTTCTCGTTTGGGAAGGACCGCCAGATATGTTGGCGAGATCTCCAATATCATGTGAGTTGAAACGCCTTTTTCTAGAATAGTTTTAACTGAAAAAAAGAGATAAAAAGGAGGATTTAATTCCCCCTCTTAAAACCTAATTGTAGAGATAAATCTTAAACATAGAAGAACTGAGAAGTCTTTTTTTTCTATATGGGCTAAACTCGTGTATAGCAAAGCAAAATTTTCAATACCTTTTTTCAATACCTTATTATTATGCCTGCCACAATATTATTTTACAACCTATCTCATATTTCATTTACAGCTTTACTTTAACTTCTTCTTACTTTCTAAGGGTTTTCCACATTACAGCAATTTTCTCTATTTCAATATGTGTGTAGCCTTCTTCTTTTATGGTCCATTTAAGGCTCAGGACTCCGTCATTGCATTCTGCAGCTATTCCCCTGTATGTTGTGTTTCCCCCAATGTCAATTTCTACTTCTTTGCCCAGATAGTACTTTTCAATGAATTCCTGCTTCATCCTTATCAACTCCAAATTTTCATTCTTCGGTTACAGAGAGACCTGTGTGGTGTTTACCCAGTATAGTTAGTATCAGGAAGGTATATTATAACTTAAAAAACAGGAATTCTGAACAGAAATCAGGATAAAATAAGAAAGGAAGTATAAAAAAGAAAATGCGTAAAAAGAAGAGGTTGCCAGTGTTATTGGATTCCTCTCTTATATGGTCGAAAAAGTTAAACATCCTCCAGGCCTCTGGAGGTTTTAAATTGTTTTAGATAGAAGGGTCCGGACCACCTGATCCCGGCCCGTTTGGTTCCGGCACATATTGTTCCATTGAAGACTGCTCCATATCGCCTGGTTCTGTCCCTGTCCCTATTTCAGGTTTTCCTTTGAATTCGTCAAAGAATGGAATATTTGCCCCGGCAAACCAGGCTTCAAGGAAGCTAAGCAAGTGGTACTTCAGGTAGACTGCAAATGGCACACTCAGAAAGATCAAAGTGACGAAAACCAGCAGTATCTCTACAATCACGAATGGGATCAGGAGTATCCAGCTATAGGGCTCCGATACTAAAGCCGAGAAGATAAAATAAAGGACCCCGTCAATAATAAGGAAAATAATCACCGACGCCAGTATAATCAGTCCGAACAGGATAAGTGCCAGGATGGCTATCCCGATTCCAATAAGGAACCTGATAAACCAGTAAACAAGCACTTCCTGCCAGCTCTTTCTGAAACTCCTGTATACCATACGGAAAGCCGAAAGAATTCCTGTTTCCCTGTAAATAGAAAGAGGGATTGCAAGGCTTAAGAAAGAGCTTACGACTGATCCTATCAGGACAAGCAGGATAATTACGCCAAAAAACCAGAACATCCCACCTATGAGAGCAGACACTTTAAAGTCAGAGGACTCTGTAAGAAATACCGGGACAAAAGGCAGCAAAGCCAGTACGAAAAGTATAACGAAAATAAGTCCCAGGGCCAGACGTATCAGCAGGAGGTTGAAACCCTTTCCCATGAATTTTTTAAAGTAAGCCCGGAGACGCACCTCGTTCCTTACCAGAGATTCTACAAAAACAAACTCCATAACACTGGAAATATATGAAAAAAGAAGAACGAAAAGAATAAAGAAAACTAATGCAGTAGCTATAATTGCCAGGGAAGATACAGAATCAATATAACCAAGACCAAGTCCGGATATACCGGAAGGGAAATCAGGTATATCTCCAGGATCTCCAGGTTCAATACTTGGAAAATCATTTCCGTAGTTATCGGAGGGTTGATAATGGGTTCCGGAGCCTCCGTAGTTAGACCCCATGCTACCAATGAAAAAAATGATGATTGCAAGCTTTACCCATTTCCAGAAATCAAAAGGTTCGAAAAGAGCTTTTTTTGTCCTCGTAAAAGCTCTATCCACCGCATCTATTGCATACCAGCTCATAATATATAATTTTACTCAGATGATAAATAATTATCCAGAAATCAGACCCGAGATTTTCAGATAGACTTTTAGATCATTTAGATATCAGAGTTCTTTTACTCGATGCATAATATTCGGAAATTTCATACTTTTCTTCCTGTTCCGTTTCACAAAACTAATTTTTCCAAATTCCTTACTTTGTCCGGATACATTAGTTAATCACATCAACCGTATTTTTAGCGGCTTTCAGAACTGTGAGACCTGGAAAGTGCTTCAAAACCTGAAACAACTTCAAACAGCTCCTCGTCAATACCACTTTGCCGCACACGGTAGAATTCTCCTCTAAGATTATTAAGCAACTCATCAATGTTTTTGTCTGCGCGTTGCATCGCTGCTAGCCGGCTCGAATTTTCACTTGCAAGGGACTCGGCACATGCCCTAAAAAGCGAAACGAAAAGGTACTCGCGGATGAGTGCTCGCAAGGTCTCTGTGATATCGCCCATTACCTCAGGCAGCAAGTTTTTGGTTGGCCAGGAAAGTTTGATCAGGTCATCTCGCCATGTTTCATCAAGTGGCAGCAGTCGCTGGCTAACTGGCTCGTAGGTAACTCTGGTTTTGTGGCGGTTGTAATATAGATGAAGTTCAGCATCTTCATCCTGGCTGCGTAATTTCTCATTTTCCACAAGAATTTGCGCTATAAGTGGGGTAATGGCCTTAACCGAATTTGGCACATTATAAAGTCCAATAGGCTGCAAGTCCCCATCTACCAGGCGTGAATAAACACGCTCTCCTACAGCCCAAACCTGAACTTTACCTGTCAAAACTTTCAGTTCCTTGACCGCGTAATCGGTTATTATATCATTAAATTGACCTACAAGCCCCTGGTCCGAACCAAAAACGACAGCTCCAATGAGACGTGCATTCTTTTGCCCTTTTTCTTCTGCCGGGGCTGGCATGAGTGCAATTTTCCGAAAACATAAGCCTAAACCCAGTTCCACTGTGTGATAATAGTCGGATAAAGCACTAACCGATTTTTCATATTGCCCTATGTTCGAGGCTGCCAGGGCTTTCATAGTGCGGACGACAGACTGAAGATCGTTTGCTCTATCTATCTTTGTGCGTAGACTCTGCGTGGTTTCGGTCATGATTTCTCCTTAGCTTCCGGCTCGGACTTTCCTTCAGTTTGGGCTTCTGACTTACTCAATTTTTCTTCAGTCTGGGTCCCTAACTCATGTTTTTCCTCGGTTTTAGCTTCTTCCGGCTTGGATTCGGATTTGGGCTTTGGCTGGTAAGGCTCCAGTGCTTTGCGGGCGATATCAAGGATAGTCTCGCGATCCTTGTCGCTCAATTCTTTATCGCCTTTGAACCGATCGCGTAAATCAGAAGGAATATCTGACACTGCCTTGCGGAGGGCACTCTCAGCCTCTCCCATTTTATCAAGCGGCACATTGTCGAAGAGTTTTGCATTCAATGCAACAAGAATAACAATCTGATCGGGCACGGGTACAGGAGAGTTTTGAGGTTGCTTCAGGAGGGTGCGGACCCGCCTCCCATGCTCAATTACTTTTCGTGTATTTTCATCCAGCCTTGCGCCGAATCTGGTAAACGCTTCGAGCTCTTCAAATTGTGAATAGGCAAGCTTGAGATCTCCAGCCACTGCCCTATAGGCAGCAAGCTGTGCTTTACCGCCTACACGAGAAACGGATTTGCCGACATCAACTGCAGGAAGCACACTCAATTCAAAAAGTGAAGGTGAGAGGTAAATCTGCCCGTCTGTAATTGAAATCAGGTTAGTTGGAATATAGGCGGAAATATTTTGTGCTTCGGTTTCGATAATAGGAAGGGCAGTGAGTGAGCCTCCACCCAGTTCTTTGAGCAGGTGCGTAGACCGCTCCAGCAGTCGCGAGTGAATATAAAAGATGTCACCTGGGTACGCTTCTCTCCCTGGAGGACGGCGAAGTAAAAGGGAAAGTTCTCGATATGCACGCGCATGATTGGTAAGATCGTCGTAAACAATCAGCACGTCCCGACCTGCTTCCATAAAATACTCTGCAATGCTGGTCGCAGCATAAGGAGCAATATAGATTAGTCCGGATGGGTCATTGCCTTCAGTTACAACAACAATCGTGTAATCCATTGCACCCCTTTCCCGTAAGTTTGCCACTGCTCTGGCAACTGCGGATGCACGCTGACCAATAGCACAATAAACACACAATACGTTAAAATTGCGCTGGTTAAGGATAGTATCGATTGCAATTGCGGTTTTGCCAGTCTGGCGGTCCCCTAAAATCAGTTCTCTCTGGCCACGCCCGATAGGAATTAAAGCATCAATAACTTTGATACCTGTCTGGAGAGGCACAGTAACAGGAGATCGATCCATAATTGCCGGACTGGGTCGTTCGATAGGCAAGCGCTTACTGGTAACTATTGGTCCTTTGTCATCAAGTGGACGACCTAGCGGATCAATAACTCGTCCAAGCAATTCTTCGCCTACAGCAACATCCATAACCCGTCGAGTGCGTTCAACTTGATCTCCCGCATGCAGATGTGAGTATTCACCCAGTAGAACGGTACCTATTTCTTTTTCATCAACGTTAAACGCGATCCCGAACAGATCCCCTGGAAATTTTATAAGTTCATCGAAGCCTACAGTAGGAAGGCCGGAAACATTTGCAATGCCTGTAGAGACTGTCAAAATACTGCCAACCTCTTGCGGAGCAAGCTTCGGGGTTACTGATTCCCTGGCTTGACCTATTTCGGTGAAAACTTTATCAAAAATATTCTTAAGACTTTCAGGTTCCATGTTCATTGGCTCTTTATATGGGCTTTGTTTTAAACTTGGTCTCCTGCTTAGCCACAGATTCGAATCTGGCTCCAGATTCCTATT
The DNA here is from genome assembly GCF_000970285.1 of Methanosarcina horonobensis HB-1 = JCM 15518. NCBI lineage: Archaea > Methanobacteriati > Methanobacteriota > Methanomicrobia > Methanosarcinales > Methanosarcinaceae > Methanosarcina > Methanosarcina horonobensis. The sequence continues at coordinate 2,564,943 of NZ_CP009516.1, read as the reverse complement.
TAACCTCAGATTCTTGTTTTGCATCAGGTTCCTGTTTAGCTTCCGGCTCTTTTCTCGATTTGGGCTTATTATAATCAGTTTCAGGTCTGGTTTCACCTTCTGATTCAGTTTTTGATTCGGGTTTATTGGCCTCAGCTTCCGGCTCTTTTCTCGATTTGGGCTTATTATAATCAGTTTCAGGTCTGGTTTCACCTTCTGATTCAGTTTTTGATTCGGGTTTATTGGCCTCAGCTTCCGGCTCTTGTTCAGTTTCTGGTTCGTTTTCCGACCTGGGTTTGTTATTTTCGGTTTGAGGCTCGATTCTGGCTTTACTTCTTGGCTGCTCTTTCAGCAGTTCGTCGATACTTTTTTGCAGAGATGTAAGATAGTCTGCAATGCTCCACGCCACTTTTTGTCCATCTGTAGTTAATTCGATACCACTGATAAGATCTGGCACTGTCTCGAATTTTGGTTGAGTTTCTATACCAAGAGTTTCTTTAATCGTCTTTTTAATCGAGTCACGCTGTTCCTGTGGAAGGTCAAACGCAGTACGAACGAGCACCTGCCCTAGTGATGCACCAAGTGCTGAAGCTAACTGTTTCTTTTCCTCATCATTCAGAGTGCGCATCCTTTGAGAAAACACATCAACTGCGCGTTCTTCCAAACTGGTTCCAGCCAGGTCTTCCAGTACTTTTCGCGCTATGCTAAATATTTCCTGCTGGGTCCGGCGACCGATTTCCTGACTTAGGTTTTCTTCTTCGTTCTTTAATGCCTCCTGCTGTTTTGCTCTCAAATCGGAGGCTTCTTTTCTTACTTCTTCAAAAAACCGCTGACGTTCAGCTTTTGCGTCTTCTTTTGCCTTATTTAAGAGGGCACTGCGCTGCTGATCGAACTCCTCGTTCTTATGCTTGAACTCCTCTTTCTCTTTTTCCGCTTCTGCCTTTTTCGTATCTGCATTCGCAAGTTCATCTGCTACCCTCTTCTCACGTGCATCAATGGCGTTAAGTATGGGTTTATAAAGAAAGCGCTTCAACAACCACACAAGGATGAGGAAATTAATCACTTGCGCAATAACTGTGAACCAATCGATTAGCGGCATGATAATTTTCCTCTATAAATCAAGTAAGTGCACGGTCCCAGAACGGATTGGCGAAAATGAGAATCATAGAGACCACAAAACAATAGATAGCCAGAGACTCGATCATAGCCAATCCCACGAACAGAGTCCTGGTTATTGTTGCGGAAGCATCGGGTTGCTGTGCCAGTGAACTCAGAGCCGTCGCAACAGCTCGCCCTTCACCAATTGCGGGCCCGATAACCCCGATGCCTATTGTAATGCCAGAGACGGCAATTGATGCCACTGCGATTGTTGTCGAATAAGTGTCCAAAGCCATAGTGTTTCCTTCTGTTGTTGAGTTATTGTTTCAATTCTTAGACTCCAGTTTTACGTCTTGACCTGCTGGTTCGCGTAGCGGCAGCAATGTAAACTGTAGCCAGGATGCTGAAGATATAGGCCTGTACCATACCAACGAGCAGACCAAGAACAATCATGAGATCCGGAAAGATGAACGGCGTAATGGTCAGCAGAATTGCAACGATCATCGAGCCGCTCATGATGTTACCGAACAGACGGATTGCCAGAGCCAGCGTGCGAGAAATTTCACTAATAATATTAAACGGCAGCATGATGATCGTCGGCTCTGTGTAGGACTTCAGGTAATTAACTATTCCTTGCTCCTCAATGCCGAAAATTGGCACGGCTACAAACACGCATAATGCAAGTGCAGCTGTAGTTGAGAGAGATCCTGTTGGCGGTTCATAGCCTGGGATTATGATACAGAGATTGGCTACGGCAATTAAAAGGAAGAGCGTGCCCAAAAAACCTAGGTATTTCTTCGGCTGATCCAGACCAACGTCTTCAATTTGTTTCAGGATGCCTGTGACAATAATTTCCAAAATGTTTTGCCAATGAGAACGTTCCAGACCGGTAGAGAGTTTGCTTGTAATGGTTTTTGAGCCAACCGTCATTACAAGCATAAGCCCCCAGGTATATACAATCGTGGCATTGAGTTTGATAAAGCCATACTGCCAGAAAATTAGCTCATCAGGACTAAGTCGCACTACTGGCCTCCTTTATCAGTTGATTCGGATCTTCCTCAGGCAGCCTTGTGAGTCTGACTACTATATGGCGCATAATAAAAAACCCAAACATGCATATTAGCAGCCTCTCCCAATGGCCGTTCGAAACAAAGTAGAATCCAGCTATGGCAGTGCTTGTCCGCAACAGCAGGCTACCGAAGAACCAGAATGCAGGTCTTTTGGATGAAAGTCCTTTCTGAACAGTCCACCAGAGACCGCCGAAGAAAACAGCTCCGAGTAAAAAACCAGCTACCAGAGCCAGGATAAGATTAAAAATTTCATTCATTATAATCCTCCTGTTCCTCTTGCATTTCCTTATGCTCCTTAACCACCCAGTGCCATGCATTCAAGCAACCTATAAACAGGCCGATAATCAGCATCGTGAGCGTCCAGGAAAAGCTTGCTGGATAGTGCGCATCTAACCAGAGCCCAAGTGCAGCTCCGATTAGCGTCGGAACTGCTACAGACCAGCCTATGAGCCCCATCATGCCCAAACCAAGCCAGATAGTTCGATCTACGTGGCGTTGAGCCCTGAGTTTGCGTTCAGCTTTTGTCCCAACCTGACGGGCAAGATGCTGTGACTTGCCCTTCAAAGGTTTCTCTGGCTGCTTGTCAGACATTCTGAAACTCCGCTAAGCGACGTATAAGCCCAATTTCCAATTTTTTCATTACTGAGCTAATTTTTTGCTCGGTTTCGTCTACGGTCAAAAATTCTTTCTCTACAGCCTCCCGCAGTTGGCTTAAATCTGTTCCGAAAATGGCACCACGTACTGAGACAAGCACATCCTGACCAGTCTTGATCAATATGCCTTCATCGACTGCGATATAAACTTCACCCTCTGCTTCGGTTTCGTAAGTGAGAATTCCAGGCTCCAGAGCCGCGACACAATCAAGTCGGTGTGGCAGGAGTCCAAATGAACCCTCGCGACCTTCTGCGACTATACGTGACACACCTTTCTTTTCGGCAAAGATCTGGAACGGCAGAAGGATTCTAAGATTCATGAGTTCTGAGTTCATGATTTCTCCCTGCTTGATTTTTTTGCTATTGCCTCGTCAATTGTTCCGATCATGTAGAGGTTGCTTTCAGGGTAGTCTTTGAATTCGTCATTCAATATACGTTCGCAGCCATCGAGAGCATCTGAAAGGCTTACAGATTTACCTTTAATGCCTGTGAACTGCTCGGTGGTGAAAAACGGCTGCGTCAGGAAACGTTCAAGGCGGCGGGCTCGAGCGACCACATTGCGGTCCTCCGGAGATAACTGCTCCAGGCCAAGCATTGAAATAATGTCCTTGAGTTCCGAGTACTGTGCGAGGGTCTGCCGGATTTCCTGGGCAAGGCGATAGTGCCTCTCACCAATGACGCCAGGCGTGGCCATTTTGGAATTGGACTGCAAAGGGTCAATAGCAGGATAAAGCCCCTCACTTGCCCTTTTGCGAGAGAGAACAATTGATGCAGATAGATGTGAAAATGTGTGCACAGCCGAAGGGTCAGTGAAATCGTCAGCAGGAACATACACTGCTTGAATTGACATTATGGCTCCTGCATCGGTAGTAGATATACGCTCTTCTAACTCAGACAATTCGGTGCCCAATGTCGGCTGATATCCCAGGCGTGAAGGCATCTGCCCCATCAAGCCGGAAACCTCGGAACCGGCCTGGATAAACCTGAAGATGTTATCTATGAGCAGGAGCACATCTCGGCGTTCATCGTCCCTGAAGTACTCTGCCATTGTCAGTGCCGTATGACCTACGCGAAAACGGGCTCCTGGTGGCTCGTTCATCTGGCCGAACACCATAACCGTATTCGGAAGCACGCCCGCTTCTTTCATATCACGATAAAGCTCTTCCCCTTCTCGGCAACGCTCGCCTATTCCGCAAAATATGCTCACTCCCTGGTGCTGCTTGACTACGTTGTGAATCATCTCGGTTAGTAACACAGTCTTGCCAACGCCCGCTCCTCCAAATAGACCTGCTTTACCTCCGCGCTCAAGCGGTACCAGCACATCTATAGCTTTGATACCAGTCTCGAAGATTTCAGACGTAGTGGACCTGCGTACCAGCGGTGGGGGAGCTTGATGGATTGAGCGCCACTGGACATCTGAAGGAGGCTCCATGAGGTCTATGGTATTTCCAAATACATCGAACATTCGCGAAAGGATTTCCCTACCAACAGGCGCTTTCAAAGGGCCGCCTGTATCTTCCACTGCCATACCTCGAGCAAGACCCTCTGTGGGAGTAAGAGCAATTCCGCGAACGTGGTGTGAGTCAAGCTGGGTCAAAACCTCTATGGCAATTTGACTTTTCTTTCCTGCACGTAACAGTGTGTATACATGTGGCAGATGCTTCTCGAATAGTACGTCTACAATACTGCCGCGTACAGATACAACTGTGCCGAAGTTAGAGGAATTGTGTTTATCTTCCATATGACCTTTAACAGCTCCCCTCATGCTTTGCATCCTTTTACTTTCGGAGATGCCTGTTTTATTATATGGGATGTAATCCGTGAAATTAAGAGATATATCTGGAATTTATACTCAGTTTAATGCCGCAAAAACTGTGATAAGCAGGAAGTGATGAAGAGAAAACAGAAGAGTACTGCTTTAAAGGCAACACCTGTGGCAAAGAAACTACTTTGCCCAAAAGAAACTATGTTTATTTTTCACATTAAATAACTACTATATTTATTGATCACTTATACACGTAACACTATTCTGAAGATTAGTCACGTCTTTGTTTCCCCTTTCCCTTAAAGAAATAATCATTAAATTATATTAATTTGACTTTACTCTTTTACATAGTAAAAATTCCCTGTCAATCATTACATGCAGTTCTGCTCAAAATTCTAACTGACATTCAAAGATAGAATTGAAAATGGAATTAGAGGCAGAACTTGATATTAGAGGTAGAACTTGAATGTATCTCAGATAGCTTTAAGCTGCCAGATTCTACATCTTTTTTATCATTGAAATATGCTCTATGTTAGCTTCAAGAAAAGTATCTCCATAAGCGACAAATCCAAACTTCTCGTAAAAACTGACTGCATGAGTCTGTGCGTGAATGTAGATATCTCCTGCATCGAGTTCGGCAGTCCTTTCCATAAGTTTCTCCACAACGAGTTTTCCTGCATGTTTTTCTCTGTACTCTTTAAGGACTGCATTCTTCCAATAAGCCAATTTTTTCCAGTTTTAAAAAGCCTGCCTGTAGCTACATGCCTGCTCTCTGAATACACAACTACGTGATGAGACCTCAGGTCCGCTTCGTCAAACTCCTCTTCTTCTAGCACATTCTGTTCTTTTATGAAAACTCCTCTTCGGACGTAGAAGCCATCCTCCAGATCTTAAATCATGCCTTCCTGAGATACTCAATTGTTTTTTTCGGCGGAACTAAAGCCCATCTATGACGATAAGTACCCCTTCTTTCCGGAGTACTTTATTCCAGTTCTTGACTGCAGTATCAGGATGTAGTAGAGTCCACGGTAAAGCGATTTTTCTCCATTATTGATTCTTCTAATAGTGTTTTCAATTAAAATGCAATAAGTCCATTTTGCCTATAATTGACTCCTCTTTTCTGACCTGCATAGTTAATATATTGAGACTACGGACTAAAAATTCCCTGAAAAAAGCAATACTGACAGAATGCACTCTGAGACTAAGGACAAGAAGAAAATTGATTAGCGGGCCCGCCGCGATTCGAACACGAGTCAATGGGTATCTTCGTAAACAACTTTACTTCGAAGCCCATTAGGATATCCTGGCTACCCCACGAGCCCGCGGTGCCGCTGTATTGATAGTAACTATCCATATTAAAGGTTTCTCTCAAAAATTAAGAAAAAAGGGGAAAGAAAAGGGGATCAAATTAAAAATAGTCTATTAAGGAAAATGTTTATGGAGTCCTATTAATTAAATAAAGGGCAATCACCTCGTTTATCTGCTTGTATAGCGGCAGCCATTATTCATTCCCTGCCCCTTATACCTTTGCTTTTTTACCGAACGGCTTAAACACCGACACGCAAATCATGATTCCCATAATCAGAATTTGCATGGCGATAAACAACAACACCATGCCGCCATCCGCAAGACCGCCGGTAAAGCCATTCATTTCAACTTTTTGAATTGTCGAAAACATTTGGCCAACCGTGCCCATTCCTGTTAATAAAAACAATAAAAATGTACCTATCCATTTTAAGATAACCCATCTGTGCTTAAGGAATCCCCAACCGGTAAAAAAGCCATAGAATATGCCTTGAGCAATGATCAGCAGCGCCGCCGGCGCAATCACTGTGGGAAAGAGTTCAGGCACTAATGGAGCGACTGTTAGAAAAGTCGCTTCTTCCAATCTAAAAAAGCAAATCCAGGCTAACGCACCAATGGCGACAACTCCTCCAAACCAAACAGATGAGGTTAGAATATGAAATGCCCGGAGCCATTTCATTGCTTTGCTATTCTTGACCTTCATAAAAATCTTCCTCGTCTATTCCCGCTTTATAGAGCGGTCTTTATTTTTCGATTTTTGGCGTCGTAAACGCTTGAATCAAAAGCTGTCCTGAGACAGCGAAAAGAAACACCAGCCATGAATACTGAAAGCCGATCAGGAATCCCAATCCAGCGAATAACGCAATGGCAAATATCCACAATGCGCCGGAGAACAGACCGAATCTTGACGCGGCATATGGATCAGCTAATTGATCTTTCATTCGCTCCGCCCAAACCGCTTGCTGCTCAACGACCCAAGGCTTATGCCTGTTCTTTTCGGTAAGGAGCAAAAAAGCTAGGACTACGGAGCCGGGCAAAACAAAAGGTATCAGCGAGCCAATGGACGCAAGCGTTCTGTCAACGCCATTCTCTTCAAAGAATAATATGGCAAAAACAACAAGCCCAAACAGAATGACACCCACAGCCGCCACATAAATGAGCGCCCGTTTCCAATTCATAGGAATATTTCTGGCGGTTTCCTGCGTCAGGCCGAGGAATACAAAGCCGCACACGGGTACGATAAAGAACACTATGAGAACGCCAAGACCGGCAACAATATCACCGGATGCAAAATAAGCCAGCAGAGAGATGATAATGCCGAGCGCCATCAGTCCGCCCGCTAATGTGTAGCCGATCTTCTGCCATAATTTCATATAGTTTTTGGTTTTCAGGTATACTTCTGAAAATACTTCTTTCTTCTTCTTAAAACTGATTTCATCTGCCAGCACAGATACGTCACCAAGTTCCGTTGTGGCTTTGGCGAAAGCTGTTTGTTCCGACATACCTTTTTTTATGAGATTTGCGATCCTGTCGTCCAGATTACTCCGCAATTCCTCTTTGAAATCAGTGAGGGCAGGCGTTTCCTCATATCCGGAAAACAGACCGTCAACATATTTTTGAGTGTCCATCATTCTTCCTCCTTCAACAAATCATTGATAATCGTTTGCGTAAACTCCCAGTCCAATTTGTTCTGCTGGTAGAGTTCACAGCCTTTCTCCGTGATACGGTAATATTTCCTTCTGGCTCCCTGTGTTTCGTCGCCCCAATACGAGGTGATGCAGCCTTCTTTTTCAAGCCGCTTATAGCTTGAATACAACGTAGTCTCTTTCAATTCGTACTTCTCGCCGGTACGTTCCAAAATCGTGTTGTAGATTTCAAAGCCGTACATATCCCGCTTAAGCAGGATTCCAAGCACTATGGTTTCCGTGTGGCCTCGGAGCAAATCCGATGACAGTTTCGGCTCCATACTCATCCTCCTTACGACAAGCATATTTCTACACTTGAAAAGTATATCCGATTGGCACTATTCATTATATTACATATTACTACGACTGTCAAGTATATTTTTCAATCGTATATCAAAGTTGCGCTGGCGCACCCCGCAGCAAGCTAGCGGGGTATTCGACTGAAATAAAAACTTTCCCGAAAATAAAAGAAATATATTACAGACATAACTTTTATATTACAAAAGTTCTTTTAATATATACAAATAATTTCCGATGTCATATAGTCACATACCCGTCAGTTAAAGAAGATAGATATGTCTTATCTAAACAAAATAACTAAAACAGAAGGTTATTTTATTTCTGCCTATATAACTTGTAATTTTGTTTAGAAGCTAGAAAGCTGTTCAAATTATTTGGATGCCTTCTATAACTCACATTAGTTATAAATAACAACTGTCTGAGAACATGGAGATGAGACGGGACATAGTACACAGTAAAATGAGGGCTTACCAGGATGGAGAGAGTTTCAACAGGCATAGAAGAACTGGATAGAAAATTGAGCGGGGGTTATCCTGTGAATAAAGCAACCCTGATAACAGGCGTAGCGGGAAGTGGAAAAACAATCTATGGGATCCATTTTCTTCACAGGAACTGTGCTGAAGGACGAAAATGCCTGATGATCGCAACTGAAGAAACTCCTGAAGATATTCTTTATCAGGCAGAATTACTGGGGCATGACATTAAACCTTACTATGAAAGCGGGCAACTCACCATAGAAAACATATTTGAGACTCGCTCAGAAAGCATAGGGCAGACAAGGTATGGATTTAAACCTGAAAGCTTTGATATCGAGCTTCCTAATCTTATAGAACTCATACGTGAAGGAACAGAATGCCTTGTCATAGATAACCTGGGAACCTTTGCCCTGAGAGTTTCCAAAAAAAAGCTCAGGGACCAGTTTGACGGACTGAACTATCTTGTGAGAAAAAAAGGCTGCACCACACTTTTAATTATGGATGAGTCGGCACACAACCTGACTAATCAGCTTGCCGAGTACTCAGTCTACGGTTCTATTCGCCTTCTGGTAAAAGAGAATGCTTATCTGGGAAAAATGGAGCGCTACCTGTGCATACCCAAGATGCGCAGTACTCCTATATCTCCGGATATGTCGATTTTTGAAATCACATCCGAAGGGATCAAGATTCATGAAACCAAGGGAGGGAGCCTTGTTGAATGAAAAAAACAAACCGAAAGTCCTGATTGTAGATGATATGAAGGAAAACGTAGAACTGATGGAAGCCTACCTTTCAGTTGAGCCTTATGAAGTTATCTGTGCCTACGGCGGAAAAGAAGCTCTTCAGAAGGTTGAAGAAGAAAAGCCAGATATCGTCCTTCTGGATGTTATGATGCCTGAAGTCAACGGCTATGAAGTTTGCAAAATTCTCAAAGAAAATCCCGAAACCCAGTTCATTCCGGTCCTCATGCTTACTGCTCTCTCGGAACTTGAAGACCGTATAAAAGGGATTGAAGTCGGAGCTGATGACTTTCTCACGAAACCTATAAACAGACTTGAACTCAAGACGAGAGTGAAATCTCTTCTCAGAGTAAAATACCTCCATGACAGGCTGGTTGCTGACCGTGACAGCCTTGAAGTAAAAAACAGGGTACAGAGCATCCTTACAGCCGTAATTCCTACCCTGCTTCAGTCTGTCTCCAATGAAGAAAAGAAAGTCATAATAAACCAGATGACAGGAATGGTCGAAAAAACACTTTTTGACATGTACCACTTTGAAGATAGGGAAATGGATCTTGCCTACGCAGGAAATGTCTGCGCCGAGATAATGAACCAGCTGGGTGGAAATTTTACCTCGACGATGGATGAAAACGGAAAACTCTGGATAGTCAAAGGAACAAAATGTCCCTGGAAAGGAGAAGAAGCTCGCAAAAACCCCATACTCTGCACACTGACCAGAAAAATTTTTTCAAACATAACTTTGAAAGTGGATTCAGGCTGCAGACTTGAAGCTCTAAAAACCATAGGAAACAGAAATGACTGCTGTGAATTTTTCATAAGAGCTGCATAATTTTTTTATTTTATTTCTTTTTCATATGATTTTGATTTCTATTCTACCTGATCACCTTTCATAAATCCCTTTTCTCAAATCTCTTTTTATTTCTCAAATCCGTTTCTCAGCTATATACTCTCTGGTTTCAATCTCCTTTGTTCTATGCTTTTTCTGCACTTCTACTTCAATGGTTTACTTTCTGATTTAAAAAGAAAAATGAAATTATATCAGCTGTTTCATTGCGATTTCATGCCTGAGATAATTCTAACTCCTTGTGAAGTGATGTCAAACAGAGAATACTTGATCGGAACTGGCGTGTTTCTCATTTTTTCAATGTAGAGATACTGTTTGGTTTTCCCGGAATTGAAATTTTCCTGTGTTATGAGTCTCATCAGCCCGAAAACCATATAACCAGTAAGCCTGTGGGTCAGGTTGTAAGAGTCTTCGTCCATTATGAAAAGGCTTGTACATCCGTTTTTCATAAGGATAATGCTTATCGAACTGAACTCATCCGCAAACTCTCTCATATCATGATGTATAGCCATTACCCCTATGTTGTCAATGACCACAACATCAACTTCCGAAGACATGGAACTTAAGTATTCAATTATGTCCGTATCCACGGCACAGAGCCCTTTTCCGAATTTAGAGACGCTCTTGATCTTGTTTATTTTGTCTTCGAATATATTCCTGATACTGAGTTGCCCTTTCTCAATAAAAGGACAAAGGTCAAGCTTAAGGCTGCGTGCCTGATTGAGTACGTCTTCGGTAAGCTCTCTGGTAAGAACAAGTATGCATTTTCTGCCGTCCTGGCAGCTCCTGTGAAGGAAGTGAAGCCCCAGGATGGTTTTTCCCGAACCCGGAGGCCCGGTAACAAGAATACTCTTTCCTTTGGGATACCCTCCCTCCACCAGTAAATCCAATCCTTCTACTCCGGTAGGCAAACTTTCCATACTATCACATAGTTCAGTGCGGTAAATTTATTTTAAATGTTAATAGTCTGAATTAATCAAACAGTCTTAAATTAATTAGATTGAGTTGATCTCTTACTTATTATAAAAAGTAAGTTTTCTATTTGTTCTATTATATTTCAACTAATATATATGTTCCTCAAAAACCGGAGTAAGTTATCTAAAAAAAGGGTCTGTAAATTACAGTAAGATATCATAACTCAAGAAGAAATCAGAGCTGCAAGGATAGATTGAAGGATTTAACCGAAGTGCATCAGGAACCGAAAAAACGGAAACACAGAATTGACAAACAAAACAGGTAAAAAAGAAACTAAAATTAAATTTTTAAAAAATTAGGTGGTTAGTGATAATATTTATCAGTAAGTTAATCAAGGTATTTCTCCTTAAATTCCGAAATCTGCTTACTGCTTCCTCCAACTGCAATTATGTCTCCTGCATGAAGTATTGTCTGCTTATTTACGGTAGTAGTAACAAGCCCCCCACGTTCAATGCCTATAACCGTGCACCCTATTTTTTTCTCGATATCCAGGTCTTCTATTGATTTTTTGTCAAGGAAAGAACCTTTCTCAATATGGTGCTTTTCTATTTCTATCCCCTCGTAAAGCATTATATCTTCATCGATCCTGCAGACTTTACCAATGCAGTTTGCACTCATTTTCGCAAGCATCTGTCCTGCGACTATAGAAAGAGATCCTACGTAGTCCGCTCCTGCCTTATAAATCTTATCAATGGACTTTACGGAGTTTGCCCTTGCAACAATAGTTGCTTCAGGGTTCAATCCTCTGGAAATGAGGGTTGCAAAAATAACATATGTGTCATCGTTGAGGGCTACAAACACAAAAGATGCAGTATTTACTCCGGCTGCAACAAGGATTTCCTCGTCAGATCCATTACCAACAATGTGTTCAAACTCCGTATTTTCAAAAACTTTTTCATTGGAATCCACAACTACAAACCGGAATGGGCCTTCAGAGAGTTCATTGACAATGCTTTTTCCAACGTCTCCATACCCCAGTACGACAAGATGCCCTTTTGACTCCATTTTGAATCCTCAGATTTTTAAACAAACTTGAAAACTAATGACGAAAACGCTCAGGTAAGTATTATCAAGCCGTTAATTATCAAGTTTTCAGCTTCATCTGGTCATTGTCTGTAAACCGAAAATTTATGATGCCTGTGTATCTCAAACTGTATATATCAGATAGTATATCAGGTGCGGTAATCAATGTGTAAGTTTCTTCAGTTTTGAGAGCTCCTCAGGCGTTCCAACAGCCAGTAGAACGGAATTTCCGCGGATGACATCGTCTTCCTCAGGATTAAACGAGAGGTTCCCACTTTTCCAGACTCCAACTATTCTTGCGCCTGTAAGCCGCTGGCTTGAGACCTCTTTCAGGGTCTTACCTATAAGCGGGCTTTTGAGATAGACAGGAAATTCTGTGACGTGCACCCCTTTGAAGATTTCAGTTGTCCCCGTTACTCTGCTTACGAGCCTATCCATAGCCTTTCTTCCGATAAACTGCCCGAACATCGACTTGGGAGAGACGACCATATCTGCGCCTGCATATCTCAGGTATTTTGAGTTTGTCCTGTCCTCAACGATAGCAATAATATTGAGGTGCTGAAATTCTCTTGAGGTCAGTACGATATTTGCATTTCTTTCATCGGATTTGTTGGCGATAAGGATCTTGGCTTTTTCAATGCCTGCATTCATAAGTGTCTGTTTATCGCTCGGACCCCCGAAAATACAGGGAATGTCTCTGTAAACGAGTTCTTTGACGAGCTCTTCATCGTCTTCGATTATTATAAATGTTATTTCCTGCTCTGCAAGTTCATCAATCAGGGTTTCTACCAGCTGGTTATATCCGCAGATAATAATGTGATCTTTAGTGCTGGAATGAACTTTTCTTGGCAGCCTGTACTTGATTACTTTGTCCATCCAGGGAGTGATAACATAAGTTGCAAGAAAGCCCGAGATCAGAATAATTCCCGTAATCTGTACCAGTATGGAAAAGCTCCTTCCCAGAAGTGAGGTGAAAACCACATCTCCGTATCCTACCGTTGCAATGGTAGTCGTAGCCCAGTAGATAGCAGTAATAGCATTTGCATTTTCGGGCTGGCCCTCAAGGATCATAATATGCTTGAAAAGCAGGACATAAATAGTGATCAGGAGTAAAGCTACGATCTTGTATGCCAGATTCAGTCTTTTGCGAATGAGTTTTTTAGACCTTGCTCTTCGATTCTTCTTTTTATCTGAAGAAAACATGTTCAGTGTCCTGCCTTAGTTTTACTTCTGAAGTAGGTCAAAGTACCTTATAATCTTTATTAATATCTCTATATATTCATAGAATTTCGCTTGAAAATTATCAAAGGTCATTGAGATCAGCAGACAGTAAAACCCGCTGGTCAAAAAAAGACTCGCAATCATCAAAATCAATATTTGGTAATCGTAAAAGAATCAGGAAAGCCGGAAGAATAAGTTTAATTCCAGCTTTCCGGCAGATTTCCTATTTCCTAATCAACTGAACTGATCTGGATATTTCGATGTTGTTTCGTTTTGAGCTGTTCTCAGTTCAGGCTGTTCAGATCCACTGCCCTATGAAAGGCCCGAATATCATGAAAAGGAACGAGAACAGAATCAGCATGGAGAAACTTGCAGTGATGGAATTTGAAACCCTTTCCGCAACTCCTTCGTTCCTTGTGAACCTGTACATGAGGGAATAGGTATAGTCCCTGAATACATGTCCTCCATCAAGAGGCACTGCAGGCAGGCAGTTGAACAGGCCCACGTAGAAGTTCAGCCACCCAATCCAGAGCAGGGAGTTTGCAATCCAGAAAATCCCGACTCCGAGGGGCTCTGCCCATCCAACAGGCTGGTAAAATTGTGCGATAGTGCCTGAAAAGCCGCGGAATCCCTCACCTGCAAACCCATATATGGGAAGCCCGAAAAGGATAATCCAGCCTACCGGCTCGGTAAGAAGGGAGGGAATCTGCTTGAGTGCTTCGAGATAGAACTTTGCCTGGGGCATCCAGATGGACATTCCAAGCATCTGGCACTCCAGAACCCCACTACTTCCGTAGATCACTCCAAGGAAGCCGCTTTCACTGTCTGAAGGGTGTGGGGCAAGCTGGATGTCAAAAATGGCAGTGCCGTTTTCTGTAAGTTCACCTGTATAATTTGCGGAAGGAAGCACCTCAACTTCTATGGTCTGGTTTGCCTCCGTTCCTTCCATGAAATTTACAAAACTTGCAATGCTTCGCATTTGTGTATCATTAAGCCGGAGCATTGTCATTCCGGTTTCGATCCCTGCTGCTTCTGCAGGACTTCCTTCAACGACACCTCCTACAGGCACTCCACTGAAGCATTCCTCCGGAGAAGAAGGAACCTTTAACTCATAGACTGAAACAGTATTATCTTGTGAAGCATGGATGCGCACGGTATCTCCTGGCTCGACAGTTTCCAGATAGGAGAGAAGGTCCATGCCTGTGGTGACTTCAGTATCATCAACCTGTGTAATCACCATGTCTTTCTGAAGCCCTGCAAGCTGAGCCGGAGAACTTTCGTTAATGCCAACTATCATGGCATCGCTGAGGGGAGCAATTGCCCCGAGTACGGGACCGAAAAAGAGCAGAAAGGCTACAAAAGCAACGCAGAAATTAGCCATAACTCCGGCAGCAAGGATACGGGCTCTCTGAGTTCTTGTGGCTGTCACTTCCGGCTCAGGTTTTGTTTCTTTGGGTACAGGAATGGCTGCTGCTGCTGCGCCTTTTTGCTTATTATTCAGCCTTTTTTCCTCTCTTTCCCTCTGTTCCCATGCCTCGATTTCTTCAATCGTAGCTGTCAGCGACAGCTCTTTTTTTACTTCTTCTTTTTTGCCAAAAAGCTGTTCATCATCAGGTTCCGCAAAACCCCCTATAGGGACAAGGGCAAACAGGATTCCCATGGATTTGACCCTGATGTCTTCAACCCTGCACAGGATTGCATGGGAAAACTCGTGCACTACAAGAGTAACTATGAGAGCAATAACACCCCAGGTAAAAGGAATAAATTCATTCACTCCCGGGATCAGCAGTATATTCCTTGGGGCATTGTATTTCCCAGGCTCAGGCACGCTGTTGTTAAGAAACGAGGTATAGAGCGCAAGGTCCGAAATAGCAATGACCAGGAACATAGCTACCATGCCCGCAAACATCATAAGGATCCCGACGTTTGCAAAAACCCTCCAGTAACTTTTCGGGCGGGCAAGAATGTCCAGCAGTTTAAGACCCTTTGTTGTCCTGATCATGAGGATAGGAAGAGGACCGAAAGTGCTTATGTTATACTTTTCCAGAATTCCCCTTCTATCTAGAATGGAGATAAGGAACCAGTACAGTAAAAAAATACCCAGTACAATGCTTGTGCTGCTCAAGGAAATTCTCCGAAATGATTAAGCAGAACCATTATAGGCTCTGGATTGGGAATATTAATTGGGAATATTGATTGGGGATATTAATTGGGAATATTAATCAAGTATGTCAATAGGTTAAATGTCAATAGGTTAAATGTCAATAGGTTAAATGTCAATAGGTTAAATGTCAATAGGTTAAATGTCAATAGGTTGACCGTCAACTGATTGGCTGTTGATCAGATATAACTGTATTTAGAATATATCTTCAATAAAGAGATTAGTGCCGCAAGCAATCCTTCGGCGCAGTTTGCAAGCTTCAAGTTGCCGTTTTAAGTAGCAATTATCTGGAGCCAGCATACATTCAAATAATTAATGCTGTTAAACCCGTAGTCTATCTTATTATAAATACGTTTTAGTTCCTCTGTATTATACCATGAAACCTTGTTTCGTAATAATACATCATAATTATATAAAAAGGTACATGGAATTATAATTTTTAATGCTCCGGCAGGGTCATTTTATAGCTCTTAAGGTCATGTCATTTTATAGGTTATGCTGTGAAGGATCATGTTTTATGCCTTAGGCAATAGATAATAAGTGCACGAATAACAATGCAAGTACAGTTCAGTACGTTTGTGCTTATAAGAACTTTGTATGAGGTGAGTGTTTCATGATAGGAATCGTGTACATCACAGCTGGAAGTATGGAAAATGCATCGGAAATTGCAAGAGAACTTGTTGTAAGAAGGCTCGCAGCCTGCGTAAACATGTTTCCGACATTTTCAATCTACAGATGGGAAGAAAAGGTAGAAGAGCAAAACGAGATAGTCCTGCTTGTTAAGACTGACTCTTCCCGCCTTGACGAAATAATCGGAACCGTAAAGCATCTTCACACTTATAGCTTACCTGCCATCGAATTCTGGGAAGTTAAGGGGGAGGAGGAGTATCTTGACTGGGTCCATGTAAACAGTTCTTAAGAAAAACCCGAAGCTCTCTAAACCCGGATAAACATTAAGCCGGAAACGGATACTTTGAAATGAAAAAAGAGATTAAACGGTTTGAGACTATCCGCTGGCTCAAAAATCAGCGGAATTAGCTCACTCACAGGATTAGCTTTATATGCTAGTTATAACTTTACCTAATTGGATTTCCAAAAAGCGCGGGAGTAACCAAGCGGTCAACGGTGGCAGACTCAAGATCTGTTCGTGCAGACGTTCAGGGGTTCGAATCCCTTCTCCCGCATTAAATAATTGGGATATAGGTAACTCGAAAAAGCGCAATGCATGTATAAGGATCACAAGCAGATCAATCACGTGATAGTGTTATTAAAATTGCATGGAAAATAGTTTATTGGATTTTAGCTTTGTCTTTTATCGGTTTTGGTTTATTAGCTATAATAGGTGAGGAAATTTAAACCGACCAAAGTGGGGAAAAGTAAACCGGCCTTGACACTAATTCCTCATTTCTTAAAATACTCTACCTCAAACTCGTTTTCGACTAACAAAAAATCAGTTTATTTTTCAGTTCAATTGAGCAAATCTTACTTTTTTGTGATCCTAAAACATAGTGAACAAAAAGCATAGAACTGCAGAGGATTCTGCCATAGAAAATTATTTACAAAACATCCGCTAACTTTGTAACATGAATTTCGGATTTTTGATTTTCCCAGGCCTTGAAGAACTTGATCTTGTCGGTCCCTGGGAAATAATATCACTCTGGAGCAAATTTGCTCAGGGACCTGAAAACTGCCTGATGATTGCCGAAAATCCCGAACCTGTGATCTGTAGTAAAGGGATGTCTATAAATCCTCACGCCACCTTTGAAGACTGCCCTCCACTTGATTTTCTCCTTGTGCCGGGTGGAGAAGGCACGCGCAGAGAAGTGGACAATCCATCCCTAATTCAATTCGTTGCCAGGCAGGCTGAGAACTGTAAAGCTGTCCTTTCTGTCTGTACCGGCACATTCATCCTTCATCGCGCCGGTCTGCTCACAAACAAACGAGCTACTACCCACTGGGCTTCACTTCAGAAGCTACGAGAATTAGGCGATGTTGAAGTTATAGAGGACCGGATTGTAAGGGATGGCAACATCTGGACCTCGGCAGGCATTTCTGCTGGCATTGATCTGGCGCTTGCATTTATTGAATATATGACAGATGAAAAAATAGCTGGCAAAATTCAACTCGGGGCCGAATATTACCCATCCGGCAAGTCGTATGGTATGATGCACAAGTTCCCGCAGGCATCTGGCTATATAAGGAAGAGGGATTGAACATCCCTCAAAACCTTTCAAAACTTTACTGCCACATAACTTCAAGTGGCTTCCTGCGAGGAATTCCATAGATCTTGTACTGCGGGTTACCGAACATCATTGCATAGGCACATTTCCTTCCTGCGGGCAGGCCGAGTTCCTTCTGGAGAGGCTCATAGTACATGGCAGCCGCTGCAACAAAGCCAGCCCAGCAGGTTCCGATTCCGAATGCAGGCGCAGCAATATCAAAATGGGTGAGGGCAATAATGGCATCGACCGGTGCAACAGGGTTCTTTTCCGGAATGTGGGCAAAAAGCAGATGCGGAGCACCCCGGCAAATGACATCGTATCCCTGCTCCCACGCCGAGATAAGCATCGGGACATAGCTACTCATCGGGTGGGGAGTGTTCAGCAGGCTCCTCATCCATTCGATGGTGAGCCCAGCAATCTTCCTGACTTTCTCCGGGTCGTGAACAACCAGCCACTCCACCGGCTGACCGTTAGTTCCGGATGCTGCATAACGGGCAATATCGAGGACTTCAAGAATTTTCTCTTTTGGTACAGGCTCCCTGGTAAAATGCCTGACAGACCTGCGTTTCTTGATATAGAAAGCCAGATCCTCTGGAGAGATAGTACCTGCATCGGCAGGAAGGGTAACTTTCTCATCAGGACGGAGATTCAGAATGAGAGCCTGAGAAGGGCAGAAAGCTTCGCAGTGCCCGCAGTATAGACAGCGAGAAATGTTGTCTTCAGGCACATGCGGGAGATGGGTCTCAGCAGCCGGATTGATAATACCTGAAGAGCATATTTTTACGCAAATACCGCACCCTGTGCAGCGATCCTGGTCAACGATAATATGGGCCATTGTATCAAATCCTGTTAAGGGCAGTATATTGACCGGCCTGCATTTATTACTTTTCTTTATTTCTCTGCCTGTGAAACTTCAGTAATTCGCTAACTGCATGTGTAAAGAATAATAAGCTGGATACCTCTCTGTTTACAGTATCCCATCAAGTTTTACAGCAGATTTTCATCTCAAATAAGCAGGATACCCCTTCCTCGACAGTCATCAGACTGGCAGGGAGAGGAAGAATGCGTCAACCTGCTCTACACCTCCATTATTTATATAATGTATTAAGTGTAATATATGAATATGGATAGAACGATTAAACTTAAACTCAGTGTTTCTGAGGAAGATAAAGAAACCCTCAAGAAAACTATTACTCTTTTTAACACTGTGTTTAAAGAAGTCGCTCAATATGGTTTTGAACACAAAACCCATAGCAAGGTATCTATCCATCACGCTACCTACAAAGATATTCGAGAAAAATATCCAGAGCTTCCTTCTTCTCTTGTTCAGGGTGCTAGAGATGTTGCTTACGAAGCTCTTAAAGGAGTCAAACTTAAACATCTTCCAGCAGCAAAGCCTTTCGCATCCATCAGATATAATTAGAGAGTAATCACTTACTACCTGAAAACAGAAAGTGTGAGCATTGCTACAATCAACGGAAGAATTAAAGCAACTTTTAACATCCCTGAATGTTATCAAGAGTATGTTAATTGGGAAGTCAGAAGTTCTACTCTAAAATATGATGTCAAGAAAAATACTTTTTTCCTGCATGTAATTTTCAGAAAAGACTCTCCCGAACATTCTGGAAACAGAATTCTCGGAATTGATAGAGGTATCGTAAATATTGCAGTTTGCTCTAACAACGTTTTCTTTAACGGAAAATCCATAAAAAACGTTAGGGGCAAATACGCATATCTCCGTAAACAATTGCAGTCCAAAGGCACTAAGTCGGCTAAATGTCTTCTCAAGAAGATGAGTCGAAAAGAAAGACGGTTTGTGACTGATACTAATCACTGCATCTCGAAAACCATTGTTAATATGCCTTAAGATATATTTTCACTTGAAGACCTCACAAGTATTAGAGTCCAAAACCGGAAAGGTAAAGACTTCAACCGGAAGCTTAATTCTTGGGCTTTCTATCAACTTGCTCAGTTCCTTGAGTACAAAGCAGAAGCTCTTGGTAAGAGAGTTATCTATGTTGATCCTCGTTTCTCTTCTCAGAAATGCTCCAAATGTGGAGATATTCGGAAGAGTAACCGGAACGGTAGTTCTTACCATTGTAGAGATTGCGGTTTTCAGATACATGCTGATCTTAATGCCGCTTTGAACATTGCTCAAGCAGGTATATCTTGCCTGAGTAGGGTTTCTGTCAATAACCCAAACGTAACAACGTAAGTTAGTTACAAGCCCCTTCCTCGGAGCATCAGCGACAGGGAGGGGTAATTGACCTGCCCATCTATCAAATATCTGCAATTGCTCTTCCGTATGGAAGTAATGCTCCCCGTGCTCCAGAACCTTAACTGTTGAGTGATACCTCGCTGCAAATGCTGAGATCTCGTCCCATTCGGACAGATTATCGTCAGAACCATACAAAATGGCAGTAGGTACTTTCCATTTAAAACAAATTGGGTTTTCTTTAACGTAGCAATAATAGTTCCATTCTAGTGTCTGCCCAATCGGCAATCGGATTTTATGCTCTGCTTTTAGTCTTTCTTCGCTTACCTGGAAACCTTCCATCATGTTGCTTATGATGCGTTCCATGTTGACAATGGGTGAAAGAAATAAACTTTGCTTTATGTTAAGGTCGTGATAGGCAAGAAGACTGAAATAGGCTCCCAAGCTACACGCAAACAAATGAATATCAGACGCAAGCGACTTTGCATATTCATAAACAGCAGCCAGATCACTTACGCAATTTTCTGGAATACAAGCATATTCCTCATCCACGCGCTCACCGTGCATAGGCAGGTCAAAGTCTAACGCCTGGTAACCTTTTTCAACGGCCTTTTGTGCCATCATGGAAATTACAGTGTCTTCTTTATTAGAAAAGTTGCCATGAACCTCAATCAACAACTTTTCACTCTGCTTTCCCCACAGGATGGCAGGAATACGAATTTTACTATTTGAGATATAAAAATGTCTTTTCTCCATTATCTCACTTATCTCTGAGCAAAAATAAAATTGAAAAATAAGATTACCTGCTACACAGGTAAAGACGAAAATCCAGACCGTCCACGCACGAGTCCGTAATTGGTTATAGGATTTTACTCCACTACCGCATGGGCGAAATATGACAAGCAGCATACTGGCCGACTTTCATTGATCCCATGGAAATAGGCCTTTTTATAGTCTTCACTGGTTACATTACAGAACTGGGAAAAACCGCACTGAGTAATGAACTCCTCGATCATTCCTTCTTTGATGCCGAACTTATAAGGCTCTCCCTGCTGCGCCATATCTTTTGCGGCATTCTTTATTGCATTCTGGTCGCATGCCGTACACTGCACGCCGCATATTCCATCCGTTCTATCAATACTGGACTCATGGACATAATCGAAGATGATTGCACTCCCGATGCCCGAATTTTTTGCGATAAAGGACAGCATCTCATCAACGGCTTTCGGTGGAAGGTAGTAGATTAAACCTTCCATTATGAAGACGGTCTTCAGTGACTTTTCGTATCCATGTTCCAGCAGTTGCTGACCAAAGTCTTCGATCCCAAAATCAACCGAAACATACTCGATGTGATCCGGGAGCGAGCCGAAGATATCTTTGATCTTTTCCATTTTCACGCCTTGAGTTTCAGGATGGTCAACTTCGAAAACCCTTACTTTACCCTTCAGTCCTTCGATTCTGTATGCCCGAGTATCATATCCTGCACCCAGGATGACCAGCTGCTCAAGTCCTTCGTCAATAAACTTTTTCACAAAATCATCAAAATATCTGACTCTTGCCGAAAGCGAATTATGCACACCAGGGAACGGTGTTTTGGAGGGGTCATGAACTGCCATTTTCAAAAATACCAAATATTGTTGGCTGAGAAAGCGGACTGCATATGGGTCATAGCAAATGCGTTCGCCCTCCGGCTTGAGCGATTCGAGAGCTCTGACGAACGCTACATTCTCAGCTGTAATACTCGATCCTTTTTTCTTCCCGCTGGTCTCAAGAATTCTGTTTTCAGTGTTGTCCGGTTTTTCCATAATCTCATCCTCCATGAACCTGCTTTTGTTTTTCTTGATTCTGAGATCTCATTTTTCTAACTTTTTACATCATAATTGACCGATCAATAGTATTAATAATACTTAATAGTAATTAAAGTTACTGATTAGTAACTTTTGTATTTTATTGGTAAAATATATATGAGTTGACACTAAAGTTTGAGAAGGTGATTGTGTTGTCGAAGATGCTACCTGAGTACAGGGAAGAGGCAAAAAAAAGAATTGTTGAAGCAGGGCTGGAGGTAATGTATGAAAAAGGATACTGTAACACTACAATGGATGATATTGCCCGCCGCCTTGATGTCAGCAAACCCGCTCTCTACCGCTATTTTAAGAATAAGGATGAACTGGTTATAGAAAGTGCAAATTACCTCCAGACGCAATATCGTGATATAAAGACAACCTGTAATTCCGATACATGCCCGGTTGATGCATGGATAGAAATCTTCGATCAAATAATGTCACCCGATATTAAAATACATGCGTTGTACTTCGAAATTCTCGGGATGACAGTACATAAGCCTGAAATTCAGAAAAGATCGATCGAAGGCATGAAGCATGGACTTAATCAGCCAGTTCATGAAATCACAGAACAGCAGCATAAAGGCCTTATTCCATCCGAGACAGATCCGCGTACTCTTGCAGTCGCTCTCGTGTCATTATTCAATGGAATGCGGGTTCTTATTCTTCTTGGAGTTGATTGGAATGAAGTCCGATCTCGATGGATCGAAATACTCCGGAATTTATTTGGAATAACGGAAAAAGGAGAGCAGACAAAATGCTCCAGGGATTGTAAACTATTTGAGGACTGCAATAATGTACTGAAAGCATGAATGTAACCTCCGCAAGAAAAGTTTCGACCATTCCTTCCTGAATTCCAAACTATAAGATTCCCTCTGTTGTGCCATCCAGATGGAAACAATCGGGCCGGAATATTTGACAGGGGAATCGAGAACCTGCAGGACGGCGGCGAGATACGGGATATTTGATTATATATTCTTTAAGAGTGTGGGGAGAAAGTTAAAAGAAAAATCCTCTAAAATGGAAAAATCTCTTTTATTTATAGCGGTTCTGCTGGAAAATTACAGGAAAAATATCATAAATGTAATTTTTTATTTGGCTGAAGTCACTGTCTGACGTATTCTCATACTCAATACCTTCTCTATCCTCACACTCAATATTTTCTTCATCACCTGCTAACTTAACTAACCATGCATTCTTATTTTTAACGCCTGCAGCTATGTACCCGCCGTCTGATGTCTGTTGAACACACCAGGCACTGTCTTCACTATTTCCACCAAAAGACCTGTTCCACTGTTCTGCAGGCGCTTCTGCGGCGGCTAAATCCGAAGCCAGTGAAAAAAGAATTAAAATGAGAAAAATCTGGAACATTTTATACCCTAAATTTTTAAACATTCTATCATCTTAACATATATTGTCAGCCTCGATATCAATTAAACGTAACTGCTGAATTATAAGGTATCTTGTAGTTTCATGATGATATTTTACTATTATAGTTTCACTATCATTTCTACAGTGATTATTCCGTTTCAGTACATTTTCATCCTTCAAGATAGTCAGGGCTTACAATCATAACTTTTTCACACATTTCAAGCTCATTTTTTATTCTAATTGCATCCATTTCTGGGATCAAATTCTTTGGTTCGCTCCAATTCTGAGACCCATCTCCAAAAAGAATGTAACAGACGATAGACTTTTTCACCTGAAGATTATGTTTTTTCATTACTTTAAGAAAACTTCCATTCTCAAAACTTTCGTTCTCAAAATTTTCTTCGGATACAATTATGTAAGAATAATTTCCCTTTTTGATTTCAGGGAATCGAGGTTCAGGGATTTCAGGGTATACAGGATCATTCCAGTTCTCCTCTTTATTCAGTTCATTTCTTTTATCTTCATCCACTTTCACGTAGTAAAGATCTCCCATATAATCAACATTATACTTTATGATCCAGTTCCTGGTCATGTTGCAGTTCTCAAGAATAGCTTTAACTTCCTGCTCACCAATCCCTTCTTCAAATTCAATAAATAAACCACCTGCTTGCAGCTCCTGAGCTGGAGTTTCCGTATCGGATGTCATTTCCGCAGTAACGTGTGTAGATGTAAACAGTACCAATGGTATTACAAGAATAAGAAAAACAATGAAAACGACAATAAACAATACAGTATAAATTGGTTTTGTCATAACGAAAAACTCACCTCTCTTGTAAGTTCTTGATCCGGATCAGTTGATTTCCAAATTTAGGAATTACAGGTTCTGCGTGTCGTTTTTCTGTTACAGTTATATTGTCTCTATTATGGAGTTCTGATATGATAGAAAACCATTTAATCTCCACAAATCTCTTTTAATTAACTCTTTATAAGTTTTCTCTCCAGATCATCAAACTGACTGTTTTTCATACTTATTTTGAATCCGTAGTTATTCCTTGACTTTGATTGTTTGATGATCTGGAGAGAAAACTTATAAGACTACACTTGCTGCCAATGTTTCCACGAGAAAATGAAAAAAGATAACTTTACTAGTCTACAATCCTTTACGCTATGGTAAGTAAAAATAGTCAATTAAAATATAACTGAATAAAGGCAGGAAAGAACTATTGAAGTCCTGGGAAGCAGAAACATCATGAACGGGGATTAGCCACCGAATACCTAAAACTTCACTGGCCCCAAACTAAATAGTTTCCCCCCTGCTGTTTCATATAATTTCGAATTTTTTTCCTCACTCCCGGTTCGCATGTCTGTCCAAACTTAAAGTTTGTTTTTTAATAAGGAAAAACTAAATACACTTCGACCTTCAAACTCTTGAGGAGAATATGAAAATGGATGATGGAAGGGATGCAAAATATGGATGCTGAAGAAATTCGGGCGATCTTCAGGTTTTCAGCCCTGGAAAAAAATATGATCTCCAGTTTCGAAATTCAGGGAGATCTGTTTCTTCCTTTTCTGCTTTCATTGAAATCGGGAGGCTCATGGAGCTATGCCACCGAAGAGGCAAAAAGCATGGCAGTAAAAGATGTAATTACCTATTACAATGAAGAAGGCAAAACTGGCTATACTCTGGAAAAAATCTACTTTTTCATCGATCCCGAAATCATAGAGGAAGAAGGAGTAATTCGCAGGCTCGAAAAATGTGGGACAAAAGAAGAAAGAGAACTGGTTGAAAGACCCTACTTAATAACCCTGAAGGCGAAAAAGATTATATTTGCAGAAGTAAACCCGGAGTTCAGGAAAATAATAGTAAGGGAGCTAAAGAAAAAACGCATACAACTGAAAGGCACGCCGGCTTATAGTGCAGCTCATGAACTGGAACATCTTGAGAAAGGAGAAATAAAAGGAGTTCCTCTCTGGAACTTTGAGTATGTTAAAGAACTGGCGAAAAATGAACATAAAAATGGCCAATAAAATGTAATTATGGTTATAAAGGAAAGCTACGCTCAAGAAGACAAGGTTACAAGTATTTTTAACGCGTACAACCTTATTCACTATACCAAACCATTCGTGTTCGCATAGATAGAGATGGAATCTATGAACTGTTGACTTGGAACCATAATGATGAGGAACATTTTGCCAGGTATAACCTGAAACAACATATAAAATCCCGTTCATTAGCTCCCTAAAGTCTGAAAGAGGTCTTCTTATGTGGTTTCTGTAGAGAAAGATGATGTTCTATAGATTCTCACAGAGCATCATCGATTTCATGGAGTGACATAATACTAAATTTGTAATTTCAATAAAATATTAGTTTTGGAATAGGCTCAAAAATAACTTCAAATTAATTTTTTCCCATTTCTATTTGTGTATTCATTCAAAATAATTTATGAAGGCAAAAAAATTAATAATGCTATCAAAATTATCGATGGCATTAAACATTTCAACACGAGCTAATATGTCATGTAGATTGAAATTTCAATCCCGGTAATTATATATCTTTTTTGACGAATAATTACTTACTTAGTAAGCATAGCGAACAAAAGCGAACAAAAACCTTGTGCAGGAATTCTCATCAACTGATCATTGCATGGGAATTCTCTTTTCCTATTTTTACATTCTACAACTTAAAATCACTTTTTTATATATGTTGTGCCTTTTTGTACCTGTTACAGCCCTATACGCTATTTCAGAAAGCTTATTGAGAATCTTATATAACGTTTTTAGTAACCTTTGGCTTTTCAGAAGAATTTCGGAAACTATATTTATGCTGGCACTATATCTTTGTGCGCTACCTTGTAGCACAGACCGAACATTTGAGTGGGGGATTACCAGCAGCTGATCACTGCATTAAAGGGAATCCCTTTTATTTTCTTTCCCGAATTTTTTTAAATTACATTATCCTCTTCCTCAGAATAACTAATTTTTTTGATTTACTTTTAGTTCTTAAGCTTTATTATCCAGATACTTTCTTCGGAAATCTGAAGTTCATCCTGTCTGCCAAAACATATAATTGCAGTTTAACTGCAGTTCACAGGATCAAAGATGTCCTCTAAAAAACCTTTGGATACCACGCTTCTGACACCGGATACAAATATTTATATTCTTTGGTAGATAATTTTACTTTAATGGACGACAGTAAAGAATACCAGCTTTATCTTGAAGCTCTTGACGAAGAGAGATCTGCATGGGGGAGAAGGACGGCTGTAAAGAGACTTAGCGAGTGCAGAACCGAAGAGTCCCTGTATTACCTGAACGAACTTATTGTTGACAGGTATTTTCTGGTTCCGGACTGGCTTAAAAAGATTTCAAGGGAATATTATGTATCTCTTTGCCTTGAGTTTCTGTAAAAGTCTTATTTTCTCACAGATTCTTCGGATATTTTTTACCTTTAAAACAGCCACCCACATTTATAATATTCCATAATCTCCATAACGACATCTTTCAAGGTTGTGCTCTTCCGTGCCACGAGCTGACTTAGCCGACAGCAGGCAGGATAATTCGGTTTTCAGCGTCTCAACCTCATTTATTTTTTTCTCTAAAGCATCAACTTCATAAAAATAGATGATGAGCAACTTGTTATTTCAAAAGTAGTTCTTTTTCAGCAAGTCCATGCTGGACTCCTAAATCAAAAACTATAAATTTATTTAGAACCAGAAGGCTGTACATCTGTATAACATATCATGAATGCATTTAGACATCTCTGAAATATATGTTTCAATAACCCGGTTCTTTTATAATATTGTGAGAATCGGTATGCTTAAAGCTTTGGAGATCCCCTTTACTAATGCATTCCTATCTCTGGTTGCTATACTGAATTGAAACTCACTTCTTTCCGTTAAAAAATATAATCACTACCTGATTCTTTGTTGAATTCGGGCTTTTAGATTAACGAAAGCTCTAAAGGTAATTTACAAAGATTAACTTGAAAACTATAAATTAAAAGGTTGTTTGAACGATAATTTTCTGGTAATTATTTCAGGAGGGACCGTATTTATGCCTAAGGATACTGAAAAGATTTTGGGAGGACCGGCAGCAATTCTGCTGCTTGTTGGAGTAGTGTTGAGTGTTATTCTCTTCTATTTTATGTTTCAGTTTGCTGAACAGGAAAATCTTTTCATGGTTCTCTTAACTGCAGTATTGATATCCATAATTTCAATAGCTGTTGCCAAGGGTCTGGTTTCAATATATAAGTACAAATAACTGAGTTCCAGTAAGTATTTTTTTATTTTTAATTCATAATCTTTTTTTACTCTATTACTTTTTTATGTGCTTTGTTTTTTCTCGAAAAGCAGAAACGTGAGAAGTTTCGAGCTACCATAAAAGCTGGTCTATGTCTGAAGAGGAGATAGCACTCATTGATACGGAACCAAGTATTACGGATGAAAAAGCAGTTGAAGTTCTCAAGGACTATATGAGTAGCGAATCATACATCGGAGAAAAAAAAGCAAATACTGTAAAAGTTATTTCGTCTGGTCTTGTCTGGAAAAAGAACAGCGATGATAGGATTCATCTGGCATGGTGGATCCGGTTTGTAGATTCAAGTTTTACAACAGATAACTATCCGACCTCAGTATGGATTGATGCGCATTCAGGAGAAATGTTACTATTTGATTACTACAGAGATTGAGTTCGAAAGAGTTTTAATCTTTCTTTTTTCTTTTTCTTTTTTTCTCTTTTCTCTTTCTTAGGCAGCGTGCCAATTTGTCTGCAAAATTACAAATTTTAAAAAATTATCGAATAGAAACTCGATGTTAGTAGACCGGTTTCGTGTACTGCGCACAAAAACTTGACTTCGAATTAACAGGAAATTCGGGACACTGCCCTTTCTTTTCTCCTTCTTATTCGTTTTAATGAGCGATTATTCAAATGATGTTACGTTTCGGTGTTACGCTTTTTCAGTTGGATTATTCGGCCGCAAATTCTATTAAACGAAGATTTCAAATGGAAATAGATATACTAAACTGAAGATATGGGGAAAGAAGGTTAAGAAATGCAAAAACGGGCATATTTACTGATTATTGCGAGCGGCGTCCTGTGGGGTACGATAGGGATTTTTGTTCGAGGGCTGTACGGGTTAGGTTTTTCTTCTCTGCAGGTCGTAACCCTCAGGGTTTTTTCAGCAGCTGTTATAATGCTGATCTACCTTCTTTTTACGAGGCCGGAGTTGCTGAAATTCAGATTTCGCGATTCTCTTTATTTTGTGGGGACGGGTATCCTCAGCCTTGCTTTCTTTAACCTCTGCTATTTCATCACCATAAGGGAAACTTCAATCGCAATTGCCGTTACTCTGCTTTATACAGCCCCTGCATTTGTTGCGGTTCTTTCCAGAGTGTTTTTCAGGGAAAGCCTTAGAGCAAAAAAACTTTTTTCTCTGGGTCTGACTCTTGCAGGGTGCGCATTTGTAACCGGTTACCTTCCGAAACTCGGGAGTTCTCCTTTTATCCCTCTGCCATGGCTTCTTACAGGGTTAGGGGCAGGTTTCGGGTATGCCCTTTACACTATATTCGGAAAGGCTGCCCTTAAAAAGTACCATACACTTACAATAATAACCTATACTTTCATTTTTGCAAGCCTTGCCCTTCTGCCTCTGGTCAACTTTGAAAATTCCGGAGGAGCTTTCTCTACCGGAAGTTTCTGGATCTACCTTGCAGGCATGGGCATCTTTCCCAGTACGCTTGCCTATCTGTTATACACAAAAGGGCTCGAAGAAGTTGAAGCGAGTAGGGCAGCTATAGTAGTTACAATAGAGCCTGTTGTGGGCACCCTTGTAAGTTATTTCATTTTCAGGGAAATGCTTTCAGGCTGGCAGTTAGTAGGGATTCTTCTCGTACTCACAGGCGTTGTACTAATACAGGAACGAAAATAAGAGTTTCCAGAAGAGTTTTTCACGTCACTGCTTAAAATAATAAAAAGATTAATATGCCGGGTAAGTTCAGTATATAAGGTCAGTTCAGTATATAAGGTCAGTTCAGTATATAGTCTGATATCTTATCAGATAATCTGAGTATCTCATTTCTTATCAGATAACCGAGAATCCAGCCTGATACCATACCTTAGATGTATTATGTCTGCTCTCAATCTCATATACTTTTTCAGACTTTCTGGCGGCTTTTAGCACCGGAAAGCCAGCAGAATGTCAGGTTCAGGCGAAATTAATTACAATGACAAAACCACAATTATATTGAGGATGAAAAGGATGGTGTTTGTTCGATGCAGTTGAAGCTGGAACATTTTAATATAAAAATAGGACAACACAAAGTGTTGCTCAATATTGCCGATGCCAAGGAACTTGGAGTCAACCCTGGAGATAGGGTCCGCATTCGTGGACATCAAAGCCTTTCTGCCATTGTGGACACAACTGACGATATGGTTCCTCCGGGCACTCTTGGGGTCTTTTCTGAAGTCTACGAACACTTTGAGGACTGGGATAAACCAGTCGATGTTATCCCGGCATTTCGCTCAAAAGCTGCAAGCGTTATTAAGAAAATGATGGACAAGAGACCTGTTGTCCAGGAGGAGATCAAACTGCTTGTAAACGATATAGTGGAAGAAAACCTGAGCGATATCGAGCTTTCCGCCTTTATAACAGCTTCTTATATCCACGGGATGACTGATGACGAAGTTGAATGGCTGACAAGAGCTATGATCGATACCGGAGACAGGATTGAATTTGACAATCATCCTGTTATGGACAAGCACTCGATAGGAGGAGTGCCTGGAAACAAGATCTCACTCCTTGTTGTCCCCATAGTTGCTGCAAACGGGCTACTTATACCGAAAACAAGTTCGAGAGCAATCACAGGTGCAGGTGGAACCGCAGATCTGATGGAAGTGCTCTCTCCTGTAGAGTTCAGTTCTCAGGAAGTCAAGGAGATAGCAGAAAAAGTGGGAGGTGCACTCGTCTGGGGCGGAGCTACCAATATTGCACCTGCCGACGACAAGCTTATCCGAGTCGAGTATCCTTTGTCCATTGATCCTTACTACCAGATGCTTGCCTCAATCATGGCAAAAAAAGGAGCTATAGGGGCGGATAATGTAGTAATGGATATTCCGGTAGGTCCGAGTACGAAGGTTCCCACTGTCCAGGCTGGTCAAAAACTGGCAAGAGACCTGATTAACCTGGGACACAGGCTTGGAATGAACGTCGAGTGCGCTATTACCTATGGTTCTTCTCCAATAGGAAGAAAAGTCGGGCCCTCGCTGGAGGTTAGAGAAGCCCTGAATGTTCTGGAGAGCATGGAAGGTCCTAACAGTCTAATTGAAAAGAGCGCTGCCCTTGCCGGAATTCTTCTTGAGATGGGAGGGGCGGCTCCAAGGGACAGAGGAAAAGAGGTTGCACTTGAAACGCTAAGGAGTGGGAAAGCCCATGAAAAGATGAAACAGATCATTGAAGCCCAGGGAGGAGACCCGGGCATTAAATCCGATGATATACAGGTAGGACAGTACACTGCTGACATCTTCGCTTCTACAGATGGGTATGTTATCGAATTTGACAACAAGTGGATAATCGAGATTGCCAGACTTGCAGGAGCTCCTAACGACAAAGGAGCCGGGGTTGCAATCCACAAGAAAATGGGAGAGCAGGTCAAAAAAGGAGATTCCATCCTTACAATCTACGCTGAAAAGGAATTCAAGCTTGATACCGCATTAACAACGGCCCAGAGGACAAACCCGATAATAGTCGAAGGCATGCTTCTGAAAAGAATCCCCGGAATTTACGGGTTCCAGTAATTCGTATTTTCCTTTCTTTTCTTTTTCCTTTTTCCTTTTTTCCTTTTTCCTTTTTTCCTTTTTCCTTTTTTCCTTTTTCCTTTTTGTCAGTGAAGTTTCACTGAAACCCTTTAATACCTTGTAAGGGTTTTAGCCGAACATGAAGAGAATTGTATTACTGCGCCTTGGACACCGTCCTGAGAGGGACAAAAGGATCACTACACATGTTGGCTTAACTGCCAGAATGCTCGGAGCTGAAGGCATGCTTCTTGCTTCTGACGACCCAGGGATTATGCAGAGCCTTGAAGATGTGGTCAGGCGCTGGGGTGGTAACTTTTACATTAAAAATAACGTCAACTTTAAGCAAGAAATCAGAAAATGGAAAGAAGAAGGCGGAAAAGTCTGCCATCTTTCCATGTACGGGGTTAATCTGCCAGATGTTACTCAAGAACTCAAAATATGTGACAAGCTCATGATTGTTGTAGGCGCAGAAAAAGTTCCGCCGGAAATTTACCAGCTTGCTGACTGGAACGTAGCTGTGGGAAGCCAGCCACATTCCGAAGTTGCAGCAGTTGCAATCACAATGGACAGAATCGCCGAAGGTGAGCCACTTAAAAAAGAGTTTCCAGGCGCTGAACTGACAATTGTCCCGGCTGAAAGAGGCAAACACGTAATCGAAAATACCAGAGAATAAAGCTAGGCTGCATAAACAGGCTATAATGGCAGATTATATTTTTTCGTCCCTTATATTTTTTTGAAAATAGGTTTATTCTTCAGGCTCCCAGGTTTTTAATTAGACGTAGCTTATATATTATTACGAATTTTTAGAAAAGTGTTAAATAGAAGTTCAACCTAAAGTAAATGTCTACAGGCAGACCATTCCTCCTGCTAACAGCAGAATCCGGATTTCCGTTTTCGTTCCCGCCAGAAGGGGCTGACAGGTATGATTTATACAACGGTTCCGGAAAATTAAGGCATGGTCCGGTTATAGGGGTGCATGCAGACAAACTTTTCTGGTCAGACACTTTATTTGTCGGGCATCCCTTCCGGTTTTCTTTACTCCTCTTCTTTACTCTTTTTCTGAAAAATGGATAAATTCAAATAATAATAGAAAGTAAGATTAATGACTCATATGGACTTAGCAGCGCAGGAAATGAATTTATTAGCGGGATCTGCGTTTCTTTTTGTGATTCTGGCTCTGTTTTTGCACTATTATAAGATCAGGCTGCTCTCTCATTCTCTCAAGCTCTGCAACTGGATTTGCGGGATGGCTATCAGTTCGGACAGTCCCTGGGTCAAAATGCTCGTGCTTCATCTTGTGTTTTTCATCCGGCTTCTTATGTACCTTGCAATTATTTCACTCGAACAGGTGGATAAACTTACGACCCGAAATCTGTTAAGGCATTATATCTCAGGCAGCAGACTTGTCCTTCTGGAGTATATATCTGCTTTCATGTATTCCTCTAAAGAAGTTGAAAAACATATTTGCAGTCTTAGCTCTCAGCCATTAGACAGGAAAGAACAAACTACGAAAAAATAAATCTCTGAATCTGATAACAGTTTCTCAGATCCGGTGTTTTATTCTCTTCTCAAATTATTGTAAATGTCGACTAAAAAATTCCTGGTATATCTGAAAAACTCTAGAGACTCACTATAATTTTTTTCTTTTTCTTTAAAGCGCTCATGTTGTACATTTTATATAGCAGAAGATTATATTTTGTCCTGGTAACTTATCGACTGCAGACCTCTCACATAAGGGATTTTAATGAGTAAGTTCCTTGATTTTTGACAGCAGGAAGTAAGCGGCAATGAACATAACATTAATCGGTATGGCAGGAGCGGGAAAGAGTACTATAGGCAAGGCACTTGCAAAACGTCTGAATTATACATTTATTGATGTTGATAGCCTGATAACACAGAAAATAGGAATGCCCCTTCAGGCTCTCATTGATAAACAGGGGGACTCTGCGCTTATCAGATTTGAAGAAGAAGCAATTCTGGGGCTTGAGCAGGTTGACAACTGTATCATATCTCCCGGAGGGAGTGTAATTTACTCCGAAAAATCCATGAAGCACCTTAGAGAGATCTCAAAAATAGTCTTTCTGGATGCACCCTTCAGGAGCATAGTAAAAAGAATACCTAATGCGAGAAAAAGGGGTATAGTCGGGCTCAGGGACAGAAGCCTCAAAGAGCTCTTTGAGGAAAGGCTCGTTCTATATAACAGATATGCTGACTTCTCTATAAAAATAAGGGGAGGGGAAAATGTTCAGCGACTTGTAGACAGAGTGGTAAGTCTCTGTTTTAAAACAGAGTCCTGATTTAAGCATAACATTCTCTGGATGACATACCAATCAGGCTTTTTTCTTCCATAACCGCTTCTTCTATCCGTTTCCATTTTCCTTTCCTTTTGATCAAAGACATTTGATGGCTGGATATCACATCGATTGTCTCTGATATCTTACGCATTTCCGCCAGATTCCAGATGATTGAATCTCACCAAGAAACACCTTTTCGATGCAGCAGTAAGCCATAGCCCGAAGGCTTTAAGTTAAGGCTGGCAGCTAAGAGTTTATTTGGGGCATGGAAAGAGAGGCTTAGTGAGCCTGTAAAAGTAGCGAAAAAAGCAACTAAAAGAATGATGTAAGAAGAAACCCAGAGGCGCTGTCCTATTGTATCCCCCAATACAGTCTTTGAACACTATGCTCCCCCAAGCAAGTTATTCGAAGAAGGATCAGCAACCCCCAGGAGATTCTTTATCTGGTGATACTCCATCCCTACTTTCCAATTCAACTTCCCAACTCCGGCATATACTAATAACATAAATTATATAAAATAAATTATATCAAAAATTGTTTTCAAGCAAAGAATAATTTAACATAGCTTATTTTAATAACATTAAAATATTTGCTATTATATATTTTTTTAATTATATTGAAATTTCAAATCAGAAACAACATTTTGCGTCAAATATGATATATAGAACCCTGTTATTATATATGTCTAGATTAAGGGCAATAGGGTTTCCTCTTAATCCAATGGGTTGGATCGCAGGTAGGGTTGAGAATAGGGACTCAACCACTACCATCTGCTTCTTGGCTGATTTTAATGATAATACTACTTTTGCGATTACTTAAACTCTTGTTTTGTAACTCAGATATCTTGAAACTATATCAGGTCATCCAGAGTACGCTTCTAATGACCATTGCTGGACTTTAGGTGATTAATGATTTCATACCTGATACGATATATGGAATTTTCTCATCGGTGACTGAAATTATCTTACTCACAGAAAAATAGAATTAACCTTTAAAGGTTAGATTAGCTCCACGCTTCATGGCTTGCTGAATAAGCTCCCTCTTTGTAAGAGGAAAGTGCAAATTTTTTAGCATATTCCGAAATTCAATGTTACTGGCTTGCATTTAGTTTTCTCTCCATATTGCGAAGCCCCGGAACAATCTACCCGGATACAGTGCAGAGAAGTTATTTGCAGGCGCATTGCAGGGAGTTCAGGACTGAGGATAGGATTTGTATTGGACTGGATGGTGGACGGCTCGTGGGGTTGCAAATGATTTGCAAAAATAGTATTTAGAAAGTGAGCAAATACCTCATAACGAATCATTTTTCTAAATTGTTAAACCAGATCGTAAAGTTAGTCCCGTGATCCGTTTTAAGTTCGATGCAGCCGTCTATCTGTTCAATAAGAACATATATGAGTTGAAGTCCAAGAGATTCAGCAGCTTGGAGATCTATCTCATCAGGAAAGCCTATTCCGTTATCTGCCACTGTAAGTACATGTTGGAAATTACCCTTCTCTCTGCATTCGTCCTCGTATATGGTAAAGTTTTCCGTTCTCTTCAGGGCTACAAGTATTTCTCCTTTCCTTCGGTCTGGAAAAGCGTGCTTCAGGGCATTTGAGACCAATTCATTGACAATAATTCCAAGAGGGATTGCCGTATCCATATTAAAATGAGATTGTTCAAGATCAAGAATGAGGGTTATATTATCACTGCCCACAAGGTATGAATCCAGCAGGTCTGCAGTCAATTTCCTGAGGTAGGCAGCAAAATCGATAGTATCTATATCTTTACCTTTGTATAATTCTTCATGGATCAAAGCCATTGAGGTTACGCGGTTCTGGCTGTTTTTGAAGGATTCAAGAACCTTTGTATCGCTATATTTTTCAGCTTCAAGACTTAAAAGAGATGATATTATCTGCAAATTATTTTTGATCCTGTGGTGAATTTCTTTTATATGGGTTCCCTGCATCTTTTCCAGAGCTTCTTCGGTTTCTATTCTCTCAGTTATATCAACAAACGCGCCGACACTACCACGCACATGCCCCTCTGAATCATGTAGTGGACTAGCTGACCCAAGAACAACTTTACGTTGTCCACTCGGTAACAGATAATCAATTTCTACATCACGCACATCAATATCCTTTAAAGCGGCTTGTTGCACGGGTAATTCTTCTGCAAGCAACTCGCGACCTTTATGAAAGAAGCGCCGCGTATGTGTGATACTTGCCGAGATATTCTCTCCAATTTCAGCTTCAGAGTATTCATTTGCCTTTTTATTACCTGTAATGTTTTGACCTTGTGAATCGTGTCCCATAAAGATGGCAACAGGCACAACATCCATCATCAATTCCAGTTCTTCAACTCGCTGGCGAATTTGCTCCTCCAGATGCTTATGTTCGGTAATATCCTGAATAATTCCTTTTATTCGAATAGGAACATTTTGTTCACTAAAAATGACTTTGAATTGCATATGGACTATATGTTCTTCTCCAGAAACTGAAATTATCCTATAGTCGATGTCAAAAGGCTTTCCATTTAATGCCTCTTTAACTGCCTTATCAACGTAATCCCGATCTTCTGGATGGACAAAGTTCAAAAATTCCTTCTAAGTTGCAGTGCATTCTTGAGGATTTAACCCAAAAATACGATAAGTTTCATCAGATCCATGTATCTTATCAGTTACAACATCCCAATCCCAATTGCCCAGGTGAGCCATTTTTTGAGCTTCAGCTAGACCTTTCTCGCTTTCTTTCAAAGAGTTATAAGCCTTTTCAAGCTCTGCTGTACGCTGTCTAATCTTTTCTTCTAAAGTATCACGTGCTTTTTTAAGAGCTCCTTCCATCTTTTTTCGCTCGGTAATGTCAACTTCCATCTTGAGGATCATGGGTGAACCGTCAGTATCAGTAAACGGGACATTATAAACATCGAATATACTTCCGTCCGGCATGGTAAATTCCCAACCGTGTGGTTTACCGGTTTCAAGTACCTTATATGCCTTGCAAAACTCACAGGGCTTGGTGTTCGCAAAACAGTATTCATAGCATTGCCGACCATTTGGCTCGCCGAATTTTTCACGGAAGCTGCGGTTAGCAAAGGCAACATGCTAGTCAGATGTCAGTAGCAATATCATTGCCGGGAGTGAATCCAGCATGTCAAAAAACCTTTGCCGCTCAACCTCAATAGCTTCAGCAACTTTACGACGTGCTTCGCTCTCACAGATTATATTTTCTGCCTGTTTCAGGTCTGTAATATTCTTTCGCGTGAGATTCTCTGTTTTTTCCCATTTTCCTTTCTTTTTGATAAGAGACATTTGATGATTGGAAATCACATCAATAGTCTCTGTTACGCTACATATATCCTGACAATAAGTACAAAGAATTAGCATCTGGCATCCGTTGGTGAGGGAATCCAGTTTTTCCTCATAATCAACGAAATCATCCCAGCTTTCTTTTTCCAACCAGTTAGTGTCCTCTGCCACCCTCAGTCCATCGTAGCCACTGGTTAGAGCCTGATTGAGCTTTTCAATCCAGCAGTTTAAGGTTCTTTTCGAATCGAAAGTACCTTCTTTTAAGAACCAATTAGCATAAGAAATAAACTCGATTTGCCTTTTTTCCATGTAGTAATCAAAACCGGGAATGTCCTTTCTCAAGGCTTTTTTTGTCTCTTCCAAACTAAGAGATTCTGGTATGATCCATATACAAAACTCGTTATTGTCTAGTCCGGCTTTGAAATAAGGAACAAGGACATCTATCAGATCTTCTTTTGTCCTGTAGAAAAGGCAGAAATGTGTTCCGCAGGGAATATCTCCGACAATATCATTGCCAGAGGCTCGAATATTATCCATATTTTTCTCCAATATTCTGGCATAAAGTCAAAAATTTCTTATTGTTTAACATCCTTATTTTATTTAAAATCACATGTTTTGTTTTGTCTACATATAAATGAATTTTTGGAAAAATAAATTTTATTTTATGGAGTTTATGTAATTACGAGTTCATAAAGACAATATAATAAATCTACGTTTATACAACTTATGTATAAGTTTTACATTATTTTCTGTATACCAAAAATCATTAAAACAAGTAATAATTGAACAAAAAGATAGAATTCTCTTTTTCAGCGGTATGCCTGCGCCAGCTCGACAGCCCGGACAATCCTGCCCAGACCAGGTTTTTAGCAGTTATTTGCAGGCGCATTGCTTGGTGACCAGGCTCTTTATGTGGTGTTTGTATTGGGACGGGTCTGGATAGGCTCAAAGAGCCTGTAAAGGATTGCAAATTAGTAGGCTCAATCACTTTCCTGCAAACTTTTCTAAACTTTATCACTTCTACTTGAACTTCTTAATACTGTAACTTTAGTTCCATTTTGTAGCACTTCTCCTTCTGCCCACATATGTTTTCAGTTTGTTCTACTACTACAAAACCAGTTTTTTCATATAATCTTATGGCAGGAACATTATTTACGTTTACATACAAAAGAATTGAGGATATTTTGTTTAGTTTCATCTCTTTAATACTTTCAATTAATAGCCTCTCAGCAAAATCTTTGCCTCTAAAGTTTCTGTCGATTACAATCAAATGAATTACGGCTTGTTTCTTAAAACCTTTAAAGGAAACTGTTGGTTTAAGATAGTATATGCAATAGCCGATGACTTTATTCTGGCTCTTGATTACATAGAATGTTTCTCTAGAATATTTTGAATATTTTATTATATCTTTTTCATTTTTGCTCTGAAACTCTTCAGACTGGATTCTAAGGATTTCAGGAATTGCTTGATCATCTACAAGCGTAGTTTTTTCTTTATCTAACTGCTTCCATCCCTTTAAAAGTAGAGTTCCAAGACTATCTCTTAATATTCTCTTTATACTCAGCAGATATACAGTTAGTCTAGTAACTTGGTTTCCTCCGAACTCCATATAAGCCACCCCTAAGCAATTTACATGGAAGTATTATAAGAAGTAGCGAAAAAAGCAGTAAAAAGAGTAATGTAAGAAGAGACCCAAAGGCGCTGTTTTACTGTATCCCCCAATACAGTCTCTTCGGATTTTATGCTCCCCCAAGCATATCGATTCGAAGAAAGGATCAGCGCCCTCCGGGTGATTCATTTGGTGCGGATGATACCCCACACCCCACTTCCCAATTCGACTTCCCAACTCCAGTACATAGTAATAGCATAAATTATATTAAATAAATTGTATCAAAAATCATTTCTAAACAAAAACTAATTTAGCATAAAAAGATTTAATGCTTTTAATCACTTTTCTTATATATTATATACTCAGAACTGAAACCATTGCTGCTGAAAAGGATATTTTCGGTCCTGATAAACATTGCAAGGAAAAAAATGGCTTCGAGTACAAACTCGAAGTATCGGATAACGGAAAAGGCATCCCTAAAGAGATAGATTTTGAAAACTCAGATTTCCTCGGGTTTCAGCTTGTAAACCTTCTTGTTGAGCAGATAGACGGCGAAATTGAACCTAAAAGAGATAAAGGTACTCAATTTGTCATAGGATTCAGCGTAGAATAAAAGGAGAATTAGTAAAAAGGCACAATTTCTCTACTGTTCTGGGTTATATGATATAACCTCTTCTTATTCATAGAAGATTGATCTGGATCTCTCCTTTTCTTCCAGCAGGAAAAGGATATTTGAAAGAGTTTGAGACCAGCTCGTTTACAACGATTCCAAGAGGTATTGCTATATCCATGCCAAGGTCAACCTGTTCAAGGTCAAGTTTGAAACTAATATCCTTATTTTGAAGATTATGTGAACTGAAAACATCAGTAGTCAGCTTTCTCAAATAAGCTGCAAAATCAAGGGTATCGATTTTTATCCACTTTTATCAGTTGACCCGTCATCGATGACAATTATTTCAAAATCCTGAGTTGTTTGATTTAGAACAGAACTTAACGCTCTTTTAACATGTGGCTTTTTATTATAAAGAGGAATAACGACCAAAATTATAACTCTGCCCCCTTTGCAAAAATATCAGTATATTAAATATCAGTATATTAACATCATTTGAGTAGTAAAATATTGAGTAAAAACATTACCCTTAATAATTAAGTTGCTCTGCCATGCTGGCAGAAGTGATTATTCGGATCTGCATCTTTGAGACCATACTCTTTCCAGACATCACATGAATCACAAATGCATTGTCTGTCAAAGTTAAGGTCCTTGCATTGGGACTTACCTTTTGCACAGTACACCCCGGGGATATACTCCGGATATGGGATATCCCCTGCGGGCATATATTCCATTGCTTCCCTTGAACTTTTAATTTTATCCTGTGCACACGGACTGTCGGCCTGGACCGGACACTCCGGACATTTACATCTACTGATGTTTTCCCCTACATAAGGAACTGTAAAATCCGTACATTTTTCAGAAGTTATGTTTTTATTTCCATGTGTTACAGAACCCTTTTCTTTGGTTGATGAATCTCTCCCCATAGTGTGATCCCCTAAATTGATACTTCAATACAATCCCCTTTTATAATTTGTATATAATAATAAAAGTCTTTGCATAATTTTACTCCTGGCAGTCAAAGAACCCTTAAGAGAATTTAACTAAAAGATTTTTTCAATTTATCTCAAAAGCGGAGGCCTTCCTTCTCATTAATATTCGAGGGATATTTGCAGGCATTTTTACAGGTACTTAATGTCTAAAAATTGTTTTAAGAGCGAATCCATAAAACTTCTTTATCTCTCGGTTTAGTAGACAAGTTTCTGACCTGGAAAAATTCTTGTTTCGCACGATACACAAAATTAAACATTTTCGTATTATCTTTGAAACCACTAGAGTCTTTAAGTCCGGTATTAGCATCTACCCCAAAGGGTTTCACAATCTTTATAGCATCCGCAACATTTTCAGGAGTCAAACCTCCTGCTAAGATAACTGGGCGCGAAACTTTTCTAACAATATCTCTACTAATATTCCAATCATGTGTGAGACCTGTTCCACCTACTTTATTGTTTGCTAAATCTAGAGTATCTAGAATGAATGCATCTACCACAGATTCGAAGGGTTTCATAGCGTGAATCATCTCTAACCCGTCAACATGAAAGTTTTTGATTATTTTTATATGAGGGTGGGTTTCACGCAGTGATCTGATACTTTCAACAGTACAATCCGAGTGCAGTTGAATAGCAGTAAAACCTATCTGGGATGCAAGATAAGAAATTTTTTCAGGGTCATCCAGATGTGTAACTAGCACCGGCGAAATATATGGCGGACATTCTTTTACGATCTTTTGGGCTAAATCTATGTTAATAAAGTCGTCTGATGGATATTTTTGTCCCATCAGTAAACCAATAGCATCAGCACCGCAATATGCAGCCATAAAAACATCTTCAACCCTTTTAATACCACAAATTTTGATTCTCATGATGTCTCCCTAATAGTCTTTGATAGTAGTCTAACTTTGTTATGAAATAATGCAATGCTTCGTAGAATCTTAGACAGTTCCAACGTTGAATAACTGGGATCTTTGCAGTCAATCCTACGTCCAAACATCGTTTTTGAAGCCAATTGTTAACTTCACTAACTGCATGTGTTAATAGTTATTTTTCTCGTTGTAGCAAAAAAGCTTAACTATTAAAACCAGTTTAGGCATATAAAGAAGGTTTCCAGAGATAATTGTAGATATCAGGTCTTCAATCTGGACAAAATTTCCTGTTTAAGTTTTCATGTACTAACCTGCAGATAAAGCAGGTTCAAAAGGAGATATTTCATGACATCAAGCCGTTTCATTATCACGGTTATTGGTAGCGACAGAGTAGGAATTGTTGCCAGGATAACCACGGTTATGGCAAGTTACAATGTAAACATTGTCGATATCAGCCAGACTATCATGCAGGGCATCTTTACAATGATCATGCTTGCAGAAGCTCCGAAGGAAAACTTTGACCTTGCAGCTTTCCAGCAGGCTATGGACGCCGAAGGCAAGAGCCTTGGAGTCGAGGTCAAGGTACAGCACGAAGATGCTTTCCGTTTCATGCACAGGATCTGATCAGTAAGAAAGTCGGAGGATTTTTCATGCTTATAAACCCTAACGAAATCATGGAAACAATCCGGATGGTCAGAATGGAACACCTGGATATCAGGACCGTTACCATGGGGATCAGCCTGAGGGACTGCAGCCACCCTGATATCGAGGTCTTTAACGAGAATATCTACGAAAAAATAACTTCTCGTGCAAAGGACCTTGTCCGGACAACGAATGAAATCCAGAACCTGTATGGAATTCCAATCATCAACAGGCGGATTTCCGTAACCCCCATAGCCATAGCAGCAGAAAGCTGCAGGACTAAGGACTTTGTTTCCGTTGCAAAAACAATGGACGAAGCTGCAAAAGAAGCAGGTGTTGATTTTATAGGTGGATTCAGCGCCCTTGTCCATAAAGGAGAAACCGGGGGCGACCTTAAGTTAATAAATTCCATTCCTGAAGCCCTTGCGTCAACTGAGAAGGTCTGTTCTTCAGTAAATGTTGCAACCACAAAAGCAGGCATTAACATGGATGCAGTAAGCCTTATGGGAAAAGTAATTAAAAATACTGCTGAATTGACCGCCGACAGGGATGGGATAGGCTGTGCCAAACTCGTTGTTTTTGCAAATGCCCCTGAAGATAATCCTTTCATGGCAGGAGCTTTTCACGGGATAGGT
The DNA here is from genome assembly GCF_000970285.1 of Methanosarcina horonobensis HB-1 = JCM 15518. Classification (NCBI taxonomy): domain Archaea; kingdom Methanobacteriati; phylum Methanobacteriota; class Methanomicrobia; order Methanosarcinales; family Methanosarcinaceae; genus Methanosarcina; species Methanosarcina horonobensis. Next base: position 2,523,268 of record NZ_CP009516.1, on the reverse strand, counting down.
GAGCCCGAGTGTGTTATTAATGTAGGCGTAAGCGGCCCTGGCGTGGTTAATGCAGCTGTTTGCGAACTTGAAAATCCGAACCTTACCGAGATTTCTGAGACAATCAAAAGGACAGCCTTCAAAATTACACGCATGGGAGAGATGGTAGGAAGAGAAGTCTCTAGAAGGCTTGGTGTGGAATTCGGGATTCTTGACCTCTCGCTTGCTCCAACTCCGGCAATCGGGGATAGTGTTGCCGCTATTCTGGAAGCTATGGGGCTTGAACGCTGCGGAACCCACGGCACAACGGCAGCCCTTGCCCTTCTGAATGATGCCGTAAAAAAAGGAGGGGCAATGGCTTCTTCTTCCGTAGGGGGGTTGAGCGGAGCGTTTATCCCTGTCAGTGAAGACGCAGGCATGATCGAAGCAGTTAAAGCCGGAGCCCTTACGCTTGAAAAACTCGAAGCAATGACCAGCGTCTGTTCCGTAGGGCTTGATATGATAGCAGTCCCGGGCGATACCCCTGCTACTACTCTTTCCGCAATCATTGCGGACGAAATGGCAATTGGAGTGATCAACAAAAAGACAACAGCCGTCCGTATCATTCCGGCTCCGGGAAAAGTCGTAGGGGATTCCGTAGAGTTCGGCGGGCTGCTAGGAAGTGCGCCTATCATGCCGGTAAGCAGTTTCAGTTCCGAGACTTTCGTGAATAGGGGTGGAAGAATTCCGGCTCCTATCCAGTCGCTTACAAACTGAGGATTCCGGAACTTTTCCGGAATTATTTTTCCGGATTTTTTTGTACCATTTTTCACTATCTTTGTTTTTTCTTCTTTTTTACTTCGAATCTGCCCACAGCGCTCTCATCATTTCCCTGATTTCTTCTATTTTTTTGATGCTGGCTTCATTGTTTATTATATCAAATTCGTTAAAAGATTCAAGAGCAATCTTTGCCGCAATTGAGGCATCATTCAGGTATTTACTTCCTGCACTGCTCATAATTGTCTGAAGGGCGGATGCAGCCTGAAAAACGGCATTTTCCATCTCTTCTTCCTCAGCGCTTTTTCCTATTTCCTCAATAGAAGCTGCGATGTTTCCAGCTGCACCTTGGAGGTTTTCTTCCATCGCGGCTGCAGCCATCTCTTCTAACATAAGTTCGGCTCCTATTGCAGCTTCTTCAAGAGTTTTCTGAGCAGCCAGTTTCCCGGTTTCTCCAAGGCAGGTGACACACATAGCAGCATTTTCCGAAATATCAGGGATTTTCATCCTGGCAACCGATTTTCCAATTTCACCAAGCCCGATTGTAACTGCAATTGTTTCTCTTTCTCTGTTAAGTAGAGTTGCCGTATTTCCGCTTTTCCCGAGCATTGAGGCTGCAAGTTTGGCTACCGTCTCAAGTTGTTGTTCGGCAGCGACTTTTCCGATACTCCCGAAGGAAAGCAGAATCCTGACAGTTATGCTTTCCATGTTCTGCTTCATCGAGCACTGAAGAATCTGTTCCAGAGACCGGATAGCATTGATTGCTGCATTCTCCATGCCTTGAAGGGCAGCAGCCTTTCCTATTTCTTTTATGGAGGATATCGTCCTTTCAGCTTCCAGTTCTTTTCTTTCGCTAAGATACCTTTTACCTATCTCTGTCAGGGAGGCAAGAGCTTGGTTGACCCCTTCGTCAAATTCCTCATCTATAGAAGCTAGCCCTTTGCGCACTGCTTGATCGTTTTCTCTTGAAAGCATAGCTTGAAGCTCCTTTTCATCAGTTACGCTTTTTATCCAAAGCCAGGTTCGGCTTTTTGTGGTTATTTCAAGATTCCACTTCTCTCGAATTTGTTTTTTGATCTTTCGATTTGTTTTTAATCAATAGCTCCGCCAGAGTAATGGTATATATAATAAAGTGTCAAAAAAACGAGAATTGCAAGTAGAGCTTTAAAGTCTATTTTTTTTAATAAATCTTTAATTTCATCAATCCCCCAACTATCTATTCCTTCCCCGGATTCGCTTTATATTATGATTTCCCAGGTTCAAATATTTTCAGGTAATAAGATGAATTTTCAAGTATGTTAATGCAACCCTTAGCACTTATTCTGGAACAGTAAAAAAACCAGGTAAAAAAAATGTTTTAGGTAAAAAATGTTTTATATAGTCCAGAAGTTAGCCGTCCACTCTGATCTTCTAGACATTTTTGAGTAAAATCGAAAAAATGGTTTCCCTATAATTGTGCCACCCAAATTTTGCTTCAGCACCCTAGTTTCGTTTCGGGATCGCAGGAAATGGAGATTTTCTGGAAGTTGCACTGAAAGTGCAATATCGCGAGGTCTGTTTCGCGCCGCTCTTATGAGCTCTAGCGATGGTCTTCGCTCAAAAGGGCTAATTTATAGATATTTCTGATCTGTGCAACGTTATTTACCATATCAGGTTATTATTCCGAATTTCAGGCAGAACTATCTAATTTTAAAGAACTATTTATTTTAGTATTGAGTTAAAATAATTTTTATGTCCGGATACGGCACCCACGCAAAATGCTGTCATATCCTTTATGGAAACCCTGGGTTCGAATGGATAAAGCAAACGTTTTATCTCGCTCTTGTTCTTCTTTTTCAGGCTATAGCTCCACCGGAAAAATGATAGATATAGTAAAGAGTACAGAATACAAGTACTGCAAGAATTGCTTTGAAGTCCATTGTTCTACTCCTTTTTAGCTATTTTTTCAGGCTATGGCACCGGATGAAAAGTGATAGATAAAGTAAAGAGTACAGAGTACAAGTACTGTAAGAATTGCTTTGAAATCCATAATTGTTATCCTCCTTTTAAAACTATCAAGAAAAATCCGTTTTGTGGGTAAAATTAGTAGTGAGGCGCAGGTATATAAAAATGCCGCTTTTTAACGCTTTTAGAACCCTTTCTGGTTTTTCGATCGAGTGTTTTTTGTTTTTTACCTGCCTGTTTATCTGCCTTTCTACCTGCTGACTTATTTGCTCATTTACCTTAACTTTTGAGATTTCACGACCTAAAAGAACCAATGGAAAATTATTTTTGGTAGAAACAGGAAGACACTTTTCATTTTTTTTTGAAAATAATTTTATATATTTCCCGGTAAACTTATAATTGGGGGATCAAAATCGGAGGATTTTTCGAATATTCTTTTTCCTGCCTGTTTACCTGTTTAAAGCAATACTGTCACGAAGAAATATACAGTAAAAAGAATACAGTTGAGTCTGGATCTATATGGCTGTCAATGGATTTTTCCAGATTATTTCAAGGGGTTGTATAAATGGGGAACGTGATTCATTTTTTCTCTATACTTGTCTGTATATCGTTCGTCTTTGCAGCAGGCTGCACCGAAGGCGGGCAGGTGGAGCCGATTACAGAGAGTGAAACGCCTGAAGTTACAGAGACGTCTGAAGTTACAGAGACACCTGAAGTTACAGAGACACCTGAAATTACGGAACCACACGGTACGGAAGGCGAAGAAATTATTATTGAGGTTCTTGAGTCACCGGAAAGAGTCCGGGGAGGAGAGACCTTTAATATTCGGTGGAAGGTTTCGGGCGGGTCTCCGGGATATATCAGTGATACCCGTATTTTGAGCAGTTCTACTCACGCAGGTCCGAGTATTGATGCATATCCTGCAAGGAGCTTTTCACAGAGCGGAACAAGTCCCCAGGAGTTTGAAGGCAGTATAATAGCACCTGCTGCAGGAAACCTCTATTTCAGGGTCTATGCTGTGGTGGACGGAATTGAAGTAATTTCAGAGGAAAAGGTGATCGGAATCCGCACTTCATATCAATATTGAAGGCGTACTATCATGCTCCTGGATAGACAGTTCGCAAGACGACAGCTTCCAATAATTTATATTCGGAAGCGAGGATATTAAAGCATCAGGCAGAAGGCGATCTATCTGAACGCAGGAAAAGAAAAAGTAACTCAGCAGTCCGGGTGCTCTCCGGTAGAAAACAGATCCTTCAGGTGTGAGCTTGTAAGCTTTGGAGAGGTTTCTCGCCTCTCAAAACTTCTTGCCCGGAAAATCAAAGCTTCAGGCTACCAGCCCGATCTGATAATTGCTATAGGAAGGGGAGGCTATGTTCCAGGTCGGCTGGTTTCGGATTTCCTGCTTTTTAACGAGCTTACCTCAATGAAAGTCGAACACTATGGATGGGGAGCTGGCATGAAGGCTGAAGCCGGGATTAAATTCCCTATTTCCACGGATATTAGTGGGAAGAAAGTGCTTATTGTGGACGACATTACCGATACCGGAGAAACTCTACGACTCTCGGTTGATTATGTGCAGAGCCTTAAACCTGCAGAGATCAGAACCGCAGTTCTCCAGCACAAGACCTGCTCTTCTTTCGTTCCTGATTTTTATGGACAAAAAATCATCAGGTGGCGCTGGATCATTTATCCCTGGGCTCGTTATGAAGATCTTGCAGGTTTTACTGAAAAGATTCTTGGAAATGAAACCTTTGATGTCTCCCGGATAAGATCCGAATTTAAGGACAGGTATAGTCTCGAGGTCGGGGAAAAAGAGCTTCTTGAAATTCTGCAGGATCTGGCTGAGAGGAAAGAAATTGAGAGAGTTGAAATAGACAAGCTGGTTGAGTGGCGGAAAAGGAAAAAAGATAATTCTTAAAAATTCTCACATTACGGTTTCCGTGATAAGTTCAATGTTCCCGTGAGGAAAAACCCTTGAAACCCGGACTTTCCAGCCGCCGTTTTCAATTTTTTCAACGTCCCTTCTTCCGGTTTCCTTGTTGCTTTCAGCCTGGATCAAATTAAAGCACTGCGTGGTTTTGCCTCTTGTCTTGGAAGAACAGAAGGTGCCTGCATTTACAACTAGCATGTTGTTCAGGTTCCAGACATGAGGAATATGGCAGTGTCCGCACAGCACAAGGTTTACTTTACAGCGGTTCAGGAGATCAAGAACGTCTCCTGCATCGACAAGGACTGTGTTTTCTCTGCCTGCAAGAGGAATCGGAACAAGGTGGTGGTGCAGGGCAAATACCTTGAAAGTTTCTCCGGAAAAGGCTTCTTTAATCCAGCCGTAATTTTCCCTTCCGAGATGCCCTTCATCAAGGTCAGGCTGTGATGAGTCGGCCCCCACAATAGTCAGGTTCCCGATATTTTTAGTTGAGAACCGGTTTTCGAAAAGATCCTCAAAGTGCAGGTAACCGGCATTTTTAGAGTCGTGGTTTCCAGGGACAAGAACCTTGTCTTTACACGTAATCCTGTCAATAAACCTCTTAACTCCATTATATTCGGCTGAAAACCCGTTTTCTGTCAGGTCGCCGGTAATTACCACTATATCCGGGTTCAACTGATTAATACTTTGCAGCATGGATTCTGCAATTTCCGGGACAAAATATGTTTCTGAATAATGAATATCTGAAAGGTGTACAATTCGTATAATTTTTGACTCCCTCTTTCTCTGAAATTTTATAGTTTTATGTTTAAATCATTAGATTTCAGTTCCAGTACATATAGTTATCTAGCAAAAATACATATTTTTGGAAATCTAATTATAATTCATTAAAAAAGCTAAAGTTAAATTTCAATTCCTTTTGAGCAGTATAAGTATTTATTTAACTTTCATTCGTGTAGAATATTCCTCCAAAATGCATAGAATAAGATTTTCAAGCATATTCAGCCTTATTTTTTATTCAGTCCCGGGCGCGTCATATCCGGGCTTGCAGAAGAGATTTTTTTTCAAAAAAGACATTTTTGGACTTTGAATAAATCAAATTTGATACCTTCTTTCAGACTATAGAGTTTATAAAAAAAAGAGTTTGTGAGAGAAATGTCTACAAAAGATTCACATTCATCTTACCTTCCAGAGTACCCTTTCCGGCATATCAAAGCCTTGTTTCAAGAGTGCCGAAAACCGAGATTTATTCGTCAAGTTCGCCTTAAAGGTAGAACATTGTTCTCACATGGCGAGAGTTGTCTCCACATAGAGAGAGTTTTTCATAACACATGATTCGATAGCAAGAGGATGAATTAGATAAATAAAGAAACATCAAACTGTTTTCCGAAAAGTAATAAAATGGATCTCAACTCTGGACGTTTCCATATTTGACTGTATTTTTGGCGTGTTTATTTCCCTTACACCATGTTTTTCAGAGGCTCTAAGAGCCTCAGTCATTAGGATACAGACAAACATAGTGTTTAGTTATCTCACCCTTTTTGTTTTCCTCGTACTGGAGGGTATAGAGCCATCCTTTCCAGACTATTTCATCTTCAAAAATGAGATTTGGCTTCCAGTCCTTTGGTACTATCCCGGTTGCTACAAAGGAATCAATATTATGAAGTATTTTTGTTACTCCACCCTCTTTCATCGTCTTAGTTGGTGCACTTCTACACGCTGGATCGATTTCACTAATATCTGTTTCACCCATTGTCAGTCCCACTCCTTTATTTTAGGGTTATCTACAGCCCTATAAAAGCTTTACATTCTATCCATATATAAGCATCTTAGAGCCATCAAACAAGTTTAGAGCGTATTGTTAGATCAGGAGTTAAGAAACCAGACAAGAGGAGAGAAAGAAGAAGGAAGCTGTGAGCTTATGTGTTTTTATTTACTGCCAGATTCAGAGGATATTTTAGCGGCTGCGGAAAAGGATAAACAAAAGAGTATGAATGGGAACAAAAGTTCCCTAATTTTGTTTTTGAAAAGTAGAAAAATGGAACTCCACGCAGGATGTTTCTGGATGTGCCTCAACTTGATTTTACTGAGCCTATTTAAGGAGCTCCTTCGTTATTCAGGCCTCTACAACTACCTCCCCTTCCATCCACGGGTGTATCGTACAGATATACTGGTAAGTTCCTTCCTCTTCAAAAGTATAGGTAAATCTCTCTCCCTTTTGAAGGTACTCGGATTCAATACCCGATCCCACTACATCATGGAGAACGGTATCATTATTGGTCCACCTGACGGTCTGTCCGACTTTAACAGTAACATTCTGAGGTATATATTTGTAGTCCCGTATCTCGACATCAAAAATCTCAGATTCTGCTCCAGTAGCAGCCTCTTCGGTTCCTGCAACTTCTCCGTTATCTACTTCCTCAGCAGGTGTGGAAGGTGCAGGCTCATCCGAATTCCCATTCTCAGCACAACCAGCAGCAAAAAACACACCAAGAACTATCAGAAAAATTATTATTTCTCTTCTCACGCTATTTTTCCTCCTCTAAACCTCAGTTTTTACGCCTATATTCCATTTTTACACTTTGTTTATCTTTTTATTTGACTTTTATCTCTCTTAGTACTAATATAGAAACTTGGAGGCTGTCCTAAAATTCAAATCATTTCTGCACTTGGATAACTGGTAGTGTTAACTTTAAATTCAGACCGTAACTTTTTCGAAATTCATGTACATATTGATTTCCACCCTGAGGAGACGGTGTCTTAGAAGGGGGATCCCAACCTGCGGAAAGCCGAACCCGGACGCTCTGACATGCCGTGTAGTTCGCAGTTATCTGCCTGCAACACGTACAGTTTTAAGTTTGGGGGGCGAAGCTCAGAGATGAAGACTGCTATGAAGTGCGGGGTGTCCCTGCTATGTCATCACTCTGATTTTGTTCTTTGATGGGAAATAAGAAATCCTTTAACTGACATTATTAAATAAAAAATGTCCTATAAAGATAGGATGACTATGTTGCAGTCCACACATAACGCTAAAATTAATGGATTTATAAAAAGTGTAATTAGTTGAGCGAATAACTATAATTTAATCCTTCAAGGAGACTGCAAGTCGTGAATAACAGCACATCAAAAAGGTCACCACTTCTATTCTTTGTATTGGTTTACGCTCTTTCTATTCCACTTTGGGTGCTTAATGCAATTTATCCGATGAAGCTTCCAGTGGATAATCTTCCCATGACAGACATTGTGGCCACCTTTTCCCCAATGGTAGCGGCATCCATCCTTGTGTACCGGGAAGAGAAACTTTTAGGGGTAAAGAATCTGTTGAAAAGAGCCTTCGATTATAAGAGGATCACGAAAAAAGTCTGGTATGTTCCCATCATTTTCTTGATGCCGTTTATCTACGTGCTGACCTACGTGATAATGCGTCTCGTCGGGCTACCGGTCCCAGCTGTTTGGAACCCGCCCCTTCTGACACCGCTCCTCTTTATTGCGTTCTTTTTAGCCGCTGCAGGTGAAGAGCTTGGCTACTCGGGATACGTCACCGATCCTATGCAAGTCCGGTACACCGCACTGACAGCCAGTCTCATCATTGGTTTGATCCATGCGGTATGGCATTTCCCGTCGATGCTTTCAATGGGCATGACTCCGGGATTGTTTATATGGGGAGGATTTGTACTGGCCGTTAGTTTCCGGATTCTGACTATCTGGCTTTATAACAACACTGGAAAAAGCGTCTTTGCAGCCATACTCTTTCATGCCGTGACCAATACTGGAAGGAGCATATTTCCCGGTAGTCGTTCAGCCTTCCAGCTGTACGACGGGGCTATCGGCTATGGGCTCATTGCTATCACGGCTGTGATCGTGGTGTTCTTATGGGGGCCAAAGACATTAACTCGGTTTAGATATGCTCGCAAAGCGGCGTGATTATCCAGAGAAAATTATCATAAAAAACTTTACAGCTCTTTCTTTGTTCCATTCTGAGAGCGGACATCCCGGAAAGGGGGTCCCAACCTGCGGAAAGCCGAACCCGGACGCTCTGGCATGCCGCGCAGTTCGCGGCTATCTGCCTGTCACACGTACAGGTTTTCCGCGTATAAAGGTTTGGGGACGAAGCCTGGAAATGAAGACTTTTACGGAGTGCGGGGTATCTCCACTGTGTTTTTCTCCATACCTGTGAATATTTTTTGGATATTTATGTTCAGGAAAACACCATGAAACGAAATATTTTTAAGATGTATAATCTATGTTTCCTTAGATAAACTGGAACTTTTGAGGGCACTTTTTGAACATTATTGAAACCGTAATGCATCATGCAAAAAACCGTGATCTTATTACGACTAATCATTTTCTCGAAATGCTGGAACTACGCCAGAACGGTATAGTCCCAGATTTTGATGGAATTTGTGTTTTAATGGCAACTCAAGGTCCTGTAAAAATAGAAGAACAAACAGACGGTAAATTTAAGCTCTTCTACAGCATAGATGACAAATATGATTTGATCATAGTAATAGTTTGTATAATTGCCAGTCCCAGTAAAGTTAGGTTAATAACTGTTCACCAACAGGAATCAAAAAGGAGATCGGGTGAGAATGGATAAGGATCATCGATATATTGATTTTTGGAATTATGATTTTGAAACGGATATTTTCTTTTTCCGTGATAAAAGTCAAAAATATCATTCTTCTGTAGAAATGGGAGATTTGGTATTAGACCTTGGGATAGATGGATCTCCTATTGGTGTAGAATTACTTAATGCCTCTAAAAACTTTGGTGTGTCAAAACTTTTATTGAGTGGCACTACCAGTTTTAAATCCCTTGTTACGATTTCGAAAACAGATATAGAAGTGACAATAACTGTGTTCGCTAAATTTAGAAATGCTAATGTTGAAAAAGTAAGCGTTTCGCGTGGAATTAACAATATGAACTTGCAAGCTGGTCAAATTGCTATGGCTTGTTGAAAAATAATAATTTGATCTCCTTTTTTTCTTTATTTTTTCTCCCTTCTATGCTATTTTTATAGAGGTATCCCGGACACAAGCTTGGAACTGCAAACAATCGAACCCGAACACTCTGGAATGATGTCATTCTGGCGTGGCGAAGCCTATCTGCCTGCTATGCGTAAAGACTGGCTTTCACATAACGATCAGGGCTTTTGACTGAGATTTTTTTAATTGTAGAGACTAAATGCTTAAACTTGGCTAAGGGCCTGTGGTTAACATAAAATCTGTAATTAGTAAAATATAATATGTTTAAATTCTAAAATGAATTAATGGTCTGTTAAAGTTTTTTAATTTTCTAATAAGGTTTTCTATTACGCTTACATAGATAGACAATAAATAGAATTATAATTCTAGAGAGACAGCGAGAACGTGTTTAATTTAAATACACTTAAAGATAATGAATTAGCGATTTTCGCAGGTGCTGGGATTTCAAAAAACTCTGGATTGCCTTTAGCACATGATTTGGAAATATCTATTTTAAATAAAATAATGTTGGAGAAAGAAGACGTCGAAGAGATAATTAGCTCTAAAATGCCTTTTGAATATTTTGTACATAATTTAGCTTCAGATGCGGATGAGAAAATTTTTCAAATTTTTAGATATGGAGAGCCAAACACAAATCATGTACTAATTGCAAAATTAGCAAAATTAGGCATCGTTAAAACAATATTAACTACAAATTTTGATCTTCTCTTTGAAAAAGCATTAATAAAAGAAGGACTTGAGTTTGTAATTCACTATGATGACGATGATTTTTCAAAAATCGACTTCAAAAACAAAAAAGGCAAACTTAATTTGTTTAAAATTCACGGAAGTGTAGAGAGATATGATTCCTTGTTAAACACTGTGAATAAGGTTGGTCAAGGATTAACTAAAAACCAAAAAAAGATTATGGATTACGTTTTTTTGGGTGGATCTCACAGCAAAATTCTAGTTTTAGGTTATAGCTGTTCAGATAAATTTGATATAAATCCATATCTAAACAATTTATTAAGTAAAAATAAGGAAGTTATTTTTGTTAAGCATAAAAGTCTTGATGAAATTATATCCCCAAAAGAGTTAACAAAAATAGATGTTAACAATCCTTTCTATAACTTTGATGGAATATGTATAAAATGCAATACTGATGTTTTTATAAAGAATTTGTGGAAGATGTATGAGAAAGATATTGGAAACTTTATTTATTTGAAAAGGACTGTGAATTGGGAAACTCATCTGAAAGCTTGGACAAGACAAATTAATAATAACGGAGTAAGGGAAATTTTCGCCGGAAAAATGTTTACTTCGATTTCTAATTATCAAAAAGCTGAAAAATATTTCAAGAAATCTATAAAGATTAGTAAAAGGCGTAAGAACTCATTTGGTCCGCATGACTGTCATTTATCTTTAGGATTTATTTTTCATATGTTACATAAACTAAATGAGGCACTTTTTCACTACAATAAAGCCTTAGAAGAACTTAATATCTATGATAATGGTTATCAACTTAAAGCTCAGAGGATTAACTGTTACGTAGGCATTGGAACCATATACACCGAGCTTAAGGATTACGTAAAAGCTTTTGAAAATTTCAATTTAGCTATAAAAATGTATAATTCACAGGAGGATTCTAACCTTGGAGTGGAAGCTAACATTCTCATGGCAATTGGAAACTACTACAAGGAACTAGGAGATTTTGATAATGCTTTAAGAAACTTAAAAATATCATTAGATATCAGGACAAAAAATGGAGAATTAATTGGAATTGCACGGTGTTATGTAAGTTTAGGAAATTTACATAAAGAAAAACAACCTTTAGAATCTATTGAATATTTCAAAAAAGCAATGGAATGTTTCAAAGAATTAGGCATGTATAATGAAGTTGGTATCTGCTATTCAAATTTAAGTGCACCATACGGCTTTTTGAATCAAGTTGAAATCGAGTTAAGTTGTCTTAAAGAGGCTGAAAAAATATTTGTTCAATTAAAAAATATAAGTAATTTGATGATTGTTTTAAATAATATTTTTATTTATGCATCACGTGAAAATGATCACAAACTATTGAAAGAATATGAGGAAAAAATTAATATCGTAAATTCAGGAAAATTTTATTCTTTAAATCAATTAAATGTTTATTAAGCTACAATTTTCAACTATTTTAAGTTAACAAAATTTTTTTTCATGTAATCATCTTGAGCTAATGTGAAGTAAAGTTTCTATGAGTTTATCCGTAAAAAAATGCTATGCTGCGTCAATCCTAAAGGGTCGAATGATTCGAATAGTTGTAGCCAATTTTATACGACATTTAATCGTTGACACGACACTAGTTTTTCTCTTCCCTTCTAGACTAGTAGATAGTACGAAAATAGTACAGAATTTATATATAACTTTTTCAGGTTCTCCGGTTGTTATTTTTCTTTGCCAAAAAATGCCGGAAATGATCCTTGATGAAGCAAAAGTAATAATAAACATCTAAATTAGTCCTCTTGAGCGAGCGAAGTGAGCGAAAAGGACGGCGTACTCCCGAGGCGCAATTCGGGGAACAAATACATTAATAATGAGTTATGACTATTCACCTACGTTTCAGCTTCATTCTTATATTTACGTTTAATTTACCCTCTAATTAGGTGAATTTATGTCTTTAGCAAATCTCAGAACGCATTATACAGCCGATATCAAACCGGATAAGGTTGATAACGGTCAGAAAGTTACCCTTGCAGGCTGGGTCCACGAGGTAAGAGACCTCGGAGGAATCTGTTTTGTCGTGCTCAGGGACAGGGAAGGAAAGGCTCAGGTTACACTTGTAAAGAAAAAAATAGACAAAGAGCTCTTTGAGACCGCAAAAAGGCTTGTTCGCGAGTCCGTAATCTCAGTAACCGGCACTGTCAAGTTTGAAGAAAAAGCCCCGAACGGCTATGAACTTCTCCCTGACGAGATCAATATCCTGAACGTGGCAGGTTCCCCCCTTCCCATGGACACTACCGGAAAGGTGGAAGCCGAACTCGATACAAGGCTTGATTCTCGCTTTATTGATCTGAGAAGAGCTGAGACAACTGCAGTTTTCAAGATCAGGCACGAATCCCTTCAGGCTATCAGGGAATTCTTTGTAAAGAACAACTTTATTGAAACCGCAACCCCAAAAGTCGTCGCTACGGCAACAGAAGGAGGAACCGCCCTTTTCCCGATTACTTATTTTGACAGGGAAGCTTTCCTCAACCAGAGTCCCCAGCTTTTCAAGCAGATCCTCATGGGAGGCGGCTTTGACAGAGCCTTTGAAATCGGGCCAATCTTCAGGGCAGAAGAGCACGATACCCGCAGACACTTAAACGAAGCCACTTCCATTGACGTTGAGGTCAGCTTTGCAGACCACTTCGATGTAATGGAGATCCTGGAAAACCTAGTGGCTTATGTTTATACACAGGTAATCGAGAACTGCAAATCCTCCCTTGAAGCTCTCGGGGTTGAACTGAAGGTACCGAAGACTCCTTTCCTGAAACTTACCTATGATGAAGTAATCGAGATCATAAACAGCCGCTCGGAAGAGAAAATGCACTGGGGAGATGACCTGGGCACTCTTGGAGAGCACACAGTAGGAGATTATGTCTACGAGACCACAGGCGAGTCCCACTACTTCATTATTGACTGGCCCACGGAAATCAAACCTTTCTATGCCATGCCTTACGAGGACAGGCCTGAGTTCAGCAAGTCTTTTGATATGATGCACCGCACAATGGAACTTTCTTCAGGAGCCCAGCGTATTCACATTCCTGCTCTGCTCAAAAGCAGGATTGAGTCACAGGGCCTGAACCCTGACGGCTTTGAGTTCTACCTTAAAGCCTTCGAATACGGAATGCCTCCACATGCAGGATGGGGAATGGGTTGTGAACGTTTTGTTATGACCATGCTCGGAACTGACAATATCAGGGATACCGTGCTCTTCCCAAGGGACAGGAGAAGACTTTCTCCCTGATCCCAAATTTTTCTCTTTTAAGCTTGAAAGGACTTCCTGTTCTGAAAGTTGTTGCATTTGTTAATCTTTTTAGTTAGTCTCTTTAGTTAATCTCTTTAGAGCTGAAAGGTGGAACATAAAATGACTGAAAGAAATACTTCTACTGATTCTCCTGAAAAACGGGCGGCAGGAATTGCTGCAGCAGGGCTTGTCAGCTCAGGAATGGTTGTCGGGCTCGGTACAGGCTCAACAGTTGCGTATACAATAAAAGAACTGGGGCGCAGGGTGAAGGAGGAAGGGCTTGATATCCTGGGGGTTGTTACATCCTATCAGTCCGAAATGCTGGCGATAGATGCCGGAATCAGGCTGACCACCCTTTCCCAGAACCCTGAGCTGGATATCGCCATTGACGGAGCTGACCAGATCGA